>PMMJ01000395.1 GCA_003162255.1 Acidobacteriaceae bacterium | reverse complement strand
TTTTCTCGGCGTGCTCGGCGTCTCGGCGCTGAAAAAGATTTAGGATGCTAACTTTCCACAAACTCGACGATGTTCCCCGCGACTTCGGTCCTGCGCTGCTCAGTGTGGGCAACTTCGACGGCGTGCATCGCGCTCATCGCCATGTTCTGGATGAGATCGTGCGGCGGGCGAAGGCTGTGAATGCGGTGTCGGTGGCGGTCACGTTTGAACCGCATCCCGCCCGCATCCTGCGTCCCGATCACAACCTGAAGCTGCTGACTCCGCTTCCGGAAAAACTGCGCCTGCTCGAAGCCACCGGTATCGACGCGGTGTTGCTGCTTCCCTTCTCGCGCGATCTCTCGCTGATGACCCCGCATCAGTTTGCCCATGAGATTCTGAAGAAGCGTCTGCATGCCCGCGAAGTTCACGAAGGCTACAACTTCCGCTTCGGACACAAAGCGGCGGGAAACATTGATCTGCTGCGCGAGCTGGGCAAGGAGAAAGAAATGGGATTTGAGGTGCACGATTATCCCGAGATGCGCCTGCGCGGCGAGCACGTTTCGAGCAGCCACATCCGCAAGTTGCTTTCCGAAGGCCGAGTGAGCCGCGCGCGGCACTTGCTGGCGCGTCCGTTCAGCATTCTCTCCACCGCCGGCCGCGGACGCGGCTACGGATCGAAGTACACCGTGCCCACCATCAACCTGGCGCGCTACGAAGAGCTCGTTCCCAAGGATGGCGTGTATATCACTCGTACGCGAGTTGGCAACGAGTGTTTCGATTCGGTCACGAACGTTGGAAATCGGCCCACGTTCGGCGCCGATTCTTTTGCCATTGAAACGCACCTGCTGAATTTTCATCCGCTTGAACTCGCGGCCGAGACGGAAGTCGAACTTCATTTCTTGGATCGCCTGCGAGACGAGATCAGGTTTCCGTCGGTCGAAGCTCTGAAAGAGCAGATCGGACGGGATGTGCGGAAAGCACAGAAGTATTTGCGAAGGCTGGGGCGGGCAGGGGCTGATTCAAACCGTCAGTAGGACTCAATCTCGCCGACTTCGATACGAGACGCTTTCGAGTTCGCGTAGTGCACTTCGATCCAAGACATCCGGTCAAAGTAAGGGTCGCTCGTGACATCCCAATTGTTCGCTGTTTTGAAGCCCTTTATCTCGTCGTCAGTCATCTTGCTGCGACAAAGGTATTCGTACTTCGTTGACGTGCGACCAGGTTTTGTAGGTTTGCCGACGATTCGATCTACCTTTTCTCTGGTTAGACCGAGCCTAAGTCCGCTTTCTGTAGAGAGATTTCGAGACACCAGCTTGGAAGACGTGCATCGCGAGTCGTGTGGGAACGCAGCTTCGCGTGACCACACGGCAAACCATGTTACGTCTACCCCACCGCCCATCACACCGGAATAGAAAACAAGAACTGTGCCGTCCGTCGGGGACACGTAGCAAACCGAAACGTCACTCTCTTCGTCTTTTGACACCCGTGTTATTTTTGAGTGCCCGAGTTTCGCCTGAACATCCTGTAGGGACGAACGCCCGATCGCCAATCCAAGGATCGTCGCATCCGCTTTCGCTACTTCCACCCTTCTAGCGCCGTTCTCACTGCAATATGGTTCATCTTCGCGGCGCGTCTGGGGCGAAGCTGTGATACTCGTTATGAGCATCAAGAGAAGGATGGCCCTGCCGAGGAAAGACATGGTCAGATGATAATGCGCGGATTCCTCATGTGAAAGTTACCGATGGCTGTTCCCTGCTTTTCATCTCATAGAATGCTGGACGCCATCTTTCAACTTGGCCAATCCATTACACCGTTTATCCAATGGCTCCCATGACTTCCGACAACCCTCCTTGCTCCCCTGCTACAATCGCTCCCCGCATGGCGATTGGGCCAATTCAACTCCTGCGGCAAGCCAACCCCGAGCAATGCCGCACCCTGCTGGCGGCCGCTCTCGGCTGGATGCTGGACGCGTTCGACGCGATGCTTTACGCACTTGTCCTGGCCTACGTGATGCGCGATCTCGGCATGTCGAAGGCGACCTCCGGCCTGCTCTACACGCTGACCTTGCTGGCCTCCGGAATCGGCGGCGTGTTTTTCGGCTTCCTCGCCGATCGCATCGGACGCAAGCGCGCTCTGATGCTCAGCATCCTGACTTACTCGATCTGCTCGTTCGCTTCCGGGCTTTCGACCACCGTGCTTATGCTGGCAGTGTTTCGTTTCATCCTTGGACTGGGCATGGGAGGCGAGTGGAATACCGGCGCGACCCTGGTCGCAGAAACCTNNGATGAATTGCGGGCTAAGGCGCTTTCCGTGGTGCAGAGTTCGTGGGCCATCGGCTATGCGCTGGCGGCGCTGACAGCAGGCATCGTTCTGCGTTACGCCAACTGGCGGATGGTGTTTTTTGTCGGAATTCTTCCCGCTTTCGTTACGCTCTGGATACAGAATCGTGTGGCGGAATCGCAGATGTGGCTCAACCAACATGCGGCAGAAGGCGACGTTCCCCGTTTGGAAGCCCAACGTGGAGATGATGCTGGCAGTTCGCGGGCAGGGGTGCCCGCGCCACACAAGCAGGTCGACGGCGATTCCCCGGAGAGCGATTCTTTCTTCATCATTTTCTGCGCACCTTATGGCAAGAGCACCATCGTCCTGCTCCTGCTCAACTTCTTCGGATTGTTTGCGTGGTGGGGACTGTTCACCTGGATTCCTCCTTATTTGTCGCTTTCGGTCGCACAAGGCGGGCGTGGTTTCGGCATTATGGGGACAACTACGCTGCTCATCGTGCTCAACCTGTTGGGCATGTTTCCCGGTTACATCAGCTTTGGCTGGGTTGCCGACCATTTGGGCCGACGCAAATCGTTCATACTCTATCTTTTTGCCGCCGCCGTTCTGGTGCCTCTCTACGCAATGGCGCGTTCGCAGGCGGCGTTGCTAGTACTCGGGACGATTGTCGCCTTCTTCGGAACGGGATTCTTTTCCGGCTCGGGCATTATCGGCAGCGAGATTTTCCCCACCCGCGTGCGGGCGCGCGCCTTGGGCTTCACTTACAATGGCGCACGGGCTCTTAGTTGCGTTGCGCCCTGGATCATTGGATGGGTCGGCCAGGCTAAGGGACTTAGTTGGGCTTTCTATCTGTGCGGCGCAGCTTTCTTTCTGGCAAGCTTGATGGCAACTCAGTTGCCGGAGACGAAGGGCAGGCGGCTGGAGTGAGGCTGTTGGAGAGCCAGCGTCTCCGCCGACTCGACAGGCGAGATGACCGTTCCTCGCGGTAGATGATCACTAGGCTTCACGCAACGTGCTCGATGGTATGAGTGATTTTCGCCGTCTTCTCGAGCATGGCGGACACCGAGCAGTACTTTTCTTTCGAAAGACGGACAGCATCTTCCATGGCTTTCTGCGATACGTGTCCGCTGATCAGATAGGTCAAGTGAATTGACGTATAGACGGCGGGATAACCATCTGCTCTTTCGGCCTCGGCTCGCACTTCGAGCCCGGTGAACGGCTCGCGTTTCTTGCGGAGAATTCCCACCACATCCGATGCCGTGCAACCGCACAGGCCGAGTAGCACTAACTCCATCGGGGTGTTGGCAGTCTTCTCCGGTGCGGTATCCATCACGATCGAATGGCGTGAAGTTGCAGAGCCTACGTAGCGGTCTTTGTCCGTCCAATTCACCGAAGCTTCAATCATTGTGCCCTTTCGTTGTCCCGCGGCTTGCTATTCTTCGTTCGCTGTTCGCGGTGCGAGTATAGCGATCGACGAACAGCGAATAGCGGTCAGCGATCTTAACGGCATATCTGGTCACCCCTTCTCTACCGCCGGTTGTCCGTAATCGGCTCGGGATGAATCAACACTCGGAACAGTTGCGGCGCGTCGTGTTTGAAGCGGATCTCGAGCGACGTCTGAACATCATGCACTTGCGAGAGCGGCATATCGTCGGGCAGCGTGCAGTGACAGGAAACATAGAGCCGCGTACGCACCTTCTTGAACTGGAATTCGTGCACATCGATTACCTCGGGAAACTCCTTCACAATATTTTTGAGCCGCTGTTCCAATTCCGGCTCGCGAACGATCTGCTCACCCGTTTCAATCGTTGCCGGCTCGCTCTCAATATGAGTGAGGATGGTCGCAATTTCCGGGACCTCGGCGCGCATCTCGGTTTCGAGGCGCGTTACTTCATCGTGCGCCTGCTTCATGGTGAGCTGCTCGTCGAGTTCCAGATGCTGTTCCACGTGCAACTGCCCGTTCAGGTCCTGCACGCTGATGTCGTGCACATTGAAATTGTGCCGGGTAGCCACGGCGCGAATGCGGTCAAAGATATTTTCGGTCCGCCGCGCTCGCGGAACCGTGTGCACCATCACGTCAGCGTCGGGCAAGATCTCGCGCACGCGCGACCTCACGGCATCGGATACCTGCTCGGAGCGCTGGAATGTGAAGTTGCGTTCCAGCCCCACTGAAACGTCCGCGAAGTAGCGGTTCCCAGCTTTCCGGAAGCGGACTCGCTCCACTTCCAGCACGCCATTGACGGTCCTGATCCGGTCGAGGATCTGGCTGCGCACACCGACCGGCGCCGCATCGAGCAAGGCATCCACCGTTCTGCGCGACAACCGCCAGCCAACGGAAACCACTACGCCGGCCACGAACAGAGCGGCAATCGGATCGGCCTGGCGCAGCCACCGCACCTGATAGGCACGCCCCATCCAAACCAGCGCTAGGCCCACGATCACTACGCCGCTCGACCAGATGTCGGTCGAAAAATGCAGCGCATCGGCTTCCAGGGCCTGACTGTCATATTTCTTGGCAATCCGTCCCAGGGCGCGGGAGCGCCAGGCGTCGACGGCCATCGACATCGCCATGACCAGGCACGCAGCCACGCTCGGCTCAATTTCCACGCTGTGAAAAAACAGCCGGCTTATCGATTCGTAGACGATCCAGACGCACGTTATCAGCAGCAGGCCGGTTTCAATGAAGGCCGAAAAATTCTCGAACTTGCCGTGTCCATACTGGTGATCGGCGTCCGCCGGCTTGTCGGAAACCCGCACCGAAAAAAATGTCACCACCGCCGCGATCAGATCCAATCCGGAGTGCGCTGCTTCCGACAGAATTCCCAGGGAGCCGGTCGCGATCCCTACGACGATTTTCAGGACGGTGATCACCAGAGCCGCCAACACTGAGTTCCCGGCAACGGCTCGTTTTTCGCGGCGCATCGACCCGGAACTGAAGGTGGCCTGAATTTCTGGCATAAACGTCATTATCGCTTTGGATTCGTCCGCCGCCAACCCCTCGCCGCCCTTGCCAAGTTCCCAGCCGGACATGCTACGATGAGATTCGTCGCAATGACTCCCTGGAGGATCCTGATTCATGCGTTTCTCGTACCTCGTGTGTATCCTGCTCGCCGGCTTGGCCTACGGACAGACTGCGCAACCAGCTACGCCTGCCGCCGGATCAAAGGCGGAACAAAGCGTTTCCGCCGCCCCCGATAAGGCAACCGAAATTAAAGTTGGTCCCGATGATCCGGTGATCACTCTGGATGATTTCTGCGCCGATGCCACCGCGCAGGGCGGCGCCTGTAAGACAGTGATCACCCGTGAGCAATTTGAAAAGCTCGCCGAAGCGCTGCAGCCGAAAATGTCGCCTGCCATTCGCCGGCAGCTCGCAACCGCTTATTCGCGCATGCTGAGGATGTCGACTGCGGCGGAAAAACGCGGCCTCGACAAAGGCCCGTCGTTCGAGGCGAAGATAAACTTCGCGCGCATGCAAATTCTCTCTCAGGAACTGAGCCGGACGCTGCAGGAAGATTCCGGCAAGGTTAGCGACGCCGACATCGAGGACTATTACAAGAAGAACGAAGCGTCGTATGAGCAAGCCACCTTGGCGCGGATTTTTATTCCGCGCACAAAGCAGCCTGTCTCTCCAGCCGTCAAGCCCACGGCCAAGGCGAAGAAGGAAGAGGACACAGACGCCGAGGAAGCACAAAAGGACGCTGAAGCGGCGACGAAGAAGGCGCAAGCTGAGGCCGAGGCGCAACGAAAGGCTGGCGAAGAAGCGATGACCAAAGTCGCCAACGATCTTCGCGCCCGCGCCGTTAAGGGTGAAGACCCCGAAACTCTGCAGAAAGAGGCATTCGTTGCTGCTGGACTCCCGGGCAATCCACAAACCACAAAGATGGAGAAAGTACGGCGCGCTACGCTCCCTCTGAACCATCGTGCGGTCATGGATCTGAAGCTTGGGGAAGTATCCGAAGTGATCTCCGATCCGAGCGGTGGTCACTACATCTACAAGCTAGTCAGTAAGGAGACCTTATCTCTGGAGATTGTGAAGCCGGAGATTCGCAACCTAATCTCAAGCCAGCGTTATCGCGACAGCATGCAGGGATTTCAGGGCAATGTCGACCTGAACGAAGCCTATTTCGGTCCCAGCACCGCGAGACCTGCCATGCCGCCTCGCCCCATGGGAGCAAAGCCGTCTGACCAACCGGCCGAAGACCCCGACTAAATGGATACGGTAAAGCCAACCATCGTTGTCACCGGCGTTTCGGGCAATCTTGGCCAACGACTCCTGCCGCAGCTCTCGGATTACACGGTAGTGGGCATCGACGTCAAGCCCCCAACTCATTCTTCGGTTGACCGATTCGTGGCGCTTGATCTGGGAAGAGAAGAATCCACTCGCGAGTTGCTGCTGCTGCTGCGCGAGCTGCAGCCGGTGTCTTTCGTGCACCTGGCCTTTGTGATCGATCCGCAGCGCTCGGGCGTGGTGGATGTCGACCGCATGTGGCGGATCAACGTGGCTGGCACAGCCCGGGTGATGGAAGCCATTGCCGAAGCCAACCGGACGGCTGCAACCACTATCCGGCAGTTCATCTTTCCCAGCAGCGTGTCGGCGTATGGCTCCGACCTGCCCGCGCCGGTGACAGAAGACGCGCCACTTGAGGCGCACACGTTGCCGTACGCGATCCACAAGAAAGAAAGCGATCTGGTGGTGCAGCAGCGCGCGCCTTCCCTGCGCGGGTGCGGCGTCTTCATTCTCCGGCCCCACATTTTTGCGGGAGCGACCGTCGAGAATTACTTAATGGGAGCGTTCCGCGGAACGCCCAATGGGAAGGGGGCGCGCGCCGCCCGCATGCGCCAGGAGGAGAAACGCCTGCCCTGCATGATGCCCTACGGCCAAAAGTATCTCGATAACAAGATCCAATTCGTCCACGTTGACGACGTGGCCCGGCTGATCGCGTGGATATTGAAGCGGGAACCGGAAGCGCAGCGGCTGACCATCCTGAACGTTGCCGGGCGCGGCGATGCTTTGACCTTCGGGCAGTGCATTGAACTGGCGCACGCTAAATTGCTGAGAGTCCCTGGACAGTGGTCGATGCGCCGCGTTCTGCAGTTCTTGTGGGATTGGAACATCTCGTCGATCCCGCCGGACGCGGTACCGTACATGACCGGCCAGTACACCATGAACACCGACCGGCTGAAGAAGTTTCTTGGCGGCGACTACGAGCGGGTGATTGCAAAAACGAATTTGGAAGCGTTCACAGATTCGTTCCAAAGAAACTTCACCGCCGAGACGCAGAGTTCGCCGAGAACTTTCCAGAAAACAATCTGAATTCCTCTGTGTCCTCTGTGGTTCAAGCTCTTGATCTTCTCTGCGTCTCGGCGGTTAGACGCTCTTCACTCCCCGATACAGCCCCGCGATGCCGAACGTGTACGGAGTCCAGGAAGCCTCGGGAAACCCCGCTTGGCGCATACGGCCTAGCATTTCCTTCGGCGCCGGGAAGCGCTCGACCGACGCTGGAAGATACGCGTATGGGCCTCGCACACCCGAAAGCACCGTCCCGATTGCAGGCAGAACTCTCTTGAAGTAGATGCGGTAGGCGTGTCCGATCAAACCGCCCGGCTCTCCGAAATCTAGGATGCCGCACTCTCCGCCGGGACGGAGCACGCGCGCAATTTCACGCAGGCCCGCGTCATAGTCGGCCAGGTTTCGAAAACCGAATGCCGAGGTCACCAGATCGAAATGTCCATCGGGAAACGGCAGGCGCAGCGCGTCGGCTTCGACCCAATGCAGGGGCCGGAGCGTCGCGCCGCTTCCCTTCTCGG
>PMMJ01000293.1:10894-23688 GCA_003162255.1 Acidobacteriaceae bacterium | reverse complement strand
GCCGGCGGCTGGTTCGACAGCGAGATCGGCGCGGACGAAGGCCCGAAATCGATCAGCCACGAGCACACCTTCGACGAGGACACGGGCGATGCCGAGCGCCTGCAGTCGACGCTGATGCGGCTCAGCGAGATGGTGGGACGGCGGCTGCGCGAGGGCGGATACTTTGCGCGCACGCTGCAGCTGAAATTGCGCTACAAAGATTTCTCGACCATCACGCGGGCGCATTCGCTGGACGAGCCGACGCAGATGGATAACCAGATTTTTGAGCAGGCGCGGCGTCTGTTTTTCGCCAACTGGAAGGCGGGCGCTCCGGTGCGGTTGTTGGGAGTGCAAGCGTCGAATTTCGAATCGGGTCCAACCCAGCTTGATTTGCTGGAGCCTGCGCGGGACGAGCGTTGGCAGAAGGCGCTGGCGGCCGCGGATCATCTGCGCGACAAGTTTGGGGAAGCGACCATCGGACTTGCGCGGGGGATGAAGGGCGGATTCCGCGAGCGCACGCACGAGAATCCGGTGGGGTTGCCGGGCAAAGGTAGCGACAAGAAGAGCGACTGATTAAAAGCAATCCAGCCTTTTAAGAGTAGGGCGGGTGCCGTCCCTAGCGGGACTTGATTTGTCCTATTCTTGCCTTCCCGGCACTCACGTGCCGAGCTTTCCTGTTCTGCCGCTCCCGCGGCTGGAAATTCCCCCGCAGCCGGTCATGGTTGGTTCGCGGCTGCTCCGAGCGCGGGCGCGGGGTACTCGGGGAGTTTCTGCTTGACGGCTTGCGACCGCTTGACCTGCAGCTCGTCGAACAAAAGCGCGGGGCTGGCGACGCTGAACCAGACTGGCTCGGGGCGGTTTTCTGTCGCGGGCGCGGTTCCGGCGGAGATGAGATCGCCGCGCAGAGAGCGGACGTCGAGATCTCCGAAGACGCCACCGCGCACGAGTTCTTCATGCGCGTCTTTGGTCCATATGCGATAGAGGAGCCTGGGTTCGAGGCTTGGGCCCATAGTTTCCACGTAGAGCCCGTAGGGCAGGTCGCGCTGTTTGCAGAGTTCGATCAATTTTGCTTTGAGGCCGGCGTCGGGCTGGGGATCGGTCGATTGCAAAATAAGATTGCCGGGGTCCGGAGCAGGCGCGGCGGCGGCGGCGGCGCGTCCATGACCATTCGAAGCGGGAAAGTCGCGAATGGGTTGGCGTCCGATGAGGTAGGAGACGAGCTGTCCTTTCTCGATGAGCGAGACGCGCTGGGCTTTCACGCCTTCGTCGTCGAGCGTGTAGTTGCCGAATAGCGGCTGGCCGGAAATGGTGGAAATCGTCGGGTCGTCGAACACATTGATGAAATCGGGCAGCACGCGGGACTTATAACTGCTGGACCACTTTCCCGTGGTGCGGGCGTTCTCGCCGAGTTGCGGTTTACGGCCGAGAAGATTCGGCTCAACGAGTTCGGTGACAACGGTAGCGGCAGCGTCGTTCGAAAACAGGACCGGCCCGCGATATTCCTCGTCGACGACCGGGGCGTCTCGCAACAACCTTAGCGTTTCAAGGATGCGGGCCGTGGTCTTCAGGAATTGTTCGCGAGTCGGGAGCTCCTTGAGATCGTTTCCCTGGTCGGCGTGCGAGCGTTGCAGCAACATGCCGTCGGCAGCCTGGGTCGATCCCGCGATGGAGATGACGAAGCGCGTTTTACCCGAGCGGGCGACCGTACCCTCGGAGTTCAGGAAGTAACGGTTCTGGGCGCTGAAACGCAGCGCGGATTCAAAGGTCTCCAGTTCCTTGTCGGTGCGATATTGCGCGGAAGCCTCTTCGAGAAGATGAGTCCAGGGAGTGAAGTCAGTCGAAGCAAAATGGGCGAGCGGCTCCATGGATTCAACGGGCGCGGCTTTGGCGAAATCGTCGACCGGCTCATCGACTTTCAATTGTTTCAAAGCAGCTTGCTTGGCGGAGAGCGCTTCGGTGGCCGCCTTGTACGCGCGATCGGTGGCGAGCCAGATGCGATGACGGATGGCGAAGACATCGTCGTCGGATGAAACTAGGTCGATGGTGCCTTCTCCGGTGCCGAAGAAACTGTCCTGCTTGTAGTCGCCGACGCGAACTACGACGCGCAACAGGCGGGCGTGATCGTGTTGCTGGTTGCGCAGGGCGCCGAAAACTGCGCTCGCGTCGAACTGGTCGAGTTCGGTGACGCGGTATTCGATGTAATACGGCGCTTGCACATTGTCCATTTTCAGGTTGGCTTTGGAGCGGTCCATTTCTTCGCGAAGAGCGCGGAGGACGACATCGCCGGAAGCCGGATCGGCGGCGCGGGCGGAGGTTGACATGGCGCAGAGGATCGCGAACCNNGGGTGGCGCAGCGCTTCAGCGCTGCGATTGCGGCATGATTGTGAACGCGGCTTTAGCCGCTGAGGGAAGGCGTCTTCAATCATCTTGGGGCGGCTCATTGTTTGCCTCCCTTATCGCCGGTTGCGCCGGGCGGAGGCGGAAGAATCGGAGGACGCGTGTCGCCGTACTTTCGTTTCTGCACTTCCATTTCGGAAAACAGCATGGCCGGAGAGGCCGCGGATACAGCAACGCTACCGGACTCGGCTCCGCAGATGCCATTGAAGACGCTGGTAGTGTCTCCGGTGGCGGCGATCTCGGTCAACACGGTGAGCGGAGTGCCAACGATATCCACGCCACGCACCAGTTCATCGGGACGCCCATCCGCGTAAACGCGCCAGACCATGACGGGCAATACCTGAAACGCTTGCGGCAGATCGCGCGTGGTCAGCGTGAATCCGCCCTGGATGTCTTCGAAGTAGAGACCGTAGGGCTTTCCCTGCTTCTTGATTTCTTCGATGAAGCGGGTGCGCAGTTGGGCGTCTGGAATAGTCTTCGAAGAAGTCACGATGAGATTGCCCTGGCGGCCAACCGGCATCAATCCAGATTGGGCGCGACCGTGCCCGTTCGAGTTGCTGAAATTCTTCACGGGCAATCGTCCCATCAGAAAATTCTTCAGGATGCCGTCCTTGACCACCTCGACGCGCGCGGCCGGAACACCTTCGTCGTCGAAGCGATAAAAGCCCGACAGCTCCGTGCCGGCGAGAGTGTGCAGCGTGGGATCGTCGGTGACGCTGAGGAACTCGGGCATGATTTTTTCGTTGACCTTCTTGGTGAAAGTTTGCCCTTCGTCGCGGCCCCTCTGGCGCTGTCCTTCGACGCGATGGCCGAGCACTTCATGAAAGAAAACGGCGGCGGCGCGCCCCGAGAGCAGCGCGGGACCACTGTAAGGTGCGGCGAGCGGAGCGGCGCGCAACGCGCTCATGTCGGTCGCCATCTTCTTCACGCTCGCCGCCACTTCCGCTTCGGAGGGAACTTTTGACGGGTCGGGAAACTGGAAGGTTTCGACGCGCATCAGTTGCATGCCGTCGTCGGCGCGGGTTTCCGCCTGGATCATGACGCGAAAGATGGCGTCGGCGGTGACAATTTTCGTGCCTTCAGTCGAGACCAGGTAACTGTGGCTGCGCTCGGCGTAGAGAAAAACCAAGGACTCTTCGACTTGCGGATACTGGCGGAACGAAGCGGAATAACGGCGGGCCAGTTCCTCCCAAGCCTTTTGCTCGGGAAACGCAGGCGATGGCGTTTTCTCGATGTAAGTCGAGGGCTTCTCCTGGGAAAAGTCGGGCGAGTCGTCCTCGTCCTTGGCGCGGACGGCGGTCTTGGTCTTCACGTTGGTGTAGGCTTGGCGGGCCTTGCGGTACTGCTCGTAGGTCAGTCTCCAGAGGACGCGAGCGATGGCGTCGGGGTCGTCCCGCTGCGGAAGCTGGCCGGAAGAAATGCCGGAGTAGCGTTCCTGGTCGTGAGTGTTATCGAGAGCGGGAGTGCCGATGCGCATGCTGACGTCGGCGGCGCGGTGACGGGCATGAGTGGACGTGAGGATGCCACCTTGCGCGCTAAGTACGACCAGCGACTCCCCGTCGGTCACGTTGTAGCTGGTGAAGTAGGGCGCGGGATCCTGCTTGGCGAGCTCGAACTGGCCGCGATGCAGTTCCTTCTCCATGGTTGCGAGCAGGAGATCGTCGGACGCGGCGAGTGGCTTTTGGGCGTGCAGCGGTTCTTGGCCAAAGATGGCAAGCAGCGACAGGAGGATGATGATTAGGGAGATGACTTTTTTGAAATTCATTGGAAACCGCGAGTGTACAGGAGCGGGCGAAACAAAAAAAGCGGCCCCTTTCGGGGCCACCTTTTTCAAAGAGGCGAAAGTGGCGGGAATCTGAGGAGACTAGCTTGACGCCGCTCCGGGATAGGAACGGACACGTGGAGATGCCTAGAACATCGAGAGTGAAGTTTCCAACGGAGGCCACCTCTTCAGTGAAATGGGAATGAGCATTTGCGGCACCAAAGGGGTAAGTGGGTGTGAGGGCGAGTCCCATTTTGGGAACCTGTTCCAAATCAGAATTTTAGGGTGAATCTCCGAGACGCAAGGGTCGGAACCTGGTCACAAGGCGTTGTGACACTGGATGCACAATGCTGCACATTGGCAGGAATTCCGGGCAGAAGCAGTGTGGAAGCTTCCGGCTGGCCGACCACTCACCCAGAACCTCATCTTCGCGCTTGCCAGAATCTCATTTGCGCAGGTATCGTAGATCGGGTCGCGCTAGTCTCCGAACGAGGGTAGGATGCGTTTTCACAGACGCCAACTGCTACGAATCCTCTCCTTTGCTTTTGGGTCGGGCTTCATCTTGAGCCGGGATCGACTAGGCATAGCGGCGCAGACGGGCACACAGCCAATGACCTCTCCTCCCGCTGCGGGGGCACTTGTTAGGAATGGGGTCGCTACAGGAGCGGAAATGGAAAAAGTGACGGGAATCGGAGGGCTATTCTTCCGAGCGCACGATCCGAAAGCGTTGGGGAGTTGGTACCAGCAGCACCTGGGAGTCTCGCTCACACCATCGAAGGAAGGGGATCCCGTTTGGGAGCAAGAGGCAGGCCCCACGGCTTTCACTCCTTTTCCTGAGACGACCAAATATTTCGGGGATGCCAGCAAGGTCTGGATGGTGAACTTTCGAGTTCGGGATCTCGACAAAATGGCAGCCCAGCTACGAACTGCAGGGATAGAGATTAAGGTTGACCCGGAATCTTATCCCAACGTCGGACGGTTTGCCCGCCTGCATGACCCTGAGGGAAATCCAATCGAATTGTGGCAACCTGCCTAACCAAACGCTCGACGCCAGGTTACTAAGCAGTGCAAGACTGTTTCTGATTACGAGCAACTCGGAACAATAAAGCCTTTAGTCGGCGCTGATGGGGCTTCGCCCCGTCCCCACACGAAAGAAAAGCCCCCTCGAAAGGGGGCTTGCGATAAATCACCACAGGTTTCTAGCTGTCGCCGGCGACCGTGCGCACCTTACCAGGCAGGAAATGGTAGGGCGGCCAAGGACCCGTCACGATCAGTTCACAATTCTTGAGTTGCTTAGCAGCCGTGTTGTAACGGTTCTGATATTTTTCGATCGACTTGGTGTCGATGAGGTGCGCGATATCGAGCAACATGCCGTCGGCATCGACTTTCTTGCAACTGACTTCTTCCTCGAGGGGATTAAAAAGCTTATGCACCTGGACGGAGAGGGCGCGGGCCTTGGTCTGACGTTCGCGCTCGCGGGACGCCTTCTCGCGGAGCTTGGTGAGGTACTCGCGGCCGACGGTATCGGGCAAGACAATCTCTTCCATGGCGCCGCGCAGCGAACCGTCGCGGACCATCAGCTTGATGCGCATTTCGGACTTGCCACGGAGCCGGGCCACGCTTTCACAGAAAGTGCGGCGGTTGGAGCGAACCGCTTGACGGATGGCGTCTTCGGTGTCGAAGATCGTCCCAAAGCGGAAGGGCAAGACGGTCGCGGTGCGGAAGCTCTGGCTGACAACGCGGGCATGCTCGAGGACGGACTTTTCGTCGAGTTTGGAGGTTGCGCGGTCATATTCGCTGACGATCACCGCGAACTCTCCGCTCGGGTAGCTCATAACGGGAGCGGAGTTCACACCCTGAATTCCATCTAGAACGAAAGGACGGCGGGCGCGAACACCGTTGGCGAGGGTTTGATGTTCCGTGAGGCAGTACGCGTACCACGACATGCATTCTCTCCGAATTGCACCGGGGTCTTGGGCACCCCTTTAGATTTCGTTTAAGGCTAGGGCTGCGTTTCTACCAGGAAGTTTTGATTTGTTTGGACAAGGTGAACGCGAAATGCCGCGTCCAAGGCCATATTACTTCCGGTCCGTGTTATTTGCAACCTTTCTTGCAATGACTGCATCGCCGATCTCGTCTCAATATGCTACGAGAGCGTCCGACGGCCGGTTGCAAAGTCAGCCGTCGGCGTCGGCGCCAAAATTGCGAGAAAAGTGACTGTTCCACGACTCGGTGGCAGCTCCGGTGCGAGTAGCCCATTTGCGCCAATGTCGCCGAGGGTCACATTCGGGTCGTTGATTTTGCGCCGCCGGCAAATTCAAGGGCCGCGCTTCAGCGAGCAGAAATTATCGAGAGGCTTCAGGATTTCTGCTGCTTTTGGGCAGCGGCACGATCTTGCAAAGCGATGGTGACCGCGCGCAGCATATCGCCCGCGGGAGCGGGTTTGCCGGTCCAGATTTCAAACTGGCGGGCAGCTTGCTGCACGAACATTTCGACTCCGGGGATGACGGCAATTCCCTTGGCGCGCGCCACTTGCAGCAGGTGGGTCTCGACCGGATCGTAGACCATGTCGAAGACGACACGGGCTTGAATCTCCTGATCCTTAAGCGGGCAGTCGCGTGTGTTGCCCATGCCAACGGGAGTGGCGTTGACGATGATGTCGAAGGCGATCTTGCGCAGGTCGGCGCGTTTGATGGTTCGCGCCTTGGCCTGGCGGGCGAACTTCTGATCTTTGACGGCAGTGCGATTCAGGATCCAGACCTCAGCGCCGCGCTCTTTGAGGCCGAACACCGCAGCCCGGGCCGCGCCCCCGGCGCCGAGCACAAGAACTTTCGCGTTCTCGATGGAAAGACGCTGTTCGAGGGGACGAAGTACGCCGGCGATATCGGTGTTGAAACCGTACAGCTTGCCTTCCTGGCCGCGAACGACAGTGTTGCAGGCGCCGATCTTGGCGGTGTGCGCGTCGGTGTTGTCGAGATAGGGAAGGATGGCCTGCTTGTAGGGCATGGTGATGCTGAGACCGTGGAGCGGAATCTCGCGCACACAGTGGATCAGATCCTTGAGCGTTTTAGCGTGGAGAGGAAGATAAACGCCGTTCACGTTCTCGCGCCGCAGTGCCGTGTTCATGATGACGGGAGACAGGGAATGCTCGATCGGATCGCCAGCGACGCCATAGATGCGAGTGGCGGCGTCGACTTGCTCGATGCGGTAGATACTGCGCAGATCGCGCGCGCTGACCTGCCCGGCCGCGGTTTTGAGATCCGCGCTCACCGCGCCAAAGGTGAAAACGCTGCCGGCGCGCACGCCCAGCACTCGGCTGATGATGCCTTGCTCTCCCATGCACAACCCGATGAGCGCGTGCTTGTCGCTCTGGGTTTGCAGAAACTTCATCATGGAAGCGTTGTCGGAGAGCGTGGTGGCGGTGGTGACGACCTTGTAGAAGTCGGCCGGGATCTTCAGCATTTTCTCCAGCGTCTCATCGAGCTTGCGGGTGGCGTGGAAATCGTGGAAGGAGACGATGAGTCCGGCGCGGCTGCGCAGGCGCGCAACCGCTTCGGGCTTCGCTTTCAGCGCGCTCTGAATTTCCAGATCGAGAATCTGACAACCGGCGGCGTGGGCCTTGGCGAGGACATCCAATTGCGAAGCCAGCGATCCTTTGAACTTGCCGCCATTGTCGGCGCGGCGGCAAGTGACAATGGCGGTGACATACTGATGGGTCTCAAGAAAACGATGGATATTGGGCAGCGCGGCCAGAGGCTGCTTCAGGTAATCCAAACGGAACTCGATGAAGGGATTGTCCCGGGCCATGGACTCAGCGATCGCGAGCATGTCTTCGGCAGAGTCGCCGCTGAGGGCAAGGCAGACCCTAGGCAAGCGCATAGGCAGGAAACGGGGCGCGACAATGGAAGAAAAAGCCAAGGCCATTTGTTTTCAACGTCGGCGCGATATTACAGTGCTGCAAGCGCAGATGCAACATTAAGGTTGCCAAATGGCTCCGAAAAGCACTTTGGGAGCAAGAGGGATAAACACCCTCGTAACCTTGACCCTTCCCTAAGCGCTTGTTACTTTTCGGCTGTAACCCTTGTCTTCCGAGAAAGATAGCCGGGAACCCCCGAAGCGGTTGGGAGTTGGAGATAACATGAAGAAAACAGGACTGTTATTGCTACTGATGATGACGGCGACCTTCGCGGCGCCCCAGCAGTCGACGACTGCGGTGACGCCCGATGCCGACGGTATCGTCCATACGGCGGTAAACGTGCCATTCGTGCGTTTCCAGACGCCAACCGCGGCCGACATTTATTGCGCCGGATTTATCACCAAGGACCGGATTCCCGACGCGAACTACGTAAACGGGGGCCTGCAGACACCGACTGCGACCAAGTTCGAAATCGGGGAACTGGTCTACCTGGCGGGGAGCGGCTACCAGGCGGGACAACTTTATTCGGTCGTTCGTGAAATACGCGACGTTAACGAGTATGAAATCTATCCGGGGCAGAGGAAAGTACTGGCTGCCGCCGGCCGTCCGTACGGGGAAATTGGGCGGGTGCGGGTTGTTGATACGCGCAGCCACAGCGCCATCGCCCAGGTGGAACTCAGTTGTGATCCCATCAACCCGGGAGACGTAGTCGTGCCTTTCGTGGAAAGACCGCCGGTTGCGTTTCACGTGCCGGGGCATTTCGACCGGTTCGCGCCGGCGAATGGCAAGCTGACCGGACGGATCGTGCTCGGTAAAGATTTTGACAGCGAACTCGGCACCGGCATGAAGCTTTATATGAACATGGGTTCAAACCAGGGCGTGAAGGTAGGAGACTACTTCCGTGTGGTGCGTTCCTACGAATCCACCTTGAAAGATCCGGTGGAATCGCTCTCCTTTGAAGCCCAGACTTCGGAAGACACGCAGGTGCGGCCGCCAACTTTTGAAGCCGATCGCTTCCAGAAAACCAAAGGGCCAAACATTCATGTGCGCGATCTGCCGCGGCGAGCCGTGGGCGAAGTGGTGGTTCTGAACGTAACCCCGACCTCATCGTCGGCCATGGTTGTCTTCGCGCTGGAAGATGTGCACGCGGGCGACACGGTGGAACTGGACGATCAACAGTAGAGAACGCAACAATTTGATGGGAGCAAGGGGAGAGCGAATCTCCCCTTTTCTTTTGCCGGGAGTGCGCGTAACGCAGTTGTCGAACGAGAACAAGCAACCGGCCTTTGGAAGAATTGCGATCCCTGCAAAGTGAAGGAAGCACAACTCTCTTCCTCGTGACTCACTCTGGAGATTACCGAGGTAACCTCTGGTCATCAGTCTGAGATCTAAACATCTGGTCGCGAACGGCATATGATGCAAAGCGGTGCCTCGACTCCAAATCTCGGCGCTCCTCGGCGGAGCCTGTCTACTGCTGGTCTTTCTTCTGGCGCCCGTAGTGTTTCCCAACGCCTTCTTTCGCGTGGCCATGGGGGATCTGGTCCCACTGCTGGCGATCACGGCGGCGTTCATCCTCTCCACCAGAAACGCCCTCGATAGCCGCGGGCATACACGGCTGTTCTGGAGTCTTATGGCTGCGGGCATGGCCATGTGGGGTTCCAACGCGGCCTGCTGGACGTGGTTTGAGGTGCTGGTTCGCAAGCCGCTGCCCCACCCTTTTCAGGGGGACATCGTGTTATTCCTGCACATCGTGCCCATCATGGCGGCGGTGTCGATCCGCCCCCATCAGGCGGATGAGCGCGAGGGGGTGTTGCCGAGCACGCTGAACGTCCTCATCCTGCTGGTGTGGTGGCTTGTGGTCTACGCCTTCTTCGTTTTTCCCGAGGAGTACCTGGCCATCAATATCCCGGTATATAACCTGCGCTGGGATTTTCTGTATTTCATCGAGGGAGCGATTCTGATTGCCGTGTCGGCATCGGCATTCTTCACCACTGCAGGGCCATGGCGCGAACTCTATCGCAACATTTTTATCGCCAGCGTTCTCTACACATTCGCTGCCGAAGCCATGCATGCGGCCGTCATGCACGGCACCTACAAGACGGGTGGAATCCACGATCTCCCGGTCCTCATCGCTGTGCTTTGGTTCCTCTGGGTCCCCATCGCCGGGCGGCATTGTCTCCGGGACACTGAGATGATGCCTTCGCGCACCCGCGCCAGCCGCCCGATTGCGCCCCACCTTGCGAAACTTGCCCTGTTCTCTCTGCCCCTCATGGGATATTGGGCGCTGTTCCTGAGCCACGACCAGCCTTATCTGCGTCACGTCCGCTTTGCGATGACCATGGGCGGCGTTGCCGTGCTGGCCTTTTTCGTCTTCCTCAAACAGCATCTGCTGGACCAGAGGCTTCTGCACCTGCTCAATCATTCGCGCAAGAGCTTTGACAACCTGCAGCGGCTGCAGGGAAGAGTAATCCAACAAGCCAAGCTGGCTTCGCTCGGAGAACTGATCGCGCTGGCCGCCGGCGAACTGGAGTACCCGCTCGCGGCCATCCTGAGCAGTTCCGAACGGATGGCCGCCAGCAGCAACCTGAGCCGCGAGCAACTCTCCAACGCGCAGAAAATCGGCCAGCAGGCGCGGCGCACTCGCGAACTCGTCGGCGATCTGCTCAGCTTTGCCCAGCAGACTCCGGGAGAAAAAAGTCCTCTCGAGCTGAAGCCTCTATTGCAGCGCGCGGTGCAAATGGAAGGATTCAAACTCGAACGCAAGACGATCACTTTGACCGTCGAAAGCGAAGATCCGTTGCCTCGCGTCCTCGGCAACGCCAACCAGCTCCTGCAGGCCTTTCTTCAGATCGTCGAGAATGCGGTGGATGCATTGCAGGAAATCGGCGGCGGGCGTCTCCAAGTCTCGCTCTGGCGCGAGGGCAACGAAGTGGTCGTACAGTTCGCCGACTCCGGCCCCGGCCTGCGCGATCCCGAGCGCGTCTTCGATCCTTTTTACACCACCAAGCCGGTCGGCAAAGGCACCGGTCTGGGACTCAGCGCCACCTACGGCGTAATCCAGGACCACAGGGGACAAATCACCTGCTACAACCGCCCCGAAGGCGGAGCCGCATTTGAAATCCGGCTGCCCGTGATCAAAGTCACGGCCCCTCTCGCCGAGACGGCTCGCGCCTGAGGCTGGAAGAGCATTGCCTTTCTTCCCGCCTATCCGCCACTCGCGACAATCGCATCGGCCACTCGAGCCGCTTCCACGGCAAAGCGCACGTCGTGCGTCCGAATGATGTGCGCACCTTTCGAGATCAACACTGCTTCCGCGGCCAGCGTCCCGTAGAGGCGCTCGGCAGCCGGCGCGTCCTTGCCATCGCGCGCCAGCGTGCGCCCAATAAATGACTTGCGCGACACCCCTGCCAGCAGCGGAAATCCCATCTTCTGCAACTCGTTGAAGTGCGCCAGCAGCGGATAATTCTCCTCGAAACGCTTCCCGAACCCAAACCCCGGATCCAGCACCAGTCGATCGCGCTTGATCCCCGCCAGGGTCGCGCGCTCGGCCCATTGCAGCAAATCCCGCTTCACGATCAGCACCGGATCGCCAATCGGCGGCAGCGAGCGCCACTCCTCCGGCCGCCCTCGCGTGTGCATCAGCACCGCTCCAACTTTGAGTTCCGCCAGCGTTTTCGCCATCTTCGGATCCCAGCGGAACCCACTCACATCGTTCACCACCTCGGCGCCGAACTCCACCGCCGCCCGCGCCACGCTCGCCTTGTAGGTGTCGATGCTTACGACTGCATCCGGGCGCCGCCGCTTCAAGTCGCGGACCACGGGCAGCACCCGCCGGCGTTCTTCTTCTTCGGACACCGCCAACGCTCCGGGCCGCGTCGACTCCCCACCGACATCGATGATGGCCGCGCCTTCGTTCAATAACTGCTCGGCGTAGACCACGGCCTTCTCGGCGTCGATGTGGAGTCCCCCATCGGAAAAGGAGTCGGGAGTCACATTCACAACACCCATGATCAGAGTGCGGCGTCCCAACTCCAGGACTCGAGCCCCCACGTTCCACTGAAAAATCGCGCGCATGTTGCGCTTATTCTAGAACGAGCCCATTTTTTGCGGGAGCTGCAATCCGAGGAAGGCCCGCCGGCGGGACGATAACTCAAGCGAGAGGCCGGCGGCTCGTGCTACGACAATCTTTTGCGGCTNNGACACAACTGCACTCGCGCGGGAGGATGAAACAACGAGCCGCGGCGCGGATTCCGATACTTTGTTCTGCGAGTAGTTCCTATGCAGCCTTTTTTGAAGCGCTGGTGATCGCACTGCCAGCGGCCTCGCGAGTCCGGAGTTCCGAGGCGATACAAATCACGAAGCACGCTACGCCGAACTCGAACAGATTTCGCTGCGGCAGGCGTATCGCCATGAAAAATCTCGTCGCAATGCCGATATGCGCCAATCCGCCACATAGCAGCGCGATCCAGCCGGCATAGTAGGTGATCTTTGCAGCCCAATACAGACGAGTGGAGTGATCCATGATGAAACCTCCCGGTTTCAAAGAGCAAAGGAATGCCCTGAAATTGGGGCATCCGGCAAGCGGCTGGAATTATACACCGGAGGTTCACCTGGGAAAAAAACGTCTCTACCGCGCGAGAATTCCCATCTTCTTACCCACGCGCTGCAAGACTTCGAGCGCCTGCTCCAGTTCTTCTTTGGTGTGCGTGGCGGTCATGATGGTGCGCACCCGCGCCTTGC
>PMMJ01000293.1:0-10888 GCA_003162255.1 Acidobacteriaceae bacterium | reverse complement strand
ACGGTGGGGAAGGCGATGCCGGTCCCAAGCACGCCTTCCTTAAACAGCTCGCGGGAAAAATCCATGGTCAGGCGTCCATCGCCAATGATGATGGGCGCAATCGGCGTTTCGCTGGCGGGAGTGTTCTGGCCTCCAATGTTGAAGCCGAGCAGGCCGAGTTCTTTTTTCCAGAAGCGNNGGCCGCGACCGACGGCGGATGCGAAGTCGAAAACAAAAAGGGCCGGGCGCGATGATAAAGAAAATCGATCAAATCGCGCGTGCCGCACACGTAGCCGCCAAGAGCGCCGATCGCCTTCGACAAAGTTCCGACCTGAATGTCGACGCGCCCGTGCATCTTAAAATGATCGATGGTGCCGCGTCCGTTGCGGCCGAGCACGCCGGAAGCGTGGGCGTCGTCGACCATCATGATCGCGCCGTATTTCTCGGCCGCTTCGCACAGGCCGGGCAGCGGGCTGATGTCGCCATCCATCGAGAAGACGCCGTCGGAGATCAGCAGCTTCTTCCCCGGCTGATTCTTCACGCTGGCCAGTTGCTCCTCGGCGTGGGCAACATCTTTGTGTCGGAAGACGAGAATCTTTGCCCGCGAAAGACGGCAG
This sequence comes from Acidobacteriaceae bacterium, assembly GCA_003162255.1. Lineage (GTDB taxonomy): Bacteria > Acidobacteriota > Terriglobia > Terriglobales > Acidobacteriaceae > Acidiflorens. The sequence continues at coordinate 10,292 of PMMJ01000293.1, read as the reverse complement.
CCATCGATGATCGAAGCATGATTCAACTCGTCGGAGATGATGAAGTCATCTTTGCCAAGAAAGGAAGAAACCGTTCCCGCGTTCGCCGTGAATCCCGACTGGAACACGACGCAGGCCTCGACGTTCTTGAAGCGCGCGATCTTCTCTTCCAGCTCCATGTGAATTTTCATGGTGCCCGCAATGGTGCGCACCGCGCCCGATCCGACGCCATACTTGCGCGTGGCTTCGAGCGCCGCTTCGCGCAGTTTGGGATGCGTCGTGAAGCCGAGGTAATTGTTCGAGGCGAGATTGATGACGCGCTTGCCGTCGAAGGTGCAGACCGGTGCCTGCTCGTCATCCAATACGCGCAGCCTGAAGTGCGTGCCCTTGGCCTTGAGTTCGTCGAGTTGGTCGGTAAGGAATGAAAGCGGATTAGTGCGCGTGGCAGTAGGCATGGGTTTCCTCGAATCGGTAGTAGAAGCTTAATCAGTCTAATACCGGTGCCGCAACCGCGTGCGAGCGGAGAGCCGGGCGTTCCCCACCGGATGCCGGACCGCGGAGCCGCTGGACGGGCGAGACGCCCGTCGCTCCACTGTGCTCATCGCGCGGTGACGGCACTAGATACTCTTCTTAGGTTCTGCGAGCGCCGCAATCGTTCCTTTGGTCGCGCGCAGATAGTCGGCGGGCGCGATCAGAATCTGCAATCCGCGAACGCCCGCCGAGATGGAAACTACGTCGAACGGTTCGATGGTTTCATCCACGTAGACGGGAAAATCGCGCTTGGCGGCGAGCGCGGTCACTCCGCCGCGAATGTAGCCGGTGAGCGCTTGCAGTTCTTTTGCCGGGACGAGCTGAATTTTTCTTTCTCCCGCGGCGGCCGCCAGCGCTTTCAGGTTCAGTTCCTGATCTCCGGGAATCACGGCCATTACAATTCCGCCGCGGTCCGTGCTGCGTTCGGGACGCGCGACCAGCGTCTTGAAAACCTGCTCTGGCGGCAGACCGATCTTGGCGGCAACCGTTTCCGCGGCGAGGTCGTCGGGATCGACCTCGTACTCGCGCAGTTCGTAAGAAATCCCCATCTGGTCGAGCAGTCGCGCGGCATTGGTTTTCGATGGCATTATGTTCTGACCCCAGTTTTCTGAGGCGCTTTCACGTTGTATAGTGTCCAATCATCACTTGGTCGATCGTCACTTGGTCGATCGTGCCTTTGTCAGTCACTATGAAGGAGGCTTATCGTGCGTCTTCTGCTCCATTGGATTCTAAGCGCTATAGCGGTGTGGATCGTCGCCCACGTAGTGCCGGGCATTAGCGTAAGCGGTCCGGTGGCGGCGCTGATCGCGGCGCTGGTCATCGGCCTGATCAATGCAACCCTCGGCCTGCTACTCAAGATCATTACCTTCCCGCTAACGATTCTCACGCTCGGCCTGTTCTGGTTCGTGATCAACGCGCTCATGCTCGAGCTAGCGTCGGCGTTCGTGCGCGGATTCCAGGTGCGAGGATTCGTCCCAGCACTGATCGGCGCCGTCGTGCTGAGCCTGGTGAGTTCGGTGTTGCAATGGATATTCATGCCGAGCCGCAGAGCGAACTAATTAAAGAGTTTTATCTCCCGAGCGTAGCGCGGAAAAAACGCGTTGCACTTGTTGCGAGGTTGAATCGAGCGATCCGGAGTTGTCGATCACAAAATCGGCGGCTTTGTTTTTTTCTTCGTCGGGGATCTGCGCCGCCATGCGGCGAGTCACTTCGGCGCGAGCAGCGTCTTCGGAAATTCCCAGGCGGCGAGCGAAACGCAGAACGCGTTGTCCGGGATCGCAGGTCACGACGATTAGACGGTCAAAGCGGCTGGCCGTGCCCGATTCGAGGATCAGGGCCGCTTCGACGATGGCGATGGCGTTCGGATCGCGCTGGCCGATTTCTTCCATCCACTCGTTTTCGTGCACGATCACGGCGGGATGGACAATTTCGTTGAGTTCCTTGACGCGAGGGGGCGCGCCGCCGGGGGCGCCGAACGCGGCTTCGGCTAGGCGGGGACGGTTGATGGTTCCGTCGGGATTCAGGATTTCGCGGCCGAAGCGGCGGACCACTTCCTCATAAACGGGGCGGCCGGGATCCATGAGCCAGTGCGCGACGGCATCGGCCTGGATCAGGTCCGCGCCGAGTTTGACAAACATCTCGCCGACGATGGACTTGCCGCTCGCAATACCGCCGGTGAGGCCGAGTTTTAGCAATGGGTGCTCACGGTGAATTCGTCTTTGGTCGCTGGTCGTCCGCGAAGAACGGCCGCTGTTCGTCGTTCGCTGTTCGCCCTAGACCTGGGTCAACTCGAGATGCCTTAGTCCGCGGCGCAGCATGGCGGCTTTTACCGTGTTGGCCATCAGCATGGCGATGGTCAGCGGGCCTACGCCTCCGGGAACCGGCGTGATCGCTCCGGCGATTTCGGCCACCTCAGGGTGAACATCGCCAACTAGGGTTGAGCCCTTCGCCAAAAACGTTTCTTCGCGCTTTTTGTTTCCAGCCTTGTTCCAGCCAAAAAAGCGGTCGAATTCCTTTCGGTTGGTAATCCGATTGATGCCGACGTCGATCACCGTAGCTCCGGGCTTCACGTAGTCGGGGGTCACCATGCCGGCGCGGCCAATCGCGGCCACCAGGATGTCGGCCCGGCGGCAAACTCCGGGCAGATCGCGCGTCTTCGAGTGGCAAACGGTGACGGTGGCGTTCTGATTGAGCAGCAGCATGGCGACCGGCTTGCCGACAATGTCGCTACGTCCGACGACCACGGCTTCCTGCCCGGCAACCGGAATCTGGCTGCGTTGCAAAATTTGCATGACGCCCGCGGGTGTGCATGGCACGAGGCCCGGACGCTGCGTGGATAGGTAGCCCACGTTCATGGGATGGAATCCGTCCACGTCCTTGGCGGGATCGACGGCCAGCAGAATTTTCTTGGCATCGACGTGCGCAGGCAGCGGCAACTGCACCAGGATGCCGTCGATTTCGTCGCGGCGGTTCAGGCTGGCGATCAGCGCCAGCAGTTCTTCGGTGGTCGCGCTTTCGGCGGGCGTGTGTTGTTCGCTGTAGAGGCCGACCTCTTCGCAGCTCTTCACCTTGCCGCGAACGTAGACCTCAGACGCGGGGTTGTGCCCGACCAGCACCACGGCTAGCCCGGGACGCACGCCCGATAAGGCCAGCGCTTTCGCCTGGGCGGCGACTTCCGCGCGGATTTCACCGGCTATCCTGGTACCGTCGAGAATCCTGGCTGCCATTCCACCTCGCGGCTGCGTGCAGTGAATTGAAAGGCGATTCTATCGCATCGCGATTCCGGTGGATGTGCAATTTCCGAGAAATGGACAAACACTCCGCCGCGCTTTCACTTGCGCTACAATAAAGCCGCCATGATTTCTCAGGATCTGCTTGACCTGCTGGTCTGCCCGGTTTGCAAGAAGGCGGTGACCCTGACTGCGAACGGGGAAAGTCTGAAATGTGGCGAATGCCGCCGTGTGTACCCCATTCAGGACGACATCCCCATCATGCTGGTGGACTCTGCCAGGATTGACGCTGCCTGAAGCCGTAGCCAAGCCAAGTATCCGACAAAGTTCGGTTCCCTCGTGTCTCGAAACGACATTTAGTGTCAGTCTGACGACGGTCGCCGTTGTTATGTCTTTCGCTTGCCCGCCGATGATATCCTCGCAACCTTTTGTAGAGTCTTGGGTTCTAAGAGCTTGTGGGGCTAGGAAAGCGTATCTGGCGGGGTACCAAAGTTACGGCAATTCGATTGCATGTAACAAAATAGATTGCCGATGAATCTAACATGGGCAACGGCAGGGGGGTCGAAGGTGCGAATGGCGATGAAAGAGCGATTTACGGTGACCGAGCTATGCGCGCTGCGAAACGACCTGATTCAGGGTGGCATGGTAGATTCCCGCGAAGCAGCGGAACTGCTGCAGGTTTTCCTGGCGGGGCGCGGCTATGGCGTTTCACAGACCGCTGCTATCGACGCCGCCGGGCGGGTGGAAATGGCGGGCTGTTCGCTGCCTGTGCTGGAGCGTGAACTGGAAGGGCTTGCGCTGGTAATGTGAGTATTCTTGCTAGATGATTGAGAGATTTTGCGCCACAGTTGAAACGAGGTTAATGGGAAACTGATCTAGCTCAACTCAGCGATCGACAGTTTCTCAGTACGAAGCGCCGGGCCCAATCGCCCGGCCTTTTGTATTTCTGGGCGAGTTGGTCATCCTCGTTGGTTCATCACATCCGAGCAAAGCGTAGGGACCGATGGAGATGCAGAGTCGTCCGGTCGCTACGTTGGGCGGGGGGGATGGCGCGGGCCTGCCTCTTGTTTACGAGAGGCCCCACTCATTCGCCAAGAACGCGAAATGAGTGGGGAACCCGGCCTCGTAGTTCGCTACTTTTGCAGCAGGAAGTATCCGAGGGTTAACTGATTGGTATCAGTTTCGATCGCCACGCCTTTTGTCGAGTCGATCAGGTAGTAGGAGAAAACGTCCTGGTTGGTCGAGGTGGTGACGTCCAAGCCGGTAATGTAGCCGGCAAAGACTCCATTGGTAGCAGTTGTGTTGAAGGCGCCGGGCATGACCAAATCGGCAGTTGGACCACTATTGAAGATCCAGTTGAGATCAACAAATCCAGTAAAGTCCCCCATTCCCGCAGACGTAACCGGGCCGACGGCGTCGAGTTCGTATTCGTTGCCCATGGGCTGATTCGCGCCGGTGGCACCCATAGCATAGGTACCGTTGAAAGAGGCAACGGTGAAGCCACCACTGGGCACGGTTTGTTGATAGGCAAGACCGGCGAGTACGTCGTTATTGTCCATGGTGATTGTGAGCGCCTTGCCGTTCCCATCCAAATAGAGCTGGAGGTTGAAGTCAACGCCGTCGTTGTTGCCGTCGGTCATGCCCGGTATCGACACTCGTCCAGTGGGATCCACCGTGTACGTTGTTCCTTCCGTGACCGAATCCGGGGCCTGCGGTGCTGTCCCGGAAAGGTCGTTGTAGTTGACGGTGCCGGTAAAGCTGCTGGATCCCGCGGTGAGCAGACCGGCCCCTTGAAATGCTCCATTCGGGTTATAGCCAGCCAATCCGGCCACGTAGCTGTTACCGGCGATGGAACTGAACTTCCCGGTGTTCGCGCCTTGGCCTAGAGCGGTGCCGCCGGTGATGCTGGCATTGTCATCAGCGGTTTCCACCAGCCGGATGTGAGTTGCATCCACAATGTAGCCCACCAGATCAATCGGGAGGAAGGTTTCCGTGGAATCGTCGGGGGTCAATGCAAACTCGACCCGGCCGAGGGCATCAGGCGAAGAAACCGAGTTTTCATTGGCGACGAAGCCCTCGCCTGGGAATAGGTCACCTTGATCGTTCGCGTCGAAGATGCTGCCCGTCCCTGAGATGCCAACCGGGTTTGTGGTGCCTCCGTCAACGTTGATGACGCCGCCGATAGCGAGTGGATAGCCATTCCAGTCGACGCCGGCAACAAAAAAGGCGTACCCGGCTGACGGAGTGGCAGCGGCGGCAGTGGGGTCTTGCAAATCCAACGTTCCGCTGGAGGTCGCCCAAGTGTCGTATTCGGCGATCACGGCCTTCGAACTGGAAACCAGGGTGGCGACCAGGGTCTCGGTGCCATCGCCGCCAGGACCGATGTTGCCGTCTCCGGTGTTGAGGGTAATTGTCACGTTGCCGGCTGCGTCTGGGGCAGAAATGGTGCCGCCCGTAATTGCGTCGGACAGTGCCTCATCCTCATAGTCGGTGAAGTCTTGTTCGCCACCGGAGATGGTTGCCCCGTCACTCGAGAGGGTGAAAACCCCGGCGACAAAGTAGGGGTTATCGTTAGTGTCGAATCCAGACAACGAGAACACGTAGTTGCTGCTGGGAGTCAAGGTTCCGGCGGCAGCCGAGGTGATGGTGACCGTGACGCTGGCGCTCGCCGCATTGTCGGTGACCGAGGTTGCGGTGATGGTGACGACGCCTGGAGTGCCGGGAGCGGTGTAAGTGGTGCTGAAAGTGGGATACGTGCCGGTGGAGGCGCTAAACGAACCGCAGGTGCTGGCCGGGGCGCAGCTCCAGTTCACACCAGCACTATTTGGGTCGCCGCTTACTGTTGCGGTGATGGTCGCGGTTGCGCCGGGCACCAGAGTCGACGGTGGAGCTGTGCTCACTGTAACCGTGATCCCGGAGGCCGCATTGATCGTGATCGCCGGAGTGCTGGCGCTCTTCGTGGTGTCGGTTACCGAGGTTGCCGTGATGACGACCGTGCTCGTGGGTACAGAGCTGGGCGCGGTGTAAGTGACGGCGGTGCCGCTGGCCGACGTGGCGGAGCTAAACGAGCCGCAGGTGCCAGCCGGGGCACAACTCCAGGTTACGCCCGCGTTTGCCGAGTCGTTGGCTACGGTCGCAGTGATAGGCGTCGTATCTCCTACGAACAGGGCGGTCGGAGTCGTGCTCAGTGTGACCGAGATGGGAGTCACAGGGGTAACGTGCGTACTGGAACTGCTGCATGCCACCAGGGCGGCAATCATGCTCAAACTGACAAGAAGAAGAATCGATTTGCGCAATGTCATCGTGTGCCTCCGTTCGTTTCAACCTTGGCGGTCCTTCTGCTTTTCGCGGCTCGAGCCCCGTGACAGGGGACGATAATTCCCCTAGGGCTGCGGATGATGACGGTATGGCCATCGACGGTCAGTTGGCGGGCCAGGAAGTATTCTTTCCCGTGCAGCGACAACATGGCTCCAACGATCCGAACCGGCGTTCCGGTGCGCAGGGATTCCTTTATTGCCTTACTCAGGAAAGGTCCGACGTGGGTATCTATTGTGCCTTGCGGGCCAGCCACCAGCAGGTGCATTCCTGCCGGACTGCCGAGTTCATGTCTGGTGACGACTTCCTGAATGGTTCCACTGAGAATGGTTTCATGCACCGCGTCGTAGGCGGGGCCAAAGCCTCGTCCAGCGCGGGAATCGGGCGCCGTTGTGGCGCCGAGTGGAACCGCCAGGATCGCGAACAGCAGGCCAGTCAGCAGCCCCGCGATCAGCCAAGTTGGTTTCACTAAACGACGACTCATGGATTAGCTCCTTAGTACAGAGTGTTGATGGAAAATGTTGATGGGAAGAATAAAGATACGTCGACAAACGGATGGCAGCGAAAGGCGGAGTTTTCTTGGCGGCTACGTTGCCACACTCTCGCGACTATATAACTCTTGAGACTGGCGAGCTACTCTTTTCAACTCAGACTAATGGGCAAGATCGCATCGGCGGATGCCGCGCTGCGCTCCGGAGTCCTTGAATGTTGGGCGAACTTGATAGCCGTAACTAACGGTATACCTCCTCTGTACTCCACTTGAAAAAGTCTGGGACTCGCCGGGTATTCGGCCTACTCCGCCGGAACCTCACTTCGTGAGGTTCTCAACCGCCTTCTGCAAGGCCCGCGCAATTTCCTCGGGGTCGGTTTCTGGTGCGAACTGCACGGGCTTGCCGATGCGCACTAGAATCTTTCCCGGCGCGGCGAACTTCTTTCCGGCCTGCTTGATGGCAAACAAGCCATCGAGCCGCATCGGAAGAATCGGAATGCGCAGATTGTTGGCGAGCAGGCCGATCCCGGTGCGGAACTGACAGAGCTTGCCGTCTTCGGTGTGCTTTCCCTCGGGAAAAACGAGCACGCTGTAGCCGCGATCGACGGCCTCTCCAGCGTAGGCAAAGCTCTTGCGGAAGCCGGACTGGCGCGGCAGCGGAAACAGGTTCAGCAGGGCGACGGCGAGCGTCCACTGCAGGCGGTTGTAGATCCGGAGGAACCACCGCCGATCCGAACCCGGCGAGCACAACACTTCCAGCGCCTCGCCGCGGGTTGCGGTTGCCAGTTTGTGGCGGATGCGCGCGGGAAGCGCGAACTGGATGAAGCCTACATCGACATCGGCGATGTGGTTTGAAATAACCAGCAGCGGCCCGCGAATGCCGTGCAGGTTTTCACGGCCGGTCACGCGGGGCCATCCCAAGAGAATCACCGCCGGGCGTGCCAGCAGATAGTGCGACGCCAGGCGCAGCCACGTCGTTGGCCAGCGCAGCGTCCAGCGTGGATAGTGAAAAGGAGAGTGGAATTCGGAATCATTAGGCTGGGAGCGAGCGCCTCGTTCGCCCTGCAACAGTTTTTCCAGATCGCCGACAGTGGCTGCATTCGCGAATTTTGTTTCGCTCAGGTCGACCTGATAGCGGTCTTCGAGGGCGCTCAGCAGTTCCACCCGTTCAAGGGAGCTTAACCCCAGGCCGCTTTCGAGGTTCGCATCCGGCGTCAGATTCTGCGCGGCGCGGCCGGTGATTCGCGTCAGCAGTTCCGCGAGCGGGCTGGCGCCGTTCACCACCGCTTGTCCTCGCAGGCTGGCCTCAACCGCATCGCGGATCGCGTTGCGGCGCGGTTTCTGCGTGGAACTGCGGGGGAAATCTTCCTCGGGCCAGACAAACCAAGTGCGCATACGCTGATATTCGGCCAGTGTTTGGTTGGCGCGCGCGACGATGTCCTGCACGGCGATGTCCTGCGCGGCAACGCTCGATGCGTCCGCGTCGCGCTCCCGCAGAATCAGCACGGCGCAGGGCTCGGCATTTCCGCCGCGCTCCAGGCCTACGACCACGCAATCCCGAACCTCTTTTTGAGTTCGCAATGCCGCTTCGAGGTCCTCGGGATAAATATTCATGCCCGCGGGCGTGACGATTACTTCTTTCTTGCGGCCCTTGAAAAAGAGATTGCCTTGCTCGTCGAGCGCGCCCAGGTCGCCGGTGCGATACCAGCCTTCTTCCGTAGCGACGGGTTGCAGTTCGTGGCCGTTCCAATAGCCGCTGGCAACGCCGCTGCCCCGAACGAGAATTTCGCCATCTTCGGCCAGCTTGATTTCGCGTCCCGGCAGAACCTTGCCGATGGAGCCGCGGCTGGTGTGGAACGGATGGTTCAGACTGATCAGCGAAGTGGTTTCGGTCAAGCCGTAGCCCTGGACCACGGCGTATCCCAGGCGATGCCAGAATTCCTCGGTCTCTCGATCGAGGGCGGCGCCGCCGCTGATGATGGCCCAGAACTTCCATCCGAACCGGCGGCGCAGGGCGCGGAAAGTCCACCAGCGGCGCAGAAAGTGCTGGCTTTTGGCAGCGGCATAGCGCGCGGCAAAGCTCTCACGGGCGCCGGCATCTTCCAGATCGCGTTCGATCTTCTGCTTCAGCGACTCGATCATGCGCGGGACGGCCACCAGCACCGAGACGCGTTCGCGGCGAATCGTCGCCATGACTTCCGTGGGGTTGAATGTGTTCTCGAAAACGACAGTGCCGCCCAGCAGCGGGGGAAGAAAGATTCCGAGGAATTGGCCGAAGACGTGGCTCAGCGGCAACAGGTTCAGGAAACGAATGGGATGCACGAGCCGCTCGTACTTCAGATATTTTCTGATTTCCGTTTCGATGGGGACGAGGTTGCCGACCACGTTGGCGTGGGTGAGCACGACTCCCTTGGGCTCAGCCGTGGTGCCGGAGGTGAAGACGATTTCGAGTGGGTCGGAGGGCTGAATCTGCGCGGGACGAAAGCGTTCGGCTCGATGCTCCGCAACTACAGCGCACAGATCGGCGGGGTCGATGGTCGCGATCTTCTCCTCGCCGATGTCCCCGACCTTCTCGAAGAGCGGAGCTCGTTCGCGCGGACACAATACCAGCCTGGTGCGCACCTGCGCGCTGATGCGGCGTGCAAAATCGGGGCTGGCGGCATCGTCGATGGGAACAGCAATCACCCCGCAAAGCGCGCATCCGAGGAAAGCCGACACCCACTCGGCACAGTTCGAACTCCAGAACAGAACCGCGTCGCCCTTGGCGATGTGGCGCGCCTCGAGTTCGCGGGCAAACTGATACGCCACGCCGGCGACGCGCTGGTAGCTCCAACGCTCGTGCCGGTATCCTCGCGGAAAAACGTAGGCGCAGTCGCCACTGCAGCGCTCGAAATCGTCCAGGGAATCCAATAGACTTGCCCGCATACCCTGTTTAGTAGCACAATTCCCACAACTTTACAGGTCAGAACTGTTGCAGAATAGAAACTGCACGGGAATGACTGGTGCTCGGGTCATAATCTGGGGCAGGATGGCAAGAATTTTCCCAGCTCGTAGCGGCATACTTCGTCTGGCTATCGCGCTGGCGATGTGTGGCCTTATCGCGTGCCAGCCGCCCGCTGCCACGAATAGCGCGAGTTCGACGGCGTCTTCCACGGGTGGACGGATGGAGATGCGCGTGACGGATCTTCCCGTGCGCGACCTCAACCGGGACGAAGCCGCCGGCGGCCACATTCTGCGCAAGCATGTGG
>PMMJ01000294.1 GCA_003162255.1 Acidobacteriaceae bacterium | reverse complement strand
ATTTTCAGTATGATCTCCGCTGCCAATTCCGATGGATGTTCACCGCCGCCGCGCCCTTGCTTCAGTCTTGCCTTCACCATTGCCAAGCGCTCGATCATGCGGGTTCGCGGCTCGCCGTCCGGGATGATTCTGTTCATCTCCGCGACGATGTTTTCTGCCGTGAACTTGTGCTGCACCAGCTCCGGGACGACCTCTTCCTCGGCAATCAGATTGACCATGGCAAAGTAAGGAACTTTCACCCGCGGTTTGCCCAGCGCGTAGGTCAGCCGAGATACGCGATACACCATGACAAACNNACCGTGGCCGTGCCGCTGGCCACGATCCCAGCCCGCGAATGGTAGAGCGCAGGGAGCGCCTCGGGGACGAGGTGGATATTTCCCTGTAGAGACGCGGTTTGACTCGTCTCAGTCGGCGCCGCGATCAACTCCGCGAGAAACGACGCGTCCAGCGTGCGCGCTACCGGCAGCAGAAATTCATACCCGTTGGCCACACGATCCTTTTCCAGACGGTCTTCTTCTTCTGGACAATTTTTCGGCAGTCGATCTTTCTGCAAACGATCTTTCTGCATACGATCGGCCGCCTCGAGGATCGTCGGCAGGTTCATGCCCACTTCTTTTCGGCGGCTGCCCGGCATCAGCGTAATCCAAGGCTTCGCGGCGTCGAGCCCGTTAGCGGCCGCATACGCTTCGCGACTAATCGCAGGCGCGGGCAGATCGGCCAGCGGATGGCCCACAAACGTCGCGTCCACTCCGCGATCGCGATAGAACTTTTCTTCGAAGGGAAAAATTACCAGCGCTTTGTTGACGTACTTGCGCAGCAACTTGACGCGCCCCTGCCGCCACGCCCAGAACTGCGGGCAGACGTAGTAGACCACCGGAATGCCGCGCTTGCGCATCTGCCGCGCCACGCGCCAGTTGAAGGCCGGAGCGTCGATGACGATGGCCATCGCTGGGCGCTGCTCATCGACCGCGCGAAGCAATTTCCGATACAGCCCAAGAATCTTCGGCAGACGGCTAAGAACCTCAGTGATGCCGACGACGGCAAGGTCTTTCGCATCAACAACGATCTCGCATCCCGCCGCCCGCATGCGCTCCCCGCCCGCGCCGAAAAATTCAAGTTGCAATGCTTGCGTGGTGGCGGGGCCGAGCCCTGTCACCACACGAGCAGGAATGGCCGCCCGCCGCCGCAGCGCTTCAATCAGTTGCGCGCCATACATTTCGCCCGAGGCTTCGCCGGCGGAGATCAAAATTCGCACGGGAGCATTGTAACGGGACGGAGGAAGCAGTGTTCCATGGGGTCAGCGTTCGCGGGCGCCGACGCCACACGGGCAGATGCTGGACGCCAGCGAAAGGGCTTGCGGAAGACGAAGAGACGTGGACATCGGCACGTCTCCCCCAGGCTTCAAGCCGCTTGCAGGCATCTCCCACCGAGAGATCTTGGAAGTAACTCTTGCTCGTGTTTACTGCTTGACCGCGAAGGTCACATTCACGTGCGTGCCGTCCGCCTCGGTTCCGAAGGTCACCACGACGGTGCGCTTGGTGGCTTTGTCTTCACCGCTCACCATGCCTCCAACCTTTCCATCGGAGCTGCTGGACATATTCGATACGGCAAAACCGCCCGATTTCAAAGCGTCCCCATAAAATGAGATGAGCTTGTCAGCTGGGTCCGCAGTAATGAACGTGTAAGAACCGGTCTGCTCCCCGCCATTGCTGGAGGAGAACGTACTTTTCGGTGTGGACCCGGGATACGACGGCACCCAATCCGGCGCTTTGTCCGAAGTGTCGCCGATCTTTACCGTGCCATCGGGGCTTTTTACCTCCAGGCTGGCGGATGTGCCCTCGCCGCTAGTCGTCAAGGTGGACGTTTTGCCGTTCTCGTCGGTAATTTCCATGGCCTTCTTGTGCGGGTCGAACTTCATGGTTACGATCTTGCCGGTTTTCTTGTTGCGCACCACGATCGTTCCGGCACTGTCGTCGCTCGATACGATCTCGACATCGGGATTCATGGCCACGGCCATCTTTGCGCCAGCGTATCCGGGGTTCTTTTTCATTAATTCCGAATCGAACCCGGCCTGCTTCATTTTATGCATGGCGTAGAAACCGATGACGGCGCAACTGCCGAAAGAAAGCAGGATCAATCCCACAATGATCCCGAAAACCCACAGAAGGATTTTGACTCCCGAACTTGTCTGGGGCGCGGGGGCAGCTACGGGGGTTGGTGATACTCCCCCGGGTGGTGGCGGACTTGGCGGTGTGGTGGACATGGAATTCTCCTCTTTCTAGATTTCTAGAAGATAGGGTGAGTGTTGCGACGGACGAGCGACCCTGCTAGTCCAATCCGCAAGTCCGAAGAACGCGCCATTATAGGTGGATTGTCAAACCGCGCCAATCGGAAAGCGAAGCCCCGCAGCCCGCCACACGATTGAATCAGTTGCGCGCTGTACACTTCGCCGGCTGAGATCAGAATTCGTGCGGGAGCATCGTAAAGCCGCGACGTTTGTCACCGATAGGACCAGGGGCGCCGGAACAAGTCCGGCGCCTCCGGTGTCCAATTGGGTATGGGATCATTCCGCCGTCCTGTGCGGCTGGCGATTGCTTCTTTGCTTGCGCTTAGCGCACTTGCAATTGCCCAAGAGACGTACTTCCCTAAGAAGACCTTTGCTGACGATCCCCAGAGCGATCAATTCAAGATAGATTGGTACTCCCAAGAATTGAAGGTTCTGGATGAACCTTCGCTATTTGAACTGGCGAAGAAGCCGTCCTGCGAATCGTACCGCTTCCTCTGGCTGCGCACGTTCCATCATCCGGTGGCTATACGCCTCGACGTTAGGGCAGACGGAACTGGAGTCATAACATCGAAGGTCGCGAGTGGAACCGGCGGATTCAGGCCGGGGCATCTTGCCGAGAACAGCTCCCGTCCTCTCCTCCGGGCGCAAACCCAGGCTTTTCTGGCTGTGTTTAACAACGTCGAGTTCTGGTCCCTCCCGAGCCGCCTCAATGACCAACCGGGACCCGATGGTTCCCAGTGGGTCATCGAAGGAGTGAAAGCGGGCAAATATCACATTGTCGACAGCTGGATGCCGCAGCAGGGACCCGTCCGTGAACTGGGCCTCTACCTTGCGATCGAGTTGGCACTGCTGAGAATTCCCAAGAACGAACTGTACTAAAGGTCAACATGAGCCGCGTAAAGGGCATGACATCAGATCCCTTCACCGATGGATCTGATTGATGCCGCGCTTGAATTGCGTCTAGTCGTCCGCGCTGACGATGGAGTGCGCGTTCGCGGGCGAGGGCGCCCGCGCCACACTGATCTCCTGATCTTTGTACTGCAGCTGATAGAGCTTCCAGTAAATCCCGCGCTGGGCCAGCAGCTGCTGGTGCGATCCCATTTCGCGGACCTGGCCTTTGTGCATCACGATAATCTTGTCGGCGCGCTGGATGGTCGAGAGCCGGTGCGCGATGATCAGCGCCGTCCGCCCTTCCACCATGCGGTTGAGCGCGTCGCGCACACGGAATTCGGTCTCCGTATCCACGCTGGAAGTCGCTTCATCGAGAATCAGAATCTTCGGATTGTGCGCCAGCGCTCGCGCAAAACTGATGAGCTGCTTCTGTCCGGTCGAGAGCGTCGAGCCGCGTTCGCGCACCTCTTCTTTGAATCCTCCGGGCAAGGTTCGGATAAAGTCGGCGAGGTTGACGTCCTCCGCCGCCTGCTCCACGTCCGCGTCTTGAATGCGCGCCGTCCCCAGCCTAATGTTGCCCGCAACCGTGCCGCTGAATAGAAACGGATCCTGCAAGACGACGCCGAAGCGGCCGCGCAGGTCGTCGAGGTTCATCTCCTTGATATCGACGCCGTCGAGGCGAATCGCTCCCCGCTGCACGTCGTAGAAGCGCATGAGCAGCGAGATCAGCGTGGTTTTGCCCGCCCCGGTGTGTCCGACGACGGCGATGGTCTCGCCCGGCTCGAGCGCAAAGCTAACGTCGCGCAAAACCCAGTCGGGCTCACCAGTTTGTGTGGGGACGGGCGCCCCCGCCCGTCCAAGCCGACTCGAAGAGTCGGCAGGCTTTTCTGCCGCCGGCTTGTTCCCGTACGCAAACCACACATGATCGAATTCAATCCGCCCGGGCCCTTGCGGACGTTTCGCGACGGCCGGCGAAGTCACTTCAATCTTCGTATCCAGCAGCTTGAACACGCGCTCGCCCGCCGCCATCGCCGACTGCAGGATGTTGTATTTCTCGCTCAGGTCTTGAATCGGACGGAAGAACCGCTGCGCGTACTGCATGAACGCGACCAGGACGCCAATCGTTGCCACGCCCCGGATCACATCATTCCCGCCAAACCAGATAATGCTCGCAATGGCAATTGCCGACAGGATTTCGACCACCGGGTAGTACACCGAGTACGCCATGATGGCGTCTTTGAACGCCTCCATGTGCGAGGCGTTGATGTCGGAAAATTTATTGAAGGCGCGCTTCTCACGATTGAAAAGCTGCAGCACCAGCATTCCTGAAACCGCTTCCTGCAGGTAGGAATTGATTCGGGCAATGGCGGTGCGGATGCGACGGTAGGAATCGCGCACCTTATCGCGAAAAATCTTGGTCGCATACACGATCAGTGGAAGCACGGCAAAGGTGATGAGCGCCAGCTTCCAGTTCATCTTCATCATGATGGCGATAATGCCGGCCAGTACGAAAACGTCTTCAAAAATGGAGACCACGCCCGCCGTGAACATTTCATTCAGCGCATCGACGTCGGTGGTTACGCGCGTCACCAGCCGGCCCACCGGATGCTTGTCGAAAAACGCGACGTGGATGTGCTGCAAGTGGCGGAAAATCTGCCGGCGCAGATCGAACATGACTTTCTGGCCCGTCCACTGCATCAAGTACGTTTGGATAAACTCCAGCGTGAAAGTGAAGACGAGAATTCCGACGTAAAGCCCGCCAATCTGCGCGATACCGGTCAGCGGAGCGCTGCTCAGCCGGTCGCCAATCCAGGAGTGCGAGTCCGGCGACTTCGCCAGATATTTATCGATGGCGATCTTGGTGAGGAACGGCCCCAGCACGTCCAGCCCCGACTTCAGGATGATGGCCGCGAGCGCCACCACCACGTGCCATTTGTAGGGACGCAGATACGTCAGCAGCCGCCGCATCAGCCGGCCGTCGTATGCTTTGCCTAATACTTCTTCTTCCTGATTGGAGGCCATCGGTGGCGCGAGAAAACAAGATTCGGGATGGATCCCAGCTGAGGATCTTCCCAGTAGAGATTATCCCAAAAACGCTTACTCCAACTAGATGACGGAACCGGCGCGCCGGATAGAAAAGGTTGGGCCGATCTAAACCGTCTTCTTAGCGGAGTGTGCCCTTGCAACCGGCTTGACAGTCTTCGGAGGCTTGCAGTCACCGCTTCCGCCGCAATTCGGGCACACGACCTTGGCGTTCTTTTCTGCCATTTCGTGCAGGAAGGCGGAAAACGTCTGACCACAGTGCTCACATAAAAGATCAGTCTGCCCAGCGCTCATAGTTGTTCTCGTCACCATGCCTCATGTGATTTGTGGGGCCCCTCAGCAGGGAGTCCCTATCTCTCTATATTAGGCCACTGCCATGCAACACGTCCCACGCGCGTCCCATAGAATAAACAACAGCATGCCCCTTGGCCTCTACATTTCGATCCCGTTTTGCCGGACCAAGTGCAGCTACTGCAACTTCGCCTCCGGCGTGTTTTCGAAGTCGGCCTACGAAAACTACGTTGGCCATGTGCTCGAAGATATCGCTAACTCGCGCCAGCTTGCGGCGGAGCTGGGATGTGCGCTCGACACAAGTGCAGACTCCGTTTATCTCGGCGGAGGAACTCCATCGATCCTCGATGCCGCGCAGATGCTGCGCATCTTCGCCGCCGTGCGCGGTCAATTTGCGATAACGCCCGATGCCGAGATTACCGTCGAATGCGCTCCGGGCACGCTTACCCCCGCGCTCATCGAAACCCTGCTGCAATGCGGTGTGAACCGGGTAAGCCTGGGCGTGCAGTCTTTCGTCGATCAGGAAGCGCAGTCTGTGGGGCGACTGCACAAACGCTCGACCGTTCTCGAAGAGATTGCGCGTCTGCGGGAAGCTGGCCTCCACAACATCAACATCGACCTGATCGCCGGGCTGCCGCACCAGACGGCCGAAAGCTGGGCTTTCTCGCTGTCGGAGACGATTGCGACGGGCACTCCACACGTGAGCGTTTACATGCTGGAAGTGGACGAAGATTCCCGCCTGGGCCGGGAGCTGATCGCCGGAGGCGCCCGCTACCACGCCCACTTCGTCCCCAATGACGATGCGACCGCGGATTTCTACCAGCAGGCATGTGAGATGCTAGCTGGCGCCGGCATAGCGCAGTACGAGATTTCCAATTTTGCCCGCTCCGAAGCGGAATCGCGAGACAACGAGTTACACAGCAATGAGTCACTCCATAACTTGAAATACTGGACGCGCCAGCCCTACCTCGGCTTCGGCGTCGACGCCCACTCGATGCTTGTTGTCGACCATTACGAGGCCGGCCGTCCAATGGCCGTCCGCTTCGCCACCCCCGATTCGCTCGACGCCTATATGAATCGCGCGCCGCACGCGGTGACGCCGGTCTCTGCGCAAGCAGCGATAGAGGAAAGCTTCTTCCTTGGCTTACGGCTCAATCGCGGTGTCGATCTGGAAAGCCTGTGCAGAGATTTCAGACTGCAACAGAATTTCAGTCGAGACGCCGTCGCCGTTTGGAAATCCGCCGTGGAACAGTCCGTGCAGGACGGCCTGCTCGAACAGCAAGGCACGACCGTGCGACTTACGGCTCGCGGCCGTCTCCTGTCCAATGAAGTTTTTGCCAGATTTCTTGCCGAAGAAAAAGTGGGAACCGGCACGTGAATCCACGTTAGTTGGCCGATCAGTGCCGTTCGGCGTTTGGCCTATCCGGTTCCCACCATTTCACAAACTTGGGGAGGCCGATCCCCAAGATGGGAGGCTCAAATGCCAGAGCCTGTATCCCGGCCTCTCCCGTAAAATTCATCCACACAACGCGAAACTGCGCTCGTGACGCGCCAAGCTGTACGTCCAGCACTTCTCCGGTCTGGACCTTCGAGCGCACGCCCGTCAGAACTGCTCCATGATCGCTGACGTTCCGCACCCGAACCATCTCCGCGAATGGACGCGCCATCCTGTCCACTCCCCAGATGCGTACCGGCAACTCCAGGTTCAGTCTGCGCTCTTTTCGCCGGTCCATTTTTACTCCGGGTTCCGCTCCGAGTTCCGCTCAACGATTCAATCGGATCATAACCAGAACCGACCAAAAGCGAAACGTCACATCAGTTACGCGCAAACGGTTCCTGAAGTTACGTTGCATGACAAGGGGATGGTCGAGAGAATAATTGTGGATTGTCTATATCGTGCGGATGTTGCAAATCGCAGCTATATTTCACGTGGAACACTTTTGATCGCAAACAAAGGACTTAGTCGAAGTCTTTCATCGAGCAGGCCCCTGGCCCGCGAGGGTCGCCGCACGAACCACAGGGTCCTGCGGGGATAGACGGCCGGCTGGTCGATCCACTCTTTGCCGAGACGGAGAATACGGAGAGCTGCGGCTCCAGTTTCTTACTCTGGCACTTCGGGCACTCGGCTTCTTGTTTGCCGAAGACCAGGGCCTCGAACTCGTGCTGGCATTCCTTGCAGACGTACTCGAAGATGGGCATGAAGAAAACTCCGGGAAGAAAATTGCTGTCTTCTATTTAAAATCAAAGGGTGGATACTTCGCAAACCCACGAGGAGACGCGTCCCTTCACGCCACGCCGCTGGTTGCGCGGCGGACACGTGCAAACGGTTGCCAGCTTTCTAATCCAGCGGCGTTTTCATTTGCCCGCGCCCGAGGAGCGACTGATCGAAGTCGCACCCGGCGTCCAGGTACTTTGCCACTGCCATTGGCAAGCGGATAGGGGGCGCGCGCTGGCCGTCATTATCGTGCATGGGCTTGAAGGGTCGAGCGATTCGCAGTACGTGCTCGGCATCACCGAGAAAGCGCTGGCCTTAGGGATGAATGTGATCCGCTACAACCAGCGTAATTGCGGCGGCACGGACGCGCTCGCCCCCGTGCTCTATCACTCGGGATTGTCGAATGATGTTGCCGTGGTGGCGCGGGAGGTCGTTGCGCGCGACGGTGTGTCGCGCCTAGCGCTGGTCGGCTTCTCGATGGGCGGCAACCTTGTGCTGAAATTGGCGGGGGAGTGGGGATCGCAGGCTCCGCTGCAGTTTTGCGCGGTCGCCGCCTGTTGTCCAGCGATTGATCTGGCTGCGTCGGCGGATGCGCTGCATCTCCCTTCGAACAGAATCTACGAAACATACTTCTTGTGGGCGCTTCACCGGCGGATGCTGCAGAAGGCGCGGTTGTTTCCCGATCACTTCGACGTCAGCCGGCTGAGTGGTATCCGAAGTTTGCGCGAGTTCGACGACAAGGTGACGGCTTACTACTGCGGCTTCGCGGGCGTTGACGACTACTATGACCGCGCTTCGGCGGCGCACACGATCGAGCGGATCGCGGCGCCGGCGCTGATCTTGTACGCGGCGAATGATCCGTTCGTGCGCATCACGGCGGAGACGCGGCGGAAAATTTCGTTGAACCAGAACATCACGTTCGTTGAGACGAGCGATGGCGGGCACTGCGCGTTTGTGGGGGCGCCCGCAAGAGTGCCCGCTGGGGTGGAGACTGGGAACGATGGTCGCTACGATCAGTATGACGACGGTTATTGGGCGGAGAATGAGATCGTGAATTTCCTGCGCCGCTTCTAATGGATGCGTTTGGGGGGTGGGGTTCCGATGGATGTCGACTTCTCAATCGAGTTGGGGCGCGATGATCCGGTGCTGGATTTTCCGTGGACTGACACGGCGGGCAGGCTTGCTTATGTCGACTTGAAGCGGCGTCCGGAACTGATGGCGCGAATCGAGGAGGCGAAGAAGTATCCCGAGCTGGGAGAATTTCTTCGGACCGTGAACTCGGCGCGGAGCATGGTGGAGACGGCGAAATGCGATGCCTGGGCGACGATGGAGCTGAGCGCGGAAGAAGAAATCCACGATGTGTCGCATAAGTTTGCCAGTTATGTGGACGTAGTGTTTTCTAACATCGATATGCGTTCGTCTGTGTCCGCTCACGAACAGTTTGCTCGAAAGCTGGTTGAGTTGCTGCGGCGGACACCGGAGATTCCGTCGTCGGTGGAGGTGTGCGTGCGGCGGTGTTACTTCGGGGATGAGGGCGGCGTCCGGGAAGGTTTTTACTGCACCCTGTATGTGAGCGGCTACGGAAACGACGAGCCCAGCGCGCGTCAGAATTGGGCAGTGGGGCTGAAACTGGTGGGGAACGCGATGGTGCAGTTGTCGGCCGCCGCGTCTACCTTTTCCTGATTACAGCCCAGGGCGCACCTCCCGGTCGCCCAGACCCCCGCAGCGCCGAACACGTTGGTAACTTGGAACGATTCGGCCTGTTAGCGGACAATATTGATAGACGCCGCAACCCCTCTTCTCTCGCGACCCCCAAGGGAGGGCGGCGCATAGGGTTATGTCCTCACATCGGGGGTAATTAATGCCGACAACTAAGATCGAAAGAGCAGGGGTTGGTTTTGGCGTTGGCCGGCAGGGTGGGTCGATCGTAATTGAAATTCGCCCCCACCATGACACCATTGCCGCGCTCCGGGGCGTTCAGGTTAGCTTCGAACTGCTCAACGGAACCACGCTCGAGCAAGCGAAGAAAATCCTGGATGTGCTGAATGAGACCGTAATTGGCGTGCTGGTTACCAGCGCATCGACCGACAAGACGGAAGCGGCAGCGGGCTGACCCGGCCGAAACAAAACTCGGAGACGCTGAAACTCGAAACCGCAGGTGGCACCTATGGATGATCGCAGAAGCGAACGCTTTGGGCGATACGAGATCCTGGCCGAGTTGGGCCGGGGCGCCATGGGCGTTGTCTACAAAGCGCGCGATCCCAAGATCAATCGAGTGGTTGCGGTAAAGACTATTTCTTTGGCTGGCCAGCCGCCGGAAGAGGAACGCGAGTATCGCGAGCGTTTCTTTCGCGAAGCGGAAGCGGCGGGGCGGCTGTCGCATCCGGGAATCGTAACCATCTTCGACGTGGGCGAGGAACCAGAGACGCGCGCTCCATACATCGTAATGGAATTTGTTGGGGGGCAGTCCCTCGATAAGCTGCTGTCGCAAAACGACCATAAGTTGCCGCTGGAAACAGCGCTACAGCTGACGCTCGAACTGGCGGAAGCTCTGGATTGCGCCCACGGTCAAGGCGTGATTCACCGGGATCTGAAGCCCGCGAATATATTGTTGACCGAAGATGGCCATGCCAAAATCGCCGACTTCGGAGTGGCCAAGCTGAACCTTGCCAACCACACTCTGGCGGGACGTGCGTTAGGCACTCCCGCTTATATGTCGCCCGAACAATTGAATGACGAGGCGGTGGACGGACGGTCGGACCTGTTTTCTCTGGGTGTCGTGCTGTACACGATCCTGACAGGTTACAAGCCGTTTCAGGGCAATAGCGCCATAACGGTCTCGTTCAAAGTGGTCAACCACGAACCGATAGCGGCGACCGTTCTCGATACTGAGTTGCCGCAGGGACTCGATTACATCATTGCGCGAGCCATGGCGAAGGATCCAGCCGAACGTTATCAACGTGGCATGGAGATGGTGCTGGATATCCAGCACCTGCAGCAAGGACGAGAGCCGTGGACCAAGGCAAAGCTGCCAGTTTCGCCTGCGGGCAAAGGCACAGCTCAAACGCCGAATGAAAGAGGTAAGTCGTCGCTGGGCCAACTGGGGATTGCAGCTAAACTCGGGTCGAGCTGGCGCGCGCTGCCTCCGGGACACGGTACAACAGAGGATCTGTTAGACAAGATGCGCAAGAGGTCTTTAGTCGGCGTCTTTCTTTTGGCGGGAATCATCCTTGGAATTCAAGTAATTTCGAATCGCGGCCACCAAGTGCCACCTCGCGCCGACGGGCCGGTGACAACGGCCAAGCGAATAACAGCCGCTGAGGCGATAGCAGCCGCCGAGGCGACGACAGCCGACGAGCGAGTGACTCCCGTCCAGTCGATTGCCGCTGCTCCGCCAAGCCAAATCACTCCGCGGCCGAGTGCGCCACGCCCGAGGGCGATCGCCTCGGTTGCCAAAGTTGCGACACCTACAGGGAAATCTGTGGGAGTGGAGAGCGCAAGTTCCCCGGCGGTTTCTCCGGCAACGCCTCCAGCAATGTTGGAAATCGAGGTCGAGCATAAGTTTGCGGCGGCTCAGCTCTCGATCTGGGTGGATGATCACCTGGCTTATCAGCATGCGCTGGAAGGAACGGACACAAAACATCTGGTCGTGTTCCACCACGTCCAGGGTCATGAATTGCACGCTATGCAGCTGCCTCCGGGGAAACATCGTCTTCGGGTGCAGGTGACCTCTGCGGGCACCATTTTTGACCAGTCGGCGACGGTGGCGGGCGAGTTTGCCAGCGGGCAGGCGAATGTTCTGCGGATCAACTTCAACAAGCATGGCGAGATGAAACTGAGCCTGCAACAGTAATAGTTGGGGCGAACCGGGCACGGGCATCGTGCGGAGTTCGTCCGACTGACATCGCGCCTTACCTGAGATCCCCGAACGTACACCCACACCCTACGCGGGCTGGACTCGGCGGATCGTGTTTTTCCAGTTCGTCAACTTATTCTTCCAGTCGATTCGTGTACGGAGCAGGGAGAGTGCCAGCATGAACAGGACAATCTCCAGCAATCCTCGCGAGGCGGTGAAGATGGTTTGGGCTCGTTTGGGGAGCAGGGAAAAGCGTCCATAGACGAATTCTATGTGGACCCAGTAGACGAGTAAGGACGTCTGGCCCAGTTGGATTAGTGGGCTGAAGCCGCGAGTCGCCAGGCCCCAGCGGCACCAGGCATAAGTCAGGAAGGCGATCATTAACAGGAGTCCTATGCGCATCATCAAGAAGTTAGGGCTGGTGTGCCAGTAGTCATAAGTGGAGTAGAGATGGAAGGAAGAGTGGTCGAATAGGTAGGCTGCGCCGATTGCGATTGCGCCGATGCAGGCTAACATCGCCAGAGTCTGGGCGGCATGGGCGCGGGCTGGATCGCTGAAGAGGATGAATCCGGCGGCCAGGCCTGCGAAAGCGAAGGCGGCCCAGGGAAAGACGGAGAAAAGCCATGACTGGGGGGCGCCCAGGTTGTGGCATCCGTCGATGTAGGACTCGATCGGCCAGGGCAGCCATGTGGGACGCCAGGTGGTGAAGAGGGGCGGAGTGAGCAGGGCGATTAAAGACGCGGTGGCGATGGCGGCGGCGACCATCGCGAATCCGGAGTGGCTGTGGTCACAGGCGACTGCCGAGCTACGCTCGGCTTGGCCGCGCGAACGTCCCCACACGTGCAGGACCATGCCACAGAGTAGCGCCATCAGGATCATCGAAAGACCGATGATGTTCAGTACGTCAACGCGGAGTAAGTCGGACCACGGGGCCCATCCCCAGGCGATGACAAATTCTTGCAGGCGGAACAGAAGTCCGAAGGCGAAAATTTCGGCTCCGCGGCGGGCCATGAACAGCGTGATTTCGGCGGGGCTCAGGTTCTTGCGAATGAGTTTGCCGGTGACGAGGGCGAAGGAAACCCCGGCCAGAAAAAGAAAAAGGGGCGCGGGCAGAGTGCCGAGGAGTTGTGATCCTTGGAGAAACCTGGTGTTGCGGGCATCGCCACCCAGCCAAGCGTCGTAACAGTGAGTCTGGAACATAAGGACGCAAGCCAGACCGCGCATCCAGTCGATCCAGGCGAGACGGGAAGAAGGCGCCGAGGTCACGGACGAGAGTGTAACGTGCAGGCCGGGGTGGGGCCAAGGTAAAAGGCGGTCTTATTCTGCCAGCAAGATTCTGCCAATGAACCGAGGCGTGCTAGCATTTCATGGAGCCCCGTCAGGCCGCCATGGGACGCCGCTATTCAGTTGCGATCGTGAGGTTCGCCGCTCGGGGCGTCGCGCTGCTGACTCTTCTGAGTCTTGTCTTGCCGCACCCCGGATTTGCCAAGGATGAGCCCAAGTGGATTGAAGTGCATTCCACGCATTTTTCGGTGCTCACGGACGGGAGCGAAAAGCGCGGACGGGAAGTTGCTTTGCGGATGGAGCAGATGCGGTCCGTTTTCGGACAACTGATACTGAAAGACAAGTTGAAGATGCCGGTGCCGATCACCGTCGTCGCGCTCAAAAGCGACAAGCAGTATGGCTTGATTGCTCCGGCGAAACAGAGCATGGCGGCTGGGTTTTATGTGCCGGGCTCGGATCGGGTCTATATCGTCTTGAATTTGTTTGAAGCGGATCCATGGCAAGCGGTGGCGCATCCGCTGGCGCATTATCTTTTGAATTTCAACTACCCCCCGGCGCAGGGGTGGTTCGACGAAGGGCTGGCCGAATATTTTGGGTCGATACACATCGGCAAACAAGTGGAGATTGGAGGCGATCCGGAGCTTCAGCCGGAGTGGCATGAGGACATCTTCGATGAAATGCGGCGGGACTCGAAGAAGCCACAGTCGCTGACGCAGCTGTTGAGTTCGCCGGTGTGGCTCTCGATGGCAGACCTGTTCACGATGAAGCATGACAGTTCAGGGATGCGCGAGGGCACGCACAATACTCTGTACTACGCGCAGTCGTGGATGGTCGTCCACTATCTTGCGAATAAGAATAAGATGCCCGAGGTGGGGACTTACTTCGATCTAGCGTTGAACCAGAAAGTGCCTGTAGAGAAGGCAGTGGTGCAGGCGTTTGATATGTCGCCGGAGCAGATGGAACAGGCGGTGAAGACTTACTTCAACACGCTGAGCGCGTTAGGCATTGCGCTCGATCAGTCGAAGAAGCCGGTTGGGAATCCAGTGGACATTCAGCAGCCGGATCATTTCGCGATTCCGTTTGACGCGGACGATATCGGGATCGCGGTTAGTCCGGTTAAGGATGAGGAAGCGAGAGCGGTGATTGACGATGTGATGGCGCGCGTTCCAGAGCATCGCGATCAGGCGCTGCACGATTTGCGGCAGTTGACGGAGGATCCAAAAGACAATGAAGCGGCGCATCGCGGGTTGGCCTGGGATGATATTCGCCAGAAACGGTTCGATGTGGCCGCTGACGAACTGGACAAGGCGACGGAACTGAATCCGCGCGACCCATGGATTTGGTATTACCGTTCGGCGTTGAAGTATCAGAAGGCACAGGCGACGCGGCAGGAGATGCAAGGGCTGGCTAACATGATGCAGGATCTGCGGGCCGTGGCGGATTGGTATCCGGAGTTAGCCGACGCTTATAACATGCTGGCAGTGGCGCGAGTAGAGGGGGGCGGATTCGCCTCGGCGCTGGAGGCGCAGCGGATGGCGACTGCTTTGGCGCCGCGGAATTTGGAGTACCAGTTCAACCTGGGACAGATTTATGTTGCGGGGAAGAAGTGGGATCTGGCGCGGGATGTGTTTACGCGGCTGAAGGCGGGCCCGGATCGGGCGGCGGCAGCGGCGGCGAAGCAGCAATTGGACGACTTAGAGACGCTCCAGAAATATGGAGTGCGTCCGCAACGAGCCGGGGAAAGCGCAGCACCGGCGGGCGCGGCCAGCACTCCTTCGGCAGGGACGAGCGCGCCTGCGGTGGCTGCGAGTTCCGCGGAAGATGAGGATGCGGATGCGGCGCCAAAGCCCGCGCCCTCCAAGCCCGGGTCGACTGGGCCGGTGCAATTCCTCAAGGGCAAGATTGTAAGTAGCGACTGCTCAAAGACACCCGAGGCTACGGTTACTATCTTGAATGGTATGACGACTTATAAGATGCATGCCTCGGATTATAAGTCGCTGCTGGTGATTGGCGAGGATCAGTTTTCCTGCGATTGGAAGAATCGGGTCGTGTCGGTGAACTATCGCGCGGTGGGGAAGCACGAAGGGGAATTGGTGTCGATTGAAACGCACTGAGTGATTTCACGGCACTTGTGGATTGAGGCGCGCGACGGTGTGCGAAGATGGAATCGGGAGAGAAAGCGGATGGAAAATCCACTCAAACTGAAACGCATTCACCACGTCGAATTCTGGGTCGGTAACGCCCGGCAGTCAGCTTACTTCTATCGCCAGGGATTTGGCTTTTCGCAGGTTGCATACAGCGGACTGGAAACCGGCCAGCGTCAGCGGGCTTCTTACGCGCTGAGTCAGGGCAAGGCGAATTTCATTCTGACTACGCCCATGACGCCGGACGATCTCGCCGCGGATCACATCCGAAAGCATGGCGATGGCGTGCGGGACATCGCGCTGGAAGTGGAGGACGCGGATCAGGCGTTTGCCGAAGCGGTCCGTCGAGGAGCGCAGGCAGCCGAAGAGCCGCATGATGTAAGGGATGAACACGGCGCCATTCGCCGGGCCGCGGTCCACACTTATGGCGACACGATCCATTCGCTGATTTCATATAAGGATTACGAGGGGCCGTTTCTGCCGGGGTTTGTGGCGGCGCCTCTGGCGGGCGACGACTGCGGCATTCTACGCGTTGACCACATCGTGGGGAATGTGGAGCTCGGCAAAATGCAGTACTGGGCGGACTACTACACGCGCGTTTTCGGATTTCATCGTTACATTACTTTTGACGATAAGGATATTTCGACCGAGTACAGCGCGTTGATGAGCATTGTTATGTCGGACGATTCGCACTCGGTGAAATTTCCAATCAATGAACCTGCCGCGGCGCGCAACAAGAGCCAGATTCAGGAGTATATCGAAGCCTACGGAGGAGCGGGGGCACAGCACATCGCGCTGCAGTGCAAGGACGTTCTGTACACGGTGCGCAAACTGCAGCGTAACGGGCTCGATTTTCTTCGCGTTCCCGACGCATATTATGACGCGCTGCCGTCGCGGGTTGGACCGGTGGAGGAATCGCTAGCGGAGTTGCGCTCGCTGGGTATACTTGTGGACCGCGACGAGGAAGGCTACCTTTTGCAGATTTTCTCTAAGCCGGTAGAGGATCGGCCGACCGTGTTTTTCGAAGTCATCCAACGGAAGGGCAGCCGCGGATTTGGCAAAGGGAATTTCAAGGCGCTGTTTGAATCGATTGAAATGGAGCAGGCGCGACGAGGGAATCTGTAGGCGATGGCTAAAGCGCGAACGACGAACGGAAAAACGACTGGCGCAAGAGCGAAGCACGCGAAGGGGGAGGCCGAGTTGCGTTACCAGTCGGGATTCGGCAACGAGTTTGCCAGCGAGGCGGTGGACGGCATATTGCCGCGCGGGCAGAATTCTCCTCAGAAGGTGGCGCACGGGTTGTACGCGGAGCAACTGAGTGGCACGGCATTCACGGCGCCGCGCGGCGTCAATCGGCGGACTTGGCTCTATCGGATACGTCCGTCGGTGGCGCACAAGCCGTTTGAACTTATCAGTCCGGGAAGGCTGCGCAGCGCGCCGTTTGACGAGGTGCCGACACCGCCAAATCAGTTGCGTTGGGCGCCGATTCCGATTCCGGCTCCTTCACAGCGTACCGACTTCATCGACGGGCTGATCACTATGGCCGGCAACGGCAACACGCATACGCACGCGGGCGTCGCGATTCATATCTACGTTGCCAACGCCTCGATGACGGATCGCTTCTTCTACAACGCCGACGGAGAGATGTTGATCGTGCCGCAAACGGGACGACTGCTATTGCGCACGGAGATGGGCGTTCTCGAAGCCGGTCCCGGGGAGATTGCGGTGATTCAACGGGGAATTCGTTTCCGCGTTGAACTTCTGGAGAAAGAAGCGCGCGGTTACATTTGCGAAAACTACGGCGCGCTGCTTCGTCTGCCGGATCTGGGGCCGATTGGCGCGAACGGGCTGGCGAATCCGCGCGATTTTCTGTCTCCGGTGGCGGCGTTTGAAGATCGAGAAGGCGGTTTTAAGATCGTAGCCAAGTTTCAGGGAAGACTCTGGGCGGCGGCGATCGATCACTCACCGCTGAACGTCGTCGCCTGGCACGGGAACTACGTGCCCTATAAGTATGATCTGGCGAACTTCAATTGCATCAACACCGTGAGTTTTGACCATCCGGACCCGTCGATTTACACGGTGCTGACTTCGCCCTCGGAGATTCCGGGAACCGCCAATGTTGATTTCGTAATTTTTCCGCCGCGATGGATGGTATCGGAGCACACGTTTCGTCCGCCGTGGTTTCATCGCAACTTCATGAACGAATTCATGGGGCTGATTCGCGGCGAATATGACGCCAAGGCGGAAGGATTCGTGACGGGCGGCGCCAGCCTGCACAATTGCATGGCGGGTCATGGGCCCGACGCCGAAACTTATGAGAAAGCGAGCAATGCCGAATTGAAGCCGGTCTATCTCGGCGACACTATGGCGTTCATGTTCGAGACTCGCTTTGTGTGCCAGCCGACGAAGTTTGCGCTGGAGACTTCGCAACTCGATCATCAGTACTTCGAGTGCTGGCAGGGATTGCGGAAGAAGTTCAAGGGGACGGGCAGCTAGGGCAGGGCAGTTGACAAAATCGACGTTGCGGCGGCAACCCCTAAAAGGGCGACTGGTATGGAACACATTTGGCATCGCTAAAGCGATGCCTTGATACGAAGAATCTGCGATGAGACCCGTTCTCGACGAGACCCACGATTCCAAAGCGCAGAGTTGGGTTGAATCCGCCAACGATGCGGGCTCGGATTTCCCCATTCAGAATTTGCCCTTCGGAATTTTTTGGCGGCGCAATACTGGCGCCGAAGCGAGAGTGGGAGTTGCCATCGGGGACCGCATCCTTGACCTCGACGGAATGCAGAGCGAAGGCTTGCTTGCGGAGGAGAGTGTGCGGCTGGCGGCGAACGCTTGCGCACACGATTCGCTGAATCCCCTGATGGCGCTCGGGGGCGAACCTCGGCGGGCGTTGCGCCGGCGGCTTCACAGTGTTTTGCGTCAGGACGCTTCCGCCTCCGATCGGCAGGCCGTTGCGCGCCATCTCGTCGCGCAGGCGGATGTCGACATGCTTCTGCCCGCGGTGGTCGGCGACTATACGGATTTCTACGCGTCGATCTTCCACGCCACTAACGTCGGAAAGTTGTTTCGGCCCAACCATCCGTTGCTGCCAAATTACAAATACATTCCGATTGGCTATCACGGGCGAGCGTCGTCACTGGTTCCGTCGGGAACGCCGGTCCGGCGGCCATCCGGCCAGACGCGAGATGGCGAGGCCGATCCGAAATTTGGTCCGACGAAGGCGCTGGATTACGAAGCGGAATTAGGGTTTTTTGTGGGCGCGGGAAATTGGTTGGGAGAAACCATTCCCATCGATGAAGCGGAAGAACATATTTTCGGAATCTGCCTGGTCAATGACTGGTCGGCGCGCGACATTCAGGCTTGGGAGTATCAACCGCTGGGGCCATTTTTGGCGAAGAGCTTTGCGACTTCACTTTCACCATGGGTGGTGACGATGGAAGCGCTCGCTCCGTTTCGTCCGGCTGCCTTTGCGCGTGCAGAGGGAGATCCGGCGCCGTTGCCTTACCTTTTCAGTCGAAGCGAACGGGAAAACGGCGGTCTCGACTTGTGGCTAGAAGTTTCGCTGTTGTCGGTGCGGATGCGCGAGGCTGGCATCGATCCTGTGGTTTTGGGCCGAAGCAATTTTCGCGACATGTACTGGACCATGGCGCAGATGCTGACGCATCACGCGAGCAATGGCTGCAATCTGCGCCCTGGTGATTTGCTGGCCAGCGGAACGGTTTCGGGCGCGGGCAAAACGGCGCGCGGATGCCTGTTGGAACTCACCTCGCGGGGCAAGGATCCAGTCACGCTGCCGACGGGAGAGCAGCGGAAATTTCTGGAAGATGGAGACGAAGTCATCCTCCGAGGCTTCTGCGAGCGAGACGGATTCCGCCGCATCGGGCTGGGCAGTTGCCGGGGGACGATTCTGCCCGCGTCCGTGACCTGACACGGGCCGTGCTCACCATTGCCGTCGACCACTTCGGCGTTGTTTTGTTGCGGAGGTCCCGTAGAGAGGCGGCTTCACCGCGGAAAAAAGGAGGGAACTTGAGCGCCACAGGGGATGCGAGCGTGCCGGAAGACGATGCGATTCTGCCAAGCACTCCGCCGGTCCCTTCCCTGACCAAAGACGGCCACGGTCCGGCCGTACTTGCCGGCTTCCTCGGGTGGACGCTTGATGCCTTCGATTTTTTCTTAGTCGTCCTCTCGCTGACGGCCATCGCAAAGGAGTTTCACCGGTCCGACGCAGAGATCGCTCTCTCCATCACGCTTACCCTCGTGTTCCGTCCGGTAGGCGCGTTCATCTTTGGACTGATGGCCGATCGCTACGGGCGCCGTCTCCCCTTGATGATCGACCTTGTCTTCTACTCCGTGGTTGAGGTGGCAACTGGCTTCGCGCATAGTTTCACTACGTTCATGGTGCTGCGAGCGCTGTTCGGCATCGGCATGGGCGGAGAGTGGGGCGTGGGCGCGTCTCTCGCCATGGAAAAAGTTCCACCCAGACTGCGCGGGCTTCTTTCCGGGATGCTGCAGCAGGGATACGCTCTGGGTTATCTGCTGGCGGCTGGTTGTTTCTACTTTGTCTTCCCTCGCTGGGGCTGGCGGCCGATGTTTTTTATCGGAGGACTGCCCGCCCTGCTTGGGGTTTTCGTACGTTTCCGGGTGAAAGAATCGGAGGTATGGCAGAAGACTCGCCACACGAACTGGAGCAGTCTGGGCCGCGCTATTTGCTCCCACTGGAAATTGTTTCTCTATTTGACCCTCTTGATGATGATGATGAACTTTACCTCGCATGGTACGCAGGATATGTTCCCAACCTTCCTGCAGCGCCAGTGGGGCATGAGGCCGACCGAACGCGCGGTGATCACGGCGGTCTCCATGATGGGAGCGATTCTCGGAGGCACGCTATTTGGCTCGTTGTCCGACCGCCTCGGACGGCGCCGGGCGATGATTACCGCACTGGTTTCTGCGATTGCGTGTGTTCCTCTGTGGGCCTACGCTCCGTCCCTGACGTTGCTCGTCGCCGGAGCGTTCCTGATCCAGTTCATGGTGCAGGGAGCGTGGGGCATCATTCCGGCGCACCTCTCGGAGTTATCGCCCGACTCGGTGCGCGGGTTTCTTCCTGGATTCGCTTACCAGTGCGGCGTGCTTCTGGCTGGTTCGGTCGCCTACGTGGAGGCGATTCTCGCGGAGCATACCAGCTACGCCAACGCCATGGCTCTGACGGCATTTGTGGTGTTCACGCTGGCGGCAGTAGTGGTGGCGCTGGGACGCGAGCAGAAGGGCATTCAATTCGGCTCGTGAGGCATCGTAAATCAATCGTTCAATAGAAAATGGAAATGGTCGAAAAACTGCGATGACTCCCGCTTCCAGGCGAGCCGCTGAGTGCGTGAAGTGGCGGCCGTCACATTCGCTTGTGATTTACATCACAGGTCCGACTATTTCTTAGAGTTTAGTAGTTTCGTACTACTGATTGATTGCTCGCAGCTGGGTAGAATTTCCTGTGCATCTCATGAACCCTAAGTGGAATGGCCAGTTTTCGTGCTTCGATCTCGTCGCCAAAACCGCGGATAGCGTGCGCAGTATCGTTCGCGCCGGCAATGTCGAAATTGGCGGCGACGATTTCGTCGTGATGGCTGGGCCATGCGCGGTCGAATCGGAGCGGCAGTTGCTGCAGACGGCGGAAGCCGTCGCCGCTGCGGGCGCGTGCATGCTGCGCGGGGGCGCCTACAAACCGCGCTCTTCGCCTTATGCATTTCAGGGCCTGGGTGTCGAAGGTCTGAAGATTCTGCGCAAAGCGCGGGAAGAGACTGGGCTCGCGATTGTCACCGAAGTGATGAGCGAGGAAGACGTCGACCTGATCGCGGAGTACGCCGACCTCATGCAGGTGGGCACACGCAGCATGGAGAACTATGCGTTGCTGGAAAAACTGGGCGGATGCGGGCGGCCAGTGCTGCTGAAGCGGGGGATGACCGCGACGCTCGAGGAGTTGCTGCAGTCCGCGCAAGTGATCGCAATCAATGGGAACCGGCAGATCGTTCTCTGCGAGCGCGGTATCCGGACGTTTGAGACTGCCACCCGCAACACTCTGGACATCGCCGCAGTGCCGGTGCTCAAGACAGTTTCGCACCTGCCCGTGATTGTCGATCCAAGTCACGCCGCTGGAGTGCGCAGCCTGGTGCCGGTGCTGGCGCGGGCCGCCGCGGTTGTGGGAGCGGATGGTTTGCTGGTCGAAGTGCACCCGTCGCCCGATCAGGCAATGAGCGACGGACCGCAGTCGCTCACCTTTCGCCAGTTCCGCGACATGATGGACGATCTACAACCCTATCTGGCGATCCGGGATGCTGCCCGGCAGCTTGGTCCGCAGTTAGTCGGGGCGCGGGGAGCCGATTAGTGCCGGTGCGTCCCATCATGCTCGGCTGGCTTTTGTTGATGGCAGTAGGATTTGTCCATACCGATTTCGGGTCGCCTCCGCCTTGGGATTCGCCTCCGCTCCTGTACACCGTTGCCAAACGGTACGAAGCGCTCGCATGGATCCGTGGCGCGGATCGCTTCAGCTCCAACGCAATCATATTTTTTCAAGACGCGAGCGGCCGGCATCCTTTGATCCCAAGTTTTGCGGCTTCTGCCGATTCCACCGTTTCGTTCGACGGGAAGAGCGTGTTGTTCGCCGGCAAGCAGAAGGCGCAGGATCACTGGCAAATCTGGGAAGTTGAGTTGGCCGCGGCCCGGGACGTAGGGACGGCTGGTGTCGTGCCGCGGCGGGTCACGTCGTGCGCGGAGGATTGCGTTCGTCCCTTCTACCTGCCGGACGACCGCGTTGTATATGCGAAGAAGACTGACGGCCATTTCGTCATCGAAGCCGCCAGCCTGGCGGAGGGCAACTCCGTCCAGTTGACCTATGGCCCGGGAAACTCGCTGCCGACCGATGTTCTGCGCGACGGCCGCATATTGGCTGAAGCGACGTATCCGCTCGGAAGCAATCGCACGCCGGAACTCTATACCGTGTATTCAGACGGCAGCGGCGTGGAGTCGTATCGCTGTGATCATGGCAAAGCGCGCTACTCCGGCAGGGAAGTCGCGTCGGGCGACATCGTCTTCACCTCTGGCTTTGGCCCCGGTGCTTCGGGCTTGGGCCGGTTCACGTCAGCACGGGCACAGGAAGTTCGCATCGCCGCGCCCGCTGGAGAATACGCCGGGGACACGGCTGAGACTGCGTCGGGCGATTGGTTGCTCGCCTGGAGGCCGGATGCAAAGACTTATTTTCAAGTGAAACGCTGGAAGCCGGGCAGCGGCAGTTTGCTGTCGGTGGTCGCAGAACCAAACGCCAACGTGATCCAGCCAACGCCAATTGTGGAACGCCCGGTGCCGAAGCGGCATCCCTCGGGCTTGCATGACTGGCCGAATGCCAACCTTCTTTGTCTGAATGCTTACACCTCGAAATACAAGTTTGCGCCCGGATCAATCCGCTCTGTTCGGCTGTACACTCGGGATAGCGTGGGGACCACAAAGCTGCTGGGGTCGGCGCCGGTGGAGCGCGATGGATCGTTCTTTGTTCAAGTCCCGACGGAGCATCCGTTGCAGATCGAATTGCTCGATAGCTCCGGCAAGACATTGAAGCGGCAAGCTGGCTGGTTTTGGATGCGCCGCGGCGAGCAACGAGCATGCGTGGGATGCCACGCCGGCCCGGAAACGGCGCCTGAGAATGCAGTGCCTATGGTTCTGCTGAGGTCCACTACTCCGGCCGACATGACGGGCGCGAGCACGCATGCCTCTTCAGGAGGACATTAAATTGATCGCTCGATTATCCGCATTCCTCCTAATCCCTTTCGCTCTGCTGGCGCAATCGCCACCGGCGAGCCCTCCGGGCGCGATTCGTTTTGACGATGTGACGGCAAAGTCAGGCATTCAATTCACGCACAGCTTCGGCGCACAGGAACTGGGATCGCTGCTCGAAAGCACCGGCGCGGGCTGCGTCTGGTTCGACTATAACAACGATGGACTGCCCGATCTTTACGTGGTCAGCGGGAAGCCGCTCGAAGAGGGAATGCATCCTTACCCGCTGAAGCAGCCCCCGGCAGTTGCGCCGCACAATCATCTCTACAGAAATAACGGCGACGGCACATTTACCGATGTTACCGACCAGGCTGGCGTTGCCGCCAACAGCTATGGCATGGCCGCGATTGCCGCCGACTTCGACAATGACGGCTTCGTCGATCTGTTCGTAACCGGCTATGGAAGAGCGATCCTGTATCACAACAACGGCAACGGCAC
>PMMJ01000450.1 GCA_003162255.1 Acidobacteriaceae bacterium | reverse complement strand
ATTTCGCAGACACTACACTAGTGTCGTGCCCTCCAGGCTCGCGGGCCACGGACAGTTTGCTATCCTAAGCGCGTGCCGCGAGCCTTCCTGATCGATACCGACACCGCTTCCGACGATGCAGTCGCGCTCATTATGGCGCTGCGTGCGCCCGACGTTCGAGTGGTGGCGATCACGACCGTGGCCGGAAATGTCCCGGTTTTACAATCAACCAGGAATGCTCTCTATACGGTCGAACTCTGCGGGGCGAATGTACCTGTATACACCGGCGCCGACAAACCGCTCCTGCGCACCTATCGAAATGCGACTTGGTTCCATGGCCGCGATGGTCTCGGAGATCACAACTATCCCGCGCCTCGTCAATCTGCCGCGAGCGCGCATGCGGTAGATGCCATCCTCGAAGCGATCGAGGCGAATCCAGGAATCGTCGTCGTAACCCTGGCACCGCTTACCAATCTGGCGCTGGCGCTGGCAAGAAAGCCCGAGATCGCAGCGAAAGTCGGACGCTGTGTGGTCATGGGTGGCGCGCCCTGCTGCGAAGGCAACGTGACGCCCGCCGCCGAGTACAACATCTGGGTTGATCCCGAGGCCGCCCGCATGGTTATGAACAGCGGATTGCCGGTCGAACTTGTGGGCTGGCATCTTTCCCGCGGAGAGGCCGTGGTTCGCGAGGACGACATCGCGCGCATTCTCGGATTCAACAATCCACTCGCGAAGTTCGCCGTCGAGTGCAACCGACATGCGCGCAAGGCCTACAAAGTGCAAACCGGCGAAGACGGCATTTCGCTGCCCGATCCGGTGGCCATGTCGATCGCGCTTGATCCGAGGGTCGGCACGGATTGGAGCGAGCATTGCATCGAGATCGAGACCCAGAGCGAGTTAACGCGAGGTATGACCGTGGTCGATCGGCTGAACGTGGCCGCCGATGACCGGAATCAGGCGGTCTGGGCGCAGGTCCTCGAGAAGAAATGCAAAGCCAAAATCTGCTGGACCCTGGACACCCAACGCTGGAAAGAAGCGCTGTTTTCAACACTGCGGTGAAGGGCTCGCGACACCGGATCCTTGGTTTCGCCCGAGACAACAGCGTTGACTTCCGCCACGAATTTCCGGGGATGCGCGAGCTACGGTTTGTCGCCTTGCTCAACGAAAAACTTCCCTGTTTCCCCCGCGGAGAAATAGCGCGAGGTCACGGTCTTTTTGCGGGTAAAGAATTCGACCGCATCCCAGCCATGAACGTGCAGATCGCCAAAGAACGAGTCCTTCCAGCCGGAAAACGGGAAATAAGCCGGCGAAGCGGCCACGCCGATATTCACGCCCACCATGCCCACTTCCACGCGTCGGCTGTATTCCCGGACCGCCGCGCCGTTCTCCGTGAAGATCGAAGTGCCGTTGCCCCGCGGGTCGCTATTCACCAGCGCAATGGCTTGCTCCAGCGTTTCCACATGCATGACGGAGAGCACCGGCCCAAAAATTTCTTCGCGGGCCACTCGCATCTCGGGCGTCACGTGGTTCAGAATGGTCGGCCCCACGAAGTTTCCTCCCGCCGGAACTCCCGCCGGACGCCGTCCATCCACCAGCAACTCCGCGCCTTCTTGCAATCCGCTTTCGATCGCTTCATGAATGCGCTCGCAGGCGGCGCTCGAAATCACCGGCCCCAGGCTCACTCTCGGATCCGTGCCATCTCCGGCAATCAGCTTCTCGGCTCCCTTTTTTAGCCGGTCCATGATCGCCGCCTGAGCGGACCCAACCGTGACCAGCACGGATCCAGCCATGCAGCGCTGTCCCGCATTGCCGAACGCGCTGCCCAGGACGTTCGACACCGTCTTATCGACGACTGCATCCGGCATCACGATCATGTAATTCTTCGCACCGCCCAAGGCCTGCACGCGTTTTCCATTTTCCGCCGCGCGCCGGTAAATGTACTTTGCCGTGTTGACCGAGCCGACGAAGGAGACGGCGCGAATCCCCGGACTGTCAAGAATCGCGTTGACCGCGTCGTGCGCGCCATGCACAAGATTCACCACGCCGGCTGGCAGACCGATCTCTTCGAAAATGTGAAACATCAATTCCGACGTAAGCGGAACCTGCTCCGATGGCTTCAAAACGAATGTGTTCCCGCAAACGATCGCGAAAGGCAGGAACCACATCGGCACCATGGCGGGAAAGTTAAAGGGCGTGATCGCGGCGCAGACCCCAACGGGCTGCCGAATTGTTTCTGTATTAATTCCGCGAGCCACACCTTCCAGAATGCGTCCCTGCATCGTCATGGGAGCAGCGCAAGCCACTTCGAGCACTTCAATCGACCGATTGATCTCCGCGCGCGCATCTGACAACACTTTGCCACCTTCGCGCGTGACCGACGCCGCGAGTTCGTCAATCCGCTGCCGGAATTTCTCGCGCAACGCGTAGATAAATTCCGTACGCTCACCCACCGAACGGCCGCGCCAGTCGGGCAGCGCCGCGCTGGCGGCGGCCACCGCCGCTTCGACCTCGGCAGGCCCCGACAGCGGAACACGCGCCAAAACTTCGCCGCTAGCCGGGTTGGTCACGTCGAGAAGCCCCGACGACGCCGCCGATACCCAGCGACCGCCCACATAGTTCGCGAGAATTCGCGCCGCCGTCTTGGAGACAGTTTTAGAACTCGCGTCGGCCATCGTGGTTTTGTCCACCGGCGTTAGAGTATTCGTTTCGGCTGCCATAGCTATCCTCCCTGTCCCTGTACCCGGCAATCCGCTTTCCAAGCCTGGCAAGAAAGCGGGCTCATTGCAAAATCGTCAAGCGCGGCCCAGTGCCCCAGTTGCTTGGTTTTACCACGTTTTGTGGCGCAGCAACAGCCGGGACATGGCTGAGAGGGCCAAGGGTCCACTCATGGTTGCGCGAAGACAGGTGAATACTTGATTCTCGGTCTTAAGTTTAATTTTGTCTGAACGTTGCCGGAATTGCCCGGCCACCCGTAGAATTGAAACCACCAGTGGCTGGCATGTAGGCCCGTAGCTCAGTCTGGTTAGAGCGCTTCCTTGACACGGAAGAGGTCGATGGTTCGAGTCCATTCGGGCCTACCACTCAAACAATCTCACAAGTCTCTATGCCGTGCTCAGCCGGCTCACGCGCTCGCGTGAGCTTTATCACTGCCCCGCAGAATGAACATCCCTCATACTAGAATGGCGGCACGGGGGACAGAATGAACTATCCCGTTTGGCAACTTGGATTTCCCGGCGGACTGCTGATCGCGGCTGTAGCCGTGCTTCACGTCTTCATCTCCCACTTCGCGATCGGCGGCGGCGCGTACCTTGTACTCACCGAGCGTCGCGCCTATTCACAGAACGATTCGGAGTTGCTCGGGTACGTGCGGCATCACTCCAAGTTCTTCGCGCTGCTCACCGTAGTTCTTGGGGCGGTGACCGGCGTGGGCATCTGGTTCACCATCGGATTGGTCAGCCCGGAAGCGACTTCTTCGCTCATTCACACCTTCGTTTGGGGATGGGCGATCGAGTGGGTCTTTTTCTTCGTCGAGATCGCTGCCGCTCTCGTCTACGCCTACCACTGGGACACATTGGACCGGCAAACACATCTCATCGTCGGCTGGATCTACTTCGTGGCTGCCTGGGCGAGCCTGGTGGTGATCAACGGCATTATCACATACATGCTCACGCCCGGACGCTGGCTCGAAACCGGGAAGTTCTGGGACGGCTTTTTCAATCCCACTTACTGGCCGTCGTTGTGGATTCGTACCGCGATGGCCGTGGGTCTTGCGGGTATTTTCGGGCTGGTAACGGCGATGTGGGAGCCTCCTGCTTTGCGGGAACGCGTTGTGCGTTGGGCGGGCTGGTGGCTGGTGTTGGGAATTGCACCTCTGCTTCCTTTGAGCCGGTGGTATTTCCACGACTTTCCTTCCTACTCGCGCGCATATTTCAGCGGAATGTATCCGCAAGTTCGTCATGCCCTGCTAGGAGCGGCCGTTTGTACCGGCGTGGCGCTGGCACTTGCGCTGCTGTTCGCGCTTCTCCGGCCGAAGGTGATGAACCCGGTGATCGTGGCCGTGCTGCTGGTTGCCGGGATTGGCGTCATGGGCTCGGGCGAATATTTGCGCGAGTTCAGCCGCTACCCCTACGTCATCAACAGCTACATCTATGCCAACGACATCAGGATCGGGCAGGTGGAGTCTATCGCCGCGAGTGGTGTCGCCAGAACTTCGCCGTGGGTCGAAGGCAGCGCTGCCGATCCACGCGCCGATCAACGTCACTATGGCCGGCAACTTTTTGCCCTGGAGTGCGGATCTTGTCATTCTGTCGACGGCTATCGCGGGATGCGCAAATTCGCACGCGGATGGGATGCGAAATTTGCCGGCGAGATCCTGCTGCATCTGCCGGTAGTTCGCGAGACGATGCCGCCCTTCGCCGGCGACGCGCACGACCGCGCCGCCTTGGGCAGCTACCTGGCCTCGCTGGCGCCGGCAATACCCTCTGGCACGAACGACAAAGAAATCGGGCAGCAGGTGTTTGCGATTCATTGCGCCATGTGTCACAGCGTCGGCGGTCGGCGGCGTCCGCTGGACTTAAAGGGAACCGATCCCGAGGCCATCGCTGGAATGCTCGGAACGCTCAGCGACATCAATCCAAATATGCCGCCTTTTACCGGCACGGACGCCGAAGGTCGCGCGTTGGCCGTCTATCTGAGTAATTCGAGCCAGTAGTCGAGACTGTGGAGCGACGGGCGTCTCGACCTCCGCTTGCGAGGTGGCCGGGCGGGGACGCCCGGCGCTCCACGAGCAAGATGTGAGAAGTTAGAAGGGAAAATACATTGTCATGAACTTGCCCATTCCTTATCCCGATCCCATGCCGTTACCGGCGCCAGTCTGGCTTCTGCGCACTCTGCTTCTGCTCACATTCTTTCTCCACGTCTTGTTCATGAACTGCTTGTTGGGAGGCACGGCCGTCGCCCTGGTTTGCACCGTGCGGCGCAAGAGTTCGGCATTTTCCGTGCGGCTGGCGGGCGATCTCGGACGTCTCCTGCCCTCGGTTTTCGCTTTTACCATCACCCTGGGCGTGGCGCCGTTGCTGTTTCTGCAGGTGATGTATGGACAATTCCTTTACGCCAGTTCGATCCTGATCGGCGTGCCCTGGCTGGCCATTATTGGAATGGTCATTCTCGCGTACTACGGCGTCTACTTCTTCTCCATGAATCTATCCACGACGAACAGGCACGAGAAAAAAGGCCGGACGACGGTAGTTCTGGCCCTGGTGGTGCTGCTGCTTGCGTCCATTGCTTTCGTCTACAGCAACAACTTCACCCTGATGCTGGCGCCCGAGCGCTGGCTCGACCTTTATCACAGCCATGGCAGCGGCTGGAACCTGAACTGGTCGGAACCTTCGCTTGTGCCGCGCTACCTTCATTTTGTGTTAGGCGCTTTGGCGGTTTCCGGACTCGGGTTGGTGGTGATGGGTCTTCGCCAGCAGGAAGACGCGTACCGCCAGTGGCTCATCGAACAAGGATCCTTGCTTTTTACGGGCACTACGCTTCTCAATTTTGGTGTGGGGTTCTGGTTCTTGGTGAAATTAACCGGTCCGGTGCGATTGGCCTTTGTCGGTGGCAACGCATTCGCGACCTCACTGTTAGGAGTTGGAATGCTTCTGCCACTGGCTGCGGTGGCGCATCTCATCATGGCGAAAGCTCACAAGTCTCCGAAGCGGCAACTAGTGGTCGGCGTTAGCTGCGGCTTGCTCACCGTGGCAGTTATGGTGGTCATGCGCGACGTGCTGCGGAACCTTGCGCTCGCACCGTACTTCAACCCCAATCAACTGCCGGTTGCGCCGCAGTGGGGCATCATTTTGCTTTTCGTGGTTTTGTTTATAGCCGGGCTGGCAACTTTGTATTACATGCTACGCAAGGTCGCGATCGCAACCAGAGTGCAGGCGGCAGCAGCCCAAAAGCTTCAGTAGATTCGATCTCCACGTCAAGGAAGGCGGAGCTTGTCATCGTTTGCAGCCGCGGCCAACACTTTTTTCAGTGGCTGCTATTGTCCGACGGAGCCATTCCGGTGAACGCGGCCGCCCTGAAAGAAGCGGTGGCGCACCATGCTGTGGCCAAGCCAAAAAAAGATGATCGCCAAGAAGACTGTAAACAGGAGCTCTCTAATTCCGAACGAGGGTGGCTTTCCTCCTGCAGGGTCCGTCGTATTCAAATCAGTTGCCATCATAGCGCCCTCTCCGCCAGGGCAGGTGGATGCTATCGAACCATCATTTTATGTCATCCCGCCCGGAGCCTGTCGAACGGGAGGAATCTGCAGGTTGCGGCGACGCGCGATCCGAATAAAGGAACTCGAGCGCCTCCGGGAACCGCGCCGCCCAGGCCGTTTCGTTGTGCGGAGCGCCCTCTTCGATGCGAACCTTCAGCCGTTGTTCGTCCAGGCCAGCCTCGCGCAGAATGGACTCCAACTCGCGGACGTCGGCAACGATCCTCTCGTCCTTCTCCGCCTGCCCCACTTCCCGCGTCCCCATCCCCAGGTAAGTGCGCCCCGGCCAATTGCGGAATCGGCGGCTCTCTTCCAGAATTTTCCGGTTCGCCACAAACAAAGACGGGCTCTCGATCAGCAATCGCCCAAACACCCCCGGCGCTGCCAGTTGCGTGTACAAGGTGATCAGTCCTCCGAGAGAAGAGCCGCCCAATCCCGTATTCTCCGGCCCCTTCAATACCGAATAACGCTCTTCGATCAACGGCATCACTTCATGCTGCAGAAAATCCGGATAGCATTTTCCCTTGGCGTGCAGAACTTTGGGGTCTTGTGACTTATACGGAATGTACTCGCGAACCCGGTTCTTCGTATTATCGATGCCGACAATAATGATCGGCCGAATTCTCTGTTCCGAGATCAGCCGCGCCGCAGTCTCGCCCACCTGCCAATGCACTCCGGCAAAAGCCGTTGCCGCTTCGAACAGGTTCTGTCCGTCATTCAAATAAAGAACCGGATAGCGCGTCACGCCCCAACCGTCGTAATCGGGAGGCAGCCAAACCCGCACCAGTCGCGTGTTCCCGAAGATTCGGCTGTTGAGCTCATGCAGCCACAAGTTGCCAGTCGGCGCCCGCAAGGCAGAGGTGGCATCAGGCTTCGTCTTTAGTTTCAGTTTTCGCGTGGCTGGCCGAGACATGGAGTGAATCGAGCCTTCAGCTATCAGTTTCAGTGAAAAACATCTCGGGCCGGCACTTCGACACTGGGTACTGGCAACTGGCTATCGTGCTCGCTTCCACCAGATCACCACCGCCAACACAGTCGTCGTCGCAATCAACGCCAGCGAACTCAAACACAAAATGCACCAGACTCCCAACACGCGCGCTTCAATGTAGCTCAGGTACAAAGCAAACGCCAAACCCGCCGTTGATGCTCCGAAAAGCATTGCCGGAGTCTCGCGCCGCTCGCGATACACGGTGGCCAGCCCCACCAGTGCCGCGTACCCCAGCATCCCAATCAGTGCGACCGGTATTCCAAAGAGCGACGAATATTCGCTGCGGTTCACGATGTCGCAATTGAAAGCTTCGCCGATATTGCAGTACGCCGTCTTCGAGGTCGCGTAATGATGTTGTAAAGACACCGACGACACGGTGATTCCGCACACCGCCAGAATGGCCACGAAGCTCATCAAACGCTGCATCAGATCGGTCATGGGAGTGCGCACCCGGTGCGGTCGCTCAGTTCTTGCAGATCAAAAACGCGCTCCACTCGTTCCCCCGTAGGTGGAAATTGCCAGGTGGGATAATGCTTGATGTTTTCGTCCTTGCAAACCTGCGAAAGACCATGCAAGTCGCCTTTGATGCCGCACTCCACGTAAGGAGCGTACTCGAACGACGCGCCGAACTTTTCTTTTTGTTCGACGCAATGTGGACACCACCACGCCCCGTACATCTTCACGCCGCGCGCGGTCAGACAGCGCGCGAACGCATCGTGCCGATGCTGGGTACGGTTGCCCAGATAGTAGGCCAGCCCGAACGCGGCCACAATCAGCACAGCATAGATCGCAATACGCCCCCAATCCCGCGTCGAAGCCTTGATCCCAAGTTTTTCGTTTCGCCGTTCTCTTCGCTCTTGCGACATGGATTTCTTATATCACGTTGTTGGGAAAGTAGAGACGGCTTGCCCGGTCTCAAACCACCACCCGTAGCGCCGAGGGCAGCACTTCGATGGTCCGGCACTCCAGCGTCAGCACCTCGCCGTCCACCATCACATCGATCGGCCCGTCGAGTTGAAACTCAATCCGCCGAACCGCCTGCCGCTCCGCCAACGGATGTTGAGTGTGCGTGCCATCATAAAGTCCGACCAGGTTCCGGATCAGTCCCAGCCGCCCAATCGGCCCCCACCGCACATACTCAATCAATCCGTCGTCCGTGACCGCATCGGGCGCAATCATCATGGTGCCGCCCGTGAACTTGCTGTTGTTAAACGTCAGAAACAAGCAGCGCCGCGAATCGAACTCCCGCTGGCCGTCGAACCGCACTGGAAACGGACGCCGATCGAGCCGCGCCAGACACAGAAAAATAGATAGCCAATACCCGAGATATCCCAGCTTCGGAAAACGCCGGCACCGCGCTGTCGCCACGTTCGCCGGAAATCCCACGCTCAGCAGATTCGTGTAGTAGATCGTTCCGTCTTTGTGCGCCAGACACAGCACATCGCAAGCCCGCGAACGCCGCGCCTCCAGCGCCTGCATAGCATGTTCCAAGCCGTTCTTGCCGGAAGTTCCAGGCACGAAATCACGCAGAAACGAATTGCCCGTGCCCAGCGGAAGGAATCCCAGCGTGGCAACGGCGTCTCCCGGCGTACCTGCTGACGCAGCCGCCAGCGAATCCGGAAACAACCCGTTGACGATCTCAAAGGCAGTTCCATCCCCACCCACCGCGAGAAATTTTCGATAGCCGCGCCCATAGGCCTCGCGCGCAATCTGTGTGGCGTGTCCCACCGCGCTAGTCTCCGCTGTCTCGATCGCAAGCCCCGCGCCCCGCAGGCGATCCAGCGCCGCTCCCACGCGCTCACCGCAACGCCCGCCACCCGCCGCCGGATTAATAATGGCAAAAAAAGTTTCGTTCACAAGTCAGGTCTCAGGTCGTGGGTGCCGGCTCTCAGGATGATCAAGTTTGGCTCGTTGCCCGAAACTCGTAGCACGGCGTTGTCCCGCCCTCAAGCTGAGAGCTGACAGCTGAAAGCTAGATCTCCACTATTCCAGTTCGCGCCGCGCCCGCGCCAATCTCCGCCGCCAGGTCCCCTCGTTTGATTTTCAGCGACGTTGTCAGCGGAAAATCTTTCTCCCAAACAAGATATCCACCGACGCGCTTGAAGTCCGCCAGACGCCGGTTCCGCGCCACAATCTCTTCGCGCAATTTGTCGTCAAACTGCTGGTTCTGCTCCAGTCGCACCACCAGCACCAGCATTTCGTTACCGAGCTTCTTCTGCGGCCACAAATAATTCGCCGCAAACACGCAGAATTCCTTTACCGGCAGACCATCGAACACGGC
This sequence comes from Acidobacteriaceae bacterium, assembly GCA_003162255.1. Taxonomy (GTDB): domain Bacteria; phylum Acidobacteriota; class Terriglobia; order Terriglobales; family Acidobacteriaceae; genus Acidiflorens. The sequence goes on along the minus strand of PMMJ01000450.1, from coordinate 33,191 downwards.
CTCAATGTCTTCGGGATAAATATTCTTCCCGCCCTCGGTGACGATCATATTTTTCTTGCGCCCGAAAAGCTGGAGGTGCCCGTGCCCGTCAAAACGCCCCTGATCGCCCGTCAGCAGCCAGCCTTCGACGATCGTCTGCGCCGTTTGTTCCGGGTCATCCAGATAATGCGACATGACCGCGCGGCTCCGCACTGCGACTTCGCCAATCCCGCCGCCATCCGGATTCAGCACACGCACCTCGGTCCCGCGCAGCGGCTTGCCCACGGTGTCGGCGCGAAACGGTTTCAGATCGTTAAGCGTCACTGCCGTGCAAGCTTCCGTCAGCCCGTACCCGCAAGTTACCGGAATTCCAATATCGTAGAAGAACTGCAGCGTCGAAGGATCCGTAAATGCTCCACCAACAATCAACGCCCGCAGTTCTCCGCCAAACGCCTTGTGTACCTGTGGCAGCAGACGCCGGCTCAGTTTCGGATGCGGACGTCTTCGCGTCAGCATTTTGTTCAATCCGATCAGACGATCCAGCATCCACCGCTTTCCGGGCTTCAGCTCATCAAACTTCGCGCGTAGTCCGCGTTCCAGATTCTTCAGCACCATCGGCACCAGGCTCACATACGTGATGCGATAGCGAACAAAAGCATCGCGCACAAACTCCGGACGAAGCGTCCGCAAATGGACCACGCAAGCGCCGCACACGAACGGCCCAATAAATCCCACCATGAAATCAATCGCATGATTAGTGGGCAGAATGCTCAAATAGCGCACACCCGGCCAAAATGGATACCACGCCGTCAGCGAAGCGCACTGTTCCAGATAACTGTCGTGGGTGAGCACGCATCCCTTCGGACGCCCGCCTGTCCCCGACGAATACACGATGCACGCTGTGTCCTCACGCCGCCGCGTCACCAACTGCGGCTCACCCTTCCTACGGAATTCTTCCCAGCGGTAAGCGCCGCCCACGTCCGTCTTGGCGTAGATGAGATTCTGCTGGCTGGGACAGGTGATAATTCCAGTCACATACCCGCCGCCACCCATGGTGACGTTGCCAAACGTCTGCGCCCTCGTTTCCGTGTGCTTCCACAACGCAAATATCAAACCCAGTGCCAGGAAGCGTCGCATATTCTGCATCATTTCAGCGTACACGAACAATGGTCCGTGAGCGACTATTGTTTTAAGCATTAATATGCTGTCTCCTGGTAGAAGCTGTCTTTTATAGGTTCACCTCGGCTCAAACCAGACTGCCGATNNTCGCGATCGGCTTCAATCAGGCAGGTTTCATTGGGCCAGTGCTCCAGCGCATCCTTGAGCGCTGCACCGAGACTGGAATATTGTCGGAGATCAAGCATTCAATGTTTCTTATCGCACCACTAGCCACTGACTGCCGCTTCTAAAGCCGCGCTTGGATCCTATTCGCCAGCGTCCGGAAATCCGACACACCCTGCAGTTCATAGTCCGGCAACTCGATATGGAAGTGATGCTCCAGTCGAGTTAACAAATCGAGCGCCTGCAAGCTGTCAATGCCAAGCGTCTTGAAAAAGTCGTCGTCAGGCGTAAGCTTTTCCCGNNCCGCCGCAAGATTCAGGACTTCGTCGAGTGTGTGATCGGCAGTAGGCGCTGACATAAGCGGGCGTCCTTGCAATTACAATTCACCAATTACAAATTAAGGTAAGTACGGCTGCACTCCCTCATTCTCCACAAACTTTCGCAGCCCTTCTTCGACGGCTGGACGCGAATAAAGGTCGCAGAAAATATCAATTTCCCGCTTCAACTCCTCATACGGGATCGGCTTCACAAATTCCTTTGCCGCCGCAACAGTCCTGCGGTCAAATTTCCCCGCCTGGCTGGCCGTAGCGCGTGCTACCCGCAGCGCCTCGCCTTCGGCGGCAATCTGGCTCACTAGTCCGATCTGCTGCGCCTTCATCACATTGAAGCTGCGTCCGGTCAGCAACAGATCGCGCACCACGGCATTGCCCAAATCCCGCTTCAGCCGCGGGATCCCGCCGAATCCCGGGATCAACCCGAGCCGCAATTCCGGAAAGCAAAATCGCGCCATGCGATCCGCAATAATAATGTCGCAAGCCAGCGCCAACTCGAAGCCGCCGCCGAATGTTACCCCATGCACCGCCGCAATCGTCGTCAGCGGCGCCGCGTCGAGCGCGTTCATCACGGCGTGAATGCGCTCCAGAAACTCCCGCACCCCGCGCAGAGCTGCGGCTTTCTCCATTTCTTGTCCGCGCAGAAACAGTTCGCGCAAATCCGCTCCTGCCGAAAACCCGGCCTTTAGCGTCGAATGGACAACCAGTGCATGCGCTTCATTCGCCAGCTCGGGCAGGGCAGCCGCAAATTGTTCCAACTCATCCAGCGTGAGCGAGCCAATCTCGTTGCAAGGATCACGATGCAACGCAAGCTCGATCGCTCCATTCACAATCTGCCACGAAAGCGTCTGTCCTTTGAATTCGTTCATGCCGTCTTCACCGCAGAATTCTTCGAGGCCCGATTCTTCGAGACTTCGTACATCGCGTCAATCTCTCGCCGAAAGCGCTCGGCAATCACATCGCGCTTCAGCTTGCCGTTCGCCGTGAGCAGCCCGCTCTCGATGGTGAACGCTTCCTCCACCAGATGAAACGCCCGTACCTGCTTGTAATGCGGAAGGCCCGGATTCACCAGGTCCAGCGCCGCCTGCGTTTCTTCGCTGCTTACCTTGCCTGTGACCAGCGCCGCCAGATACCCGCGTGCGTTGCCCACGAGCACCACCTGAATCGCGTCCGGCAACTCGTGCAGAATCTTATCCTCGATCGGCTCCGGTGCAATGTTATGCCCCGACCCAAGAATAATCAGATTCTTGATGCGGCCAACGATCTTCCAGTTTCCGTTCGCGTCCACTTCGCCCTGATCGCCGGTATGAAACCAGCCATCGCGCAGCACCTTCGCCGTCTCCTCCGGACGACCCCAGTATCCCGGGAAAATATTGGGCCCGCGCACCACGATTTCTTCGTTCTCGGCGACCTTCATTTCGACTCCTGCAATCGCCGGGCCCGCGCGCCCAGCAATAACCGGCGCATCCGGATCATCCATGGTGCAAATCGCCGTAGTCTCGGTAAGCCCATAGACCTGCAATACGGGGATGCCAAGCATCATAAAAAATAGCTGCGTCTCCAAGCTCAACGGCGCCGATCCGCAAATCAGCGCGCGCAGCTTGCCGCCGATCATTTTTTTTCGAATCGTCGGAAACACGAGCCGATTCGCCGCTCCCAGCCAAAGCCCGTCCCCGGCGCGCCCTTTGCCCTCCTGCCGCCGCACCCACGCGCCCTTGGCCTTGGTGTACACCTTCAACGGAAATCCACCCGTCTTCCAAAGCTGCTCGTCAACCGCTTTGCGCATGCGTTCGAGAAGCGCGGGAACATTCAGGAAATAATCCGGCGCCGCCAGCCGCATTTCCGCGGCAATCTTCGCCAGATCCATATTCAATGTCAGCTTGCTCCCGCGCAGCAGACAGGTCAGCATCATGATCCAAGAGCCGGCAAAGCAAAGCGGCAGGTAATGAAATACGGCATCCTGATCCGGATGCTTTTTCATAAGCTGGTCCAGACGCGCCGAAGTGCAGCCCAGCATGTGCCCGACGTTGCCCGCGTTGAGCATCACACCCTTCGCCTCGCCCGATGTGCCCGAGGTGTAGACGATCGTCACCACATCATCTTCTGTGACCGCCAGCGCCGGACTCTCCGCCGGCTCGCGTCCTGCAGTGAAAACATTTTCGAAACAGAAACTTGGCGGCGCCTCGGGCCACGCCTCTACGATCGCATCGGCCAGCGTCTTCTCGCCGCAAGCAATTACGGACGGCCAACAATCCTTCATCATGGCAACGAGTTCGGCCGGCGCCTGCCGCGCATACAGGGGCACCACCGTCAACCCCTCTGCCATAATCGCCAAATCCATTGCCACCCACTGCATCGAGTTATGGGCCAGCAGCGCGCAGCGGTCGCCCTTCTTCAGCCGTAGCCGCCGCAGATAAGCCCGCGCCACCAGCACCTGGGCCAGCAACTGCCGAGCGGTGAGCGGAACCGGTTGCCCCTCGCGCAGTTCCTGCAACACAACGGCTTCGCCGCTGCTGTCCAGGTTGGCAAATATCTGTTCAAGAAAAGTCATGTGATTCTGGTCGACCAGAATTGTCCAATATTGACAATTGCCGCTTGGAATTTCCTTGGTGACCTTTAGTGCCCTTCGTGGTTTTCGAACTTCTCCAACCACCAAGGGCACGAAGGTACACGAAGGAAATCACAACCTACCCGTATGCGGCCACCAGTTGCTTCAATCCGTCGCTCATCGGCGGCAGATAATCCTCCCAGCTCCATTCTCCGCGGCGAGTGGGAAACTCCGGATATCTCCGCTGCACTTCTTCTTCGAAATACACGCCCATGCGCGCCATCAATTTCAAATTCCTCACCACGCTCCGCGCGATCCCGTCGGCAATCCGTTCACCGTCGCGATCCAGGATTTCAATCGCCGCCAGAGTCCGCGCCTCCAGGTCCGGATCGTCCACATTCATCAGCAACTCCTGATGTCCGCGCTCATTCATCAGATTGCGTATGCGCTCATCCATCGTGATCCCCGCCGACGCCACCAGCGCCGGCATCGAGGTCACAATCCCGTGATAGCGCGAAGACACCATCATGCGGCAAGCCCGCAGAATACTGACCATTTCGTACATGTTGTAATCGTCCGAGGTCAGCACCGGAACTCCGCCCAGCTTCTCCGAGATGCGCCGGCAAGGCCGCGCATCCATGCGCTCGGTCGCCGCCATGATCACGAACACATTCCTTTTCTGGCGAAACGCGGCTACCGCATTGGCAATCGAACTCAAATAATGTTCGTAGGCCCGGTCCGCCTCTGGCCCCGCATGATGAAAGTAAGGCCCGCGGTAGTGGCTCGCCTTGTATGCGCCGGTCAGGCTGTGCAGCGCGGCTTTTGCCACCGATGCCTTCACTGGCCATTCAAACGGATTGATCGGACACACCACCAGCACCGGCGTCCTTCCATCCCAACCCACATCGCGCAGGGCTTTCTGCCCGTACTCGGCGCCCAGCGGCTCAAACGTCCACGCCGTGTCCGTTCCCAGTTCAGTCGGCACGCCGAGTTCGCGCAGAATTTTCCGCGATTCGTTGTTGCGCGTGATCACCAGCGAATTCCTGCAATAGCGCCCGCACATCTTCGCCACCAGCGGATCCATGTGTCCCGCCTCGGCGCCGTAGCCGATTGACAATTTGTTCTCCGCCGCCGCAATGCCCAGCGACCCGATCATCATCGTCGCCAAAGCATTGGCGAATTTCGATTTAAACATCGAACCTTCACACGCTACGACACCATGATGTTTGGGCACTTCATTCGCCAGAAACGGCGGGAAAATATCTGGCAGCCGCACCTGTGATGTCCCTTCGAAATAGCCGCGCGAGCGGTCGAAATTAAATGTCATCATGCTGAGGTCGACGTTCTCCGGCCCCAGAATCCGCCGGATCTGCCGCAGCATCTCTTCTACTCGCACATCCGATCCCGTGTTCCGCGTCCCGTTGTAGCCGGCAAACAACAGTTTCAGTTTCTCGCCCGGTTGCCACGGCTCGCGTTTGCCCATCATCCACTGAACTTTCTTGCCCTCGATGATGCTCGCCACCCACGCTTCCAGAAAGATGTCCATCATGCGGCGGACCCTCCCGCCTTCGTGCTCTCCGGCCAGGCTTGATATGGATACTCGAAATTGTGCTCACGGCTGAAGCGGAGCAGAGGAAAGCTGTATTGCGAAAACGGCGCGGGCTTGCGTCTCATCTCCGCGACGACGCGCGTGTTGTCGAAGACAGTATTCCAAGTCAAGTACGGCAGGAAGACCTTCATCAGCGCCGCACCGTGCCCCACAGTCCCTTTGCGGTTTGCGAGCGTGTTGACGATGGAGCCGAACGGTTTTTCGAGGATAGGCAAGAACAGCGGCCCGCGCTTGTTCTGCTCGGCCGCCAGCGCCTTCGTCAATTCCTGAAACGTCTGCGCGTCGTTGCCCGAAGAAAGATGATAGGTGTCGTGCTCGGGATTCGCCTTCATGTGCAAAGTCGAAATCGCATCTGCCACGAAATCCACATTCACGATGTCAATCTTGTCATGCGGACGAAATGGCAGCACCGGCAATCCCGCCAGGAACACGAACGAACGCACCATATCAAACTGCGTTGTCTGCGGATAGCGGCTGTCACCCAACACGATACTGGGGCGGAAAATCGTGATCGGCACGTCCGGCAGCAACTCGCGGACCATGTGCTCGCAGAATTTTTTCGTCCGCGCGTAGGGATCGTAATCTGAACGGCTCCATTCAATCGACCGGTCCTCCGCCACCACTTCGTGGCTGCGCTTTCCCGCTACGGCCACCGTACTAACATTCGAAAACCGTTGCAGCCCGTGATANNAAACAACTTTTTTCCGACTTCCGATTCAGCGAAGCCGCGCAGTGGATCACCGAGTCGGTGGTATGCACGAGCCGGTCGTAATCGCCCGCTTCGAGCCCGAACTGAGGAGACGTGAGATCGCCGCGGAAAATCCGTATCTTCGTCTGCAGATATTCGTAGAACTTCGGGAATGGCAGGTGCAGTTGCAAGGCATGCCAAAGCCGCAGTTCCGCGTCCCGCGGATCGCGGCCGCGCACCAGCAGATTCAAGGTCGCGTCATGCTGCTCCAGCAGATTCGCGGCGACATGCGCGCCGATGTACCCGGTTCCACCGGTCAGGAAAATTGCCACGTTGCTCCGTTTGTCCCCGTCTTCATGCTGTCGCCGTTTTCATTGGTCGCCGCCGGCGGCATCTTCAGAGCCCGCGGCGCGCGCTCTTCCAGCGGCCGACCTTCAATCAGCGGATACGTCCACCGCCGCAGCGCTGGAATATGAATGTCGATCCAATACTCCCACCAGTCCAGTCCAGCCGTATCGTATCCGAATATTTCTTTCTCTTCGGGTGTAAGCGCCTGTGACAACTTCTCTACATTATCCGCGACGAAGTCATGCTCGTTGTGCAGAATAAACGGCTCGAACAGGCCCACTAACTTCTCCACGCGCTCGAGGTTGCGCTCGGTTTTCGCCAGCGGCTTCTTCATCGGAAGCGGAGCCATCACGCGTTGAATCGACTTGATAATCATTTTCTGCGCTGGCGCCGACATACGGTTATAGCGTTCTTTCGAAACCGGAATCGCATCCATTCGCAATCGCAGCCAGTACTCCAGGCCTTCCTGCGAGCGATAGTGACGCCGGTGCCCGAGGCTCGTCAACTCAATCGAGCGCCCCATGTCGCAGGGATTCGTGACCGAAGTCGCCAACTGGTACAGCGGATCGTGCCGCCGTTCCACCAGCGCCGCCCCAATCAGCGTCATCCCGGCGCACACCGCGTCCACCGGAATAATATCGAGCCGCTTGCGTTCGTTCGAAGGCAGTTGCCGGAACGTCGTCCCCAGCAGATACGACAGCGACGCCGAAGTATTGATTCCTTCATTCCACCCGCGAAAAGGCCTTGCGACCGAGGTCTCGACAATTGCCGGACGCACGATCGCAATCGGCAGCCCGGCACCATGCTTCGCAATCAGCGATTCCGCCAGGCTTTTGGTAAACGTGTAAGTATTTGGCCAGCCCAACTCCTTCGCGCGCCTGGTGGCTTCTTCCGTAAGGTAGTTCTTCAGCCACCGAACCCGGTTCTTGCGGACTTGGATATCCAGTGCCTGCCCGCTCAATCCTCTCGCCGCATGCTCCTTCTGCAGCGACTGCTTCTTTAGCTCCTCAGTGACTTCCGGCCCTTCCGCTCGAGCTTCCGCCGACTCCACCAGATCATGCAGGCGGTGCCACTCTTTTTCCGCGTCGAAGTCCTTCAGGTGCGTCGGCGTGTAATTCGGACGCACCCGCTCACTCACGCGCCCGTCGCGCTGCCCAGCGACATAGCAAGTCGAAAGATGCAGCAAGGCCGTGTGATCCGACCCACGAATGAACTCGACCAAGTGATACGGCGAATCCACATTTGCAGCCAATGCGTCCCGCAGATCCGGATTGAAATCCGTCAATCCCGAGCTGTTGATGATCAGATCCAGATCCTTCCGCAACCGCGCCGCGGTCTCAGAATCCAGCCCTAAGCCCGGCTGCGAAACATCGCCCTCCACGACCTCAATCTTTTCCGCCAGCAAAGCGCCCAGTCGATCACCGTACTTGTCAAACAAAGGATCAAACACCGGCGATCCTTCGATCATCTTCTCGAAGCGCAACTGCGCTGGACTCGACTTCTGCCGGCGGATCAGCAGATAAAGCTTCCCGATCTCGGGTAGATCCATCAATGTGTTCGCCAGCCACACCTTGCCGATGAATCCGGTAACGCCGATCAGCATCACGCGCTTTCCAGCCAACGCTTTCCGCACCGAAAACCGCGCCGGATACCGTTTCTCGTCGAAATACACAATCGGACGAACCCGCGGCGATTCCACCCGCACCGCCGGCACAATCGCCGACGCCAGCGCCTTCGGACCCCGCAAACCGAGCGCCCGCACCCATCGCGCCGGACTCTGCTGCCCATCCGGCCCCGCTTCGCGAATCCGCGCAAACAATCCCCGCGGCCGGATCACCGGGCTCAGCAGCCGTCCGGTCGCAACTCCATCGCGGAAATCAAGCCGGTTCGCAATAATCCATCGCACTCCCAGATGCCGCGCCAGTGGCCGCATCACATGCTCCAACCCCTGGCTCACCAGCACTACGTCGACGCCCGTCGCCTGCAACGCCTTCAGGTGCCGCACTCCTTCTGGTTTGAGCAGCGGCTTCAGCTTGTATTCGAATTCCTCTTCGCCCAGCAGATCGAGCCGGTCGCGCGTTATCCCGCGCAACACAGCGTGCACAATCCGAGTTGCGGCCACGCGGTTCGATGCATACAAAAATGGCCGCAGCAACGCCATCAAAAGCACCAGGCTGCGGCGCGCCGCCCGCGCGATAAATGTCTGGCTGTTCCAGGTGAAAAAAGCGATGGGACGAACCGTGGTCAATTCCAGCAGACTTCCCTCCACGCGCCAGTAAACCGGCGACGAAGGCCGCGAACGACGCGACGGAGCGCTGGAGTCAAGCGCAGTCCGCGATCGCTCTTCTGCGAGATTGTTATCAGGTTCCACGAATCAATTTCCGGCTACGCACTTTTTTCGAGGCAATGTCCCGAGATAACTTTCTCTCGGCTCACATTGCCCCCAGGAGACACGCCGGAATCATCCATTTTAACCTCTCCGTCACAAAGGACGAAGAATAACCGCAAGCCCATCTCCACGCGGGTTTTCCCCAGGGACCGACCGACCCCGAAGTTGCTGATAACAGTGATGCCGCACACCCGGAACGGAAAGCGGATGGCCGCTGAACTGGGACTCTCACTGGCCTCGCGCCAGTTCCCGTATCTGGTTCAAGTACCCCACATACACCGGAATCGGAATATCCGGCGAGTCCCCATCATTCAGAAAATGGGACAGCCGAATCTCCATGGGAATCGAGCTGATGACCTCGCGGAAGCGCGCCATCTTCAAATACTTCACCCGCCAGATCTCGAGCATCAACGAACGAAACTCTTCGGTGATAAAACCTATCCTGCGGTCTCCCAGATAAACGGCATCAAAATGCCGCGCGCCGAGTGCCTTCCTAATGGGATCGTCGGGCAAGGAGAATGTATACACCAGATGAAACACATCCGCCAGATCGCCCCACAGCACCTTCTCTTCGAACGCGCTGAAGCGGAACGAGGCCGCACCGCGCTGCTGAACCACCCGCGCGTGATCGCTTGCGCTCAACTCATGACGGCCCAGTTCGTCACGAAACCACTGCAGGCGCTCCCTGGCAAGGTTGTGCCGTAGGAACTCGACCGCGTAAGCGTTTGGCAAATAGATCTTGGGATCACCATCCAGGCGCGCCAGCCAGGGACCCCAATCCTTCTGCTCGAGGATGCCGAGTAACTCCGTCAGATCCGCCAGCGTAACGTCGGAATGATACTTAACCGCCTGCCAGAAGTGTTCGGTCGAATCATAAGTCGCGCCATAGAGCTCGATACCTTCCTCAATCGGATACCAGTTCGAGAGCACGCGCCCGGCGATCGCCGGCGAAGCGCTCCAGCAGTTCAGCGAATGCTTCCATTTTTCCTGTACAGCCAGAAACGCCTCGTCGTACCCCGGCGGAACCGGCTCCTTTACCCGCGCGAGCGCCTGCCGCAATTCTTCGCTGGTGTGCGTTACCAGCGTCTCCAAAGGCCGCTCATCTTCCATAGAGATCACCCGGCTTTCGATTCCGCGCCGCAGCAATTCGCGCGCCAGTTGCCGCCGCTGCTCGTTATCCACGCCTCTCCCATCACTCCAGCGCTGCGTTTGCGACTCGACATAAGGGAATAATTCGGCCAGCGATTTGAATTCGATAAAGCCATGAAGCGCGAACTTCACCGGCCGGCCATCCTTGACGATTGTGGTGGAAGGCGTGACCAGTGCCTGCAGCGAAACGGCTTCCGCCGACAGGGGCAAGCTCACACTCAAAACCGTCAAAGCCGCACACGACCACAACCATGACAACGGTAGTATTTTTCTTGAACTTTCTTTCACAGATCCCTCCACCACTTCGTAACAACCACTTAACAGCGACGAAATTGGGGAAAAGAAAGGAAATCTCAGGTCGCCCGCTCCAGCCAGCACACGTCCCAATACTTCCCAAACTTCCGCCCAATCTCGCTGAACACTCCCACCACCTTGAATCCGAATTGCCGATGCAGCGCCTCGCTCGCCGCATTCGGCAACGTGCACCCCGCCACAAAACGATGTACGTCTTCGCCCTTGAGTGCTTCAAACAACTCTGCGTACAGCCGTCGTCCAATGCCCTTTCCCACCCTCTCCGGCGCGCAATAAATCGTCGTTTCCACCGTCGTCTCATACGCCACCTTTGGACGAAATCGCAACGTCCCCGCATATCCCATCACGACTCCATTCTCTTCGGCCACCAATAGCCGGTACCGTCCCGTCATGCCAAATTGCGCGAACCACACCTCCCGCCGCTCCACCGNNGTCACCGGAGTATTCAGAACGTAGTAGTTGTAGAGCTCGGTCATCCGCGCGAGGTCCGTGCGCTCCGCCATCCGAATCCGCGTCTCGCTCATGGCTGTCCTCGAATCTGAATTTCACCTACCGCACTGCCCATCCCACGACCGCCGCCGCCGCTACCACCCACGCCGAGTTCACCCGAAACCGCAGCAGTGCGATCAAGCCCACGCCGAACACGGCCAACGTTGTCCAGTCCACAATCGACGCCTTCCCCAACTGCCACGTCACCACCGCCATCAACGCGAGCGAACCCGCGACCACTCCATCGAGCGCTGCCGCCGCCACTGCGGATCTGCGCAGCCGCGGAATCAGCGGCCCACTCACCGCCACCAGCACGAACCCTGGCAAAAAAATTCCCACTGTTGCCACTACCGCGCCCATCCAACCCTTCACCACATACCCGATAAACGTTGCGGTCGTAAACAGCGGACCAGGCGTAAACTGGCCCACCGCGACCGCGTCAATCAACTGTTTGTCCGTCAGCCAGTGCAGACGCTCGACAAACTCGGTCTGCAGAAACGCCAGCAAGACATATCCGCTGCCGAAGACCACCGATCCAATTTTCAGAAACGACCAGAACAGCCGCCCCAGCCCAACGGGAACAGCCGCGCCCACGGCTGCAACTGCCATCGCTCCGGCAGCAATTTTCGGAGGCCCCACTATTTTCGTAAGCGCAAGAACGCCCGCACCCATCAGCCGGTTTTTTATCGCCAACGCGGCCGCCGATACCAACCCGGCAAACACGAGCACCAGCNNCAACCCGGCAAACACCAACATCAGCACTGGACTGACTCCCAGGAAACTCAGCACCGTCGCCAGCACAGCAATCACAGCCAGTAGGGCCGTCCGCACTCCCGTCCGTCCCAGCTTCCACAGCGCCTGGATCACGATCGCGACCACGGCCGGCTTGATCGCCCGCAGTATGCCTTCGACCCTTGGCAGTGAGCCAAAGCGGACATAAGCCCACGCGATCACCGACACAATCACAGCCGCCGGAATGATAAAGCAGCAGCCCGCCACAATCAGTCCGCGCCATCCGCGCTTCAGTTGCCCCACAAAGATCGCGACTTCGGTCGAACTCGGCCCCGGAATCAAATTCGCCGTCGCCAGCCGGTCCAGAAATTCGGCCTGGGTAATCCACTGCCGCCGCCGCACAAATTCTTCTTCCATCATCGCCAGATGCGCCGCCGGACCGCCGAACGCAATCGTCCCCAGCTTCAGAAACACCAGGGCAATCTCCCCCAGCGACGCCTCGCGAATTTTTGAAGACTCAGCCATGCCTGTGTGTAGCGCGGACACCTTTGTTCGCGAACCCTCAGCCGAAGCGGAAAATTTGAGGGTACCGCAAATTTGACTGAGCAAGAATTGGCAGGATGATTCACCACCCAAACGGCGCATGCGCCAGGCGGAGAAAGCGGCAGCCCAGCTCAGAGCTTATTCAGACCGTCGAGCGCCGCGACCTTATAAGCTTCCGCCAGCGTCGGATAGTTGAACACCGTGTCCCGAAAGTATTCGATCGTCGCGCCCATGGTCAGCACCGCTTGTCCAATGTGCACAATCTCCGCCGCCCGATCTCCGATAATGTGCACGCCCAGCAATTTGAGCGTATCCGGATCGAACAAAATCTTCAGCAGCCCCTGATCGTCGCCGAGCATCTGCCCCTTCGCCAGTTCCGAGTAGCGCGCCAGCCCGCTCTCATACGCCGTCTTGCTGCGCGTCAGCTCTTCCTCGGTCGCGCCCACCATCGAAATTTCCGGAATGGTGTAGATGCCGTAGGGAATCAGATTCGGCAGCATCCGGCTGGGCTTGCCGAACATGTGACAACCCGCCAGCCGCCCCTGCTCCATCGAAGTGCTGGCCAGCGCGGGGAACCCAATCACATCGCCCGCCGCATAAATATGCGGGACACTAGTCTGAAAATGTTCGTTGACCACAAGCCTGCCGCGCTCGTCCGCCGTCAGCCCGGCCGCCTCAATTCTCAGCTTGTCGCTGTTGGCTTTTCGTCCGATCGTGTACAGCAGGGCCTGTCCGCGAACCTTCTTTCCGCTCTCCAGCGTCGCAAAAACCTTGTCCCGCTCTTCGTCGAAGCCCACCGATACCACTTTCTCCCCGACCCGGAAGACCGTCCCCAGTTGCCGCAACTGGAAGCACAGGCTTTCGATAATCTCCCGATCCACAAAATCCAGCAGCGTCGGACGCTGATCGAGCAGCGTCACCTTCACCCCCAGCGCCGCGAACATGGACGCATATTCCAGCCCGATAATCCCCGCCCCCACTACAATCAACTCCCGCGGTATCTCCTCCAGGCAGTGCACCTGATCCGAATCGAAGATGCGCTTCCCGTCGACCGGAATCCCGTCGATGTGCGATGGCCGCGTGCCACAGGCGATTAGAATCTTCTCTCCCCGTACCTGTTGCACTCCATCTTCGCTCACGACCTCAATCGTGTGCGGATCGGAAAAGTGAGCGTCTCCTTCAAGCGCGGTCACATAATTCCGCCGCAGTTGCGCCTTGATTACGTCCACTTCCCGCGTCATCACCGCTTGCGACCGTAGCACCAGGTCCGACATCGCGATCCGGTCCTTTACCACGTAACCGCGCCCATAGAACGACCGCTGCCGCAGGCCGCTCAAATAGAGCACTGCCTCCCGCATCACCTTGCTGGGAATCGTTCCGGTGTGAACACAAACTCCTCCCATGGCGAGACGCCGGTCGACGATCGCGACTTTCTTGCGCATCTTAGCCGCGCAGATCGCGCCCTTCTGCCCCGCCGGACCGCTTCCGATCACCACCAGATCGTATTCGTTAGCCTGCATAAGTGTGTGCGCCGCAGCACGAAATTAGCATTTTTGTAATTCCACGCGAAAGGTCTCTTTGGCATTGAGTGCGAAATTAGGAATCCTTTAACAATGTGAAGTAACCATGTGATGCATGCGTGCGCCGACTCCAGCCGCGAAGCGGCGGAATAGGAAAGCCCGGCACNNCAAGTCCCGCAAGGGACGGCACCCGATTTGCGATACAGACTCCCAGGAAATCGCGCATTGCACCTCCCGCCTTTCACTTCACGCAAAACGCAACCACCGTCCGTCCGCGCGGACCTCGCGTCTTCTCCAGTTTCCTGAGCAGCTTCGACTCCAGATCATCCGCATCCGCAACCATCTCGCAGCCTGCAATCTGCTGATCAGTCGCACCGTGAAAACAAAGCTCGCACACTCCCAGTCCGCCGTCCGATCGTACGGGAGGACCGAACGTGCGGCACGTCATCGGCCGAGCATCGTACAGATCGCACAATCCCGTCTCCGGGTCGAGCACCGGACACGCCTCATCGTTCGCAAATTCCGCAAAGCGCTCTTCCGCCTCCTGCCCTTCGCGCAGCACGCCCGTTTTCGCATTCCCAGGAAACTCGGCCGCCAATCGCTCCACCGAAGCCCGGGCCCGCTCGCGAATGCGCGCCGCCCGTTGCGGGTCTGTCTTTTCAAGCTGCGCCAGCCCTTGCTGCAACCGCACCGCATCCAGTTGATTGATGGCAAACACGCCCACGCAACACTGCGTGCATGCCGGACGACATACCAGCCACTTGCCGCTGCGCCGTGTGGCGTCGGCCAGAGCAGCGTCCACGATCTGAATCAGCGCCCCATCCGCAGCCGGCAATCCCCGCAAAGACATGCCGGAAAGCATACCGCATCGCCAGAGCACCAGGCTTGCGCTCCGGCCTCAAATGCGCTCTGATAATCTCCTATGACAACTTTTTGCCGCCTCTGCCTGCCGTCGCTCGCGCTCCTGTTTTCGCTCGTCTCCGTGGCCGCCGCCAAGGATTCTCCAAACAACAAGTACCTCCTCTTCGTCGGCACTTACACCGGGAAGGAGAGCAAAGGCATCTACGCCTACCGCTTCGATGCCGCATCTTCGGAACTGACTCCACTCGGCATAGCGGCAGAAACGACCAATCCATCGTTCCTCGCCATCGACCCGAGCCGCCACTTCCTCTACGCGGTGAATGAAGTCCAGGACTATAAAGGTGGCAACAGCGGAGCGGTGAGCGCCTTTGCTATTGAACGTGATACCGGTGACCGCCCCACCGGCAAGTTATCGCTCCTGAACCAAGTCGCATCGCGCGGTGCCGACCCTTGTTACATCGCTTTCGATAAGACTGGTAAGTACGCTTTGGTGGCAAACTACACCGGAGGAAGCGTGGCCGTGTTCCCGGTTCGAGCGGACGGCCACATCGGCGAGCCCTCCGCCTTTATTCAGCACGTCGGTTCCAGCGCCAACAAAGAGCGCCAGCAAGGCCCGCACGCGCATTGGATCGAGACCACGCCGGACAACCGCTTTGCCATTGCAGTCGACTTAGGCTTGGATGAGTTACTGGTGTACCGCTTCGACGCAAAGGCCGGCTCCCTGACCGCGAACAATCCTCCCTATACCAAGCTCGATCCCGGAACCGGACCGCGCCACCTGGCCTTTCATCCGAACGGCCAGTTTGCCTACGTAGTAAATGAACTGCAATCCACCATCACCACACTTACCTACGATGCCAGCCGCGGCGCTCTGCATACGATGCAGACGATTTCGACACTTCCCAAAGACTTCTCCGGGAGTAACGACACTGCCGAAATCCAGGTACATCCCAGCGGCAAATTTCTCTTCGCCTCCAATCGCGGACATGATAGCATTGCCGTTTTCTCCATCGACAACCACGCTGGCACTCTAACTCTCGTCGATCGCTTTTCCACTCAAGGCAAGACGCCGCGCAGCTTCGAGATCGATCCCACTGGCCAGTTCTTGTTGGTGGCAAATCAAGACACCAACAACATCGCGGTGTTCCGGATCGATCCCAGCTCGGGAAGACTAACTGCCACCAACCAGACGCTCCACGTTCCCTCGCCGGTATGCCTGAAGTTCATGGCCGTTGAATAAAGAGGAACGACTGTGGTTCAAGACATCGGAGCGCGACGGGTCACAGACCCGTCCCTACACTTGTCTTTCGAAAATGTTCCAGAATCGCTTCGGCTTGAGATTTGGTCACGACCGCTGACAGCGCCGCCACGTCCGCTTGCTTCACGGCCTGTAGGCTGCCGAAATGTTCGAGCAGGCGGCGGGTGGTTGACTCGCCGACGCCGGCAATTTCCCGTAACTCGGTAGCACGATCGCGGATCTGGCGGCGCTTGCGATGAAAAGTTACGGCAAAGCGATGCGCTTCGTCGCGAATCATCTGCACCAGATGTAAGACGGGAGAATGATGGTCGAGAACGATCGGCTCATCTTCCTGTCCGTGGACGTAGATGATCTCTTCTCGCTTAGCGATGGCGGCCAGCGGCTGGTTAATGATTTCCAGGGCTTCGAGCGCCTGGGCGGCGGCGTGGAGTTGCCCCAAGCCGCCGTCAATCAGCACCAGGCTGGGTAGGGGCTTTTTTTCTTCACACAAACGCTTGTAACGGCGCGTGACCACTTCGCGCATGGAGGCAAAATCGTCGACGCCTGCGACTGTTTTGATGATGAACTTCCGGTAATCCGATTTTTTCATCTGGCCGTCTTCCCACACCACCATCGATGCCACCGTTTCCGCTCCCTGAATGTGCGAGATGTCGAAACACTCGATGCGGTGCGGCAGCTCCGGAAGCGCGAGCGCGTCCTGAAAGGCTTCCTGAATGGCGCGCGCATTCGGCTTCAGGACGCGGAAACGCTGGTCGTAAGACTGCTTGGCGTTGGTGCCGGCGAGGTCGATGAGCTCGCGCTTGTCTCCGCGCTGGGGAACAGTGATGTGGACGCGCGTCGCTCGTCCGCCCTCGCCCGCGAGCTGTTCGCTGAGTGCTTCTTCCAGTTCTTCGCGGTCTTCGAAGTCGACGGGGACGTAGATGTTGCGCGGCACGTAGGGCTGCGCGAGGTAGAGCTGCTTGACGAGGGCGGAGAAGAATTCGCCGGGATGGAAGGAGTCGGCGGTGGGACGGGCAGGGACGCCCGTTTCTCCATCGCTTTGGGCGTCTGGTTGCGGGGTGAACTCGGGCAACTCCTCCCAGAAAAATTCGCGACGGTCCAGGACTTTTCCGCCGCGCATGTGGAACAGATTCACGGCCAGCATCTGATTCTCATAGTGATAGCCGAAGACGTCAGCGTCGTCGCCTTCGGCGGCGGCGATGCGCTGCTTTTCCTGCAGCTGCTCGACGGTTGATATCAGGTCACGATAGCGCGCGGCGCGCTCGAACTCCTGCGCTTCCGCAGCTTCCGACATGCGCTCGCGCAGAGATTTTACCAAGTCGGTTTGGCGGCCCTCCAGAAAGAACTTCACGTCCTGCACGGCTTCACCGTAGATCTCGGGCGTGGTCAAGTCCTTCACGCACGGCCCAAGGCATCGCTTGATATAAAACTGCAGGCAGGGGCGCGAATGGAAGCGGTTCAAGTCCACTTTGCAGGATGGCACCAGGAAGTGACGATGAATCAAATCGACAATGCGATAGGCGAGATTGGCCGGGAAGTACGGACCGAAGTAAACGCTTCCGTCCTTGCGCAGGCGGCGGGTCACATAAACTCTCGGGAAACGCTCAGCGAGGGTCAGCTTGACGTAGGGGTAAGTCTTGTCGTCGCGCAACAGGATGTTGAAGCGCGGCTTCTTCTGCTTGATGAGGTGATTCTCGAGCGCGAGCGCCTCTTTGTTATTGGCGACGACAATGTAATCGACGTCGACCGCCTCGCGCACGAGAGTGCCGGTTTTCGCGTCCTCCCAGCGGCCCTCGTGGAAGTAGGAACCCACACGGGAACGCAGGTTCTTGGCCTTGCCGACGTAGATNNTCGCCCTCGGCGTTCTTGTAGAGGTAGACGCCGGGGGACGTGGGCAGGCTGCGAATTTTCTCGGGGAGATCCAAAATATATAGATTCAGTTTAGAGTAAAACAAATCATCAGATATGTGCTACAATCATCAGAAATGAGTGACACGATTACGATTCGTCTTACATCTGACCTAGCAACATGGCTACGGGCCACCGCGAGAAAGACCGGCATACCGATGGGGCGTCTGGTTCGGGACCAACTTGAGCGCGCCAAGCAGGAAACGGGCGACAAGCCCTTTCTTCGCTATGCCGGCGTGATGTCCGGCCCGCCGGATCTTTCCTCTCGTAAGGGCTACTCCAGGAAATGAAAGGTATCGCCGATACCGGTTTGATCGTCGCACTTCTTAATCGGGATGACCGGCATCACAAATGGGCGCTAGAGATCGCGCGAACGGTTTCAGAACCACTCCTCACCTGTGAGGCCGTCTTGAGTGAGGCTGGCTTTCAGGTCGGATCGCTCCAGTGGGTGCTCGGTTTGGTGCGAGAAGGGTTCCTGAAGATCGCGTTCGATCTGTCCAGAAACTTCGAAGAGGTTGTGGCACTGGCCGAGCGCTACCACGACCGCACACCCGATCTTGCGGACTTGTGCCTCATCCGCATGAGTGAAATCCACGA
This sequence comes from Acidobacteriaceae bacterium, assembly GCA_003162255.1. Taxonomy (GTDB): domain Bacteria; phylum Acidobacteriota; class Terriglobia; order Terriglobales; family Acidobacteriaceae; genus Acidiflorens. The sequence continues at coordinate 14,648 of PMMJ01000450.1, read as the reverse complement.
TCTTCCGGTGCTGACAGTCGACGAAAAAGACTTTCGCGTTTACCGAAGGAACGGGCGAGACGTGATTCCGATCGTGTGCCCGCCACGCATCTGATTCTTTGAAAGAATCCGCGTCTCACCCTGGCTTTCCTACGCACCCCATCCCTTCACAAACTCCACCAGGCTGCGCAGGGCGATTCCCGACGGCCCTTTGGCGATCCACGGTTTGTTCTCTTCCATCCACGCGGTGCCGGCTATGTCGAGGTGAACCCATGGAGTGTCCTCGGCAAATTCCTTCAGGAACATGGCGGCGAAGATAGCCCCGCCATATCGACTCCCGGCATTAACCATGTCGGCGATGTTGGATTTGAGGTTTTCCTTGTATTCGTCGTCGAGCGGCAGCCGCCACATCTTCTCGCCTGCTTGTTGATTGGCGCTCGCGAAGCGCTCGTACATCTCGTCGTCGCTGGCAAAAATTCCAGCGTTCACGTAGCCGAGGGCGACCACGACCGCGCCGGTCAGGGTGGCGGCGTCAACGAGATGAGTGCAGCCGATTTGGCGAGCGTAGCAGAGGCCGTCGGCCAGGATGAGACGTCCTTCGGCGTCGGTGTTGATAATTTCGATGGACTTGCCGGACATGGCAATCTGCACGTCTCCCGGTTTTTGCGCTTTGCCGGAGGGCATATTCTCGGTGGCTAGGATGATCGCCGTTACCTTTACTTTCGGCTTGAGCAACGCAATCGCGCGCATAGCGCCGATCATGGTGGCGGCGCCGGCCATGTCGTATTTCATTTTCTCCATGCCGTCGGCGGGCTTNNTCGTACTTCATCTTCTCCATGCCGTCGGCGGGCTTGATGGAGATGCCGCCGGTGTCGAAGGTGACTCCTTTGCCGACCAGTCCGAGATGGACGTCTTTTGCCGCGCCTTCGGGTTCATAGCGCAACACGATCAGCGCGGGAGGTTCGTCGGATCCCTGGGCCACCCCCCAGAACGCGCCCATCTTTAGTTCTTTGATCTTGTCGGCGCCGTAGACTTCGCACTTCAATCCGACCTCATCGGCCATTTTCTTCGCGCGTTCGGCCAGTATGGTCGGCGTCATGCGGTTGGAAGGCTCGTTCACCAGATCGCGCGTGAAGTTCTGCGACTCGGCAACGACGCGGCCGGCTTGCAGTGCGCTTTCCAGGGGCTTTGTGTCGCCGTGCACGACGATGGTGACTTCGTCGATCTTCTGATCATTGTCCTTGCGATCACTCTTGTAGTAGCCGGGATCGAAGTTGCCTACGAATGCGCCTTCGGCAACCGCGCGCACTCCGTCCTTGGCCGCTACGCCGTTTTCGGGCAAAGCGAAGGCAAAATTGCGGATACTTTTGCTTTTCAGGGTACGTACGGCCGCGCCGGCGAGTTTACGTAATTCCGCGGCTGAAAAATTCTTGACTTTGCCACCGCCGAGGAGGAGCAAGCGTTTCGCCCTCAAGCCCGCGGGGCGATGGAGCAGCGTGGTTTCGAACGCCTTGCCGGTGACTTCGCCGCTTGCAATTACATCCCTGGCTGCTTCGCGCACGGCAGCATCATTCGATTCAATTGAGGGGGCGGGCTTGTCTTTCTCGCCTCGGTCTCTTTCACTTCGATCCTTTTCATTTCGATCGAGGACCACTACGACCAGGCAATCGGTTTCCACTTGAGATGGGATGGAGGAAGAAAGGTTTGTATTCATGATCGAATATCCCCAGTATCCACGCTGGAAGGGGAAACGCGCAACTCGACTGCGGGTCTTTGCCGGGCGAGGAGCCCATAGTGGAACTCGAATTTCCACAATGTCGCGAAGACGGAAGATAGGTGTAAAATGGGGCAATTTTTCGGGGTCAAAAGGAAAGATCCGGTCAGAATCGTGGGTGGTCCCCTGTTGGAAATTCAGACGATTTGAGGAGGCCTAATGCGAAACGCCACCCGGTCCTTTGGATTGTTTGCTGGATGGTTCGTCATTTCCCTGTTTTCCGCTCCGGCAATCTGCGCTCAGACCAACCCTCCACCGCCCGACCCGCACGAGATGGTGACGCGCGAGCCCCACACTCTCACCAAACCAGCCGACCGTTCCGCTGCTCTCGATTTTCTCGATCGCGCTCGGCAAAACTACGATCTGCACGATATCTCCACTCCCTACGAGCTCAAAGTGTCGTTTGCAACCAGCGGCGCGACCCAGATGGAGGGCGAATGGACGATGGAGGAGGTGTCCGACGGAGGGTCACGGTGGCGCTGGACGGCGCACATACGGGACTTGCAGGTGATTCGTATCGGCGTCGACGGCCGCGTCTACGGCACGAATGCTTCCGAACCGGTTCCCTTGCGCGTACAGATGGTCCGTTCCGCTCTACTCAGCCCGATCGGGCGGAACGCGGGTTCTTCCGCCATCCGCGCCGCCGATGTCGAGCGCGGCGGCAAGGCGATGTCGTGCCTGCTGCTCAGTGGCGCGATCCCGCCGAATCCTGCGCCACGCTCGTGGTACGAAACCGAATACTGCATCGATCCCGCTACCGGCCTGTTGCAAATGTGGTCCGAAGCGCCGGGAATTTACGCGATCTACGACTACAACGGCGCCGCGGAATTTCACGGCCACACTCTTCCGCGTCAGATTTCAATATTCGAAGAAGGCCGCCTCGCGGTTCAGGCGCGCGTGGAAAGCCTCAAAGACGCGCCCAACCTCGATCCGAATCTCTTCGAACCCGCGCCGGAAATGGTGGATGCGGGCGGATCGTTTGCGCTGGCAGCGCCTAAACGTTTACCGATGCGCGTCGATCCGTCCGATGCGCCGACTTCAACTTTTTTCCAGCCCGTAATCGTGCACGCGATTCTCGACGCGCAAGATGGCAGCGTGCTGGATGCGGAGGCGCTGCAGACTACCGATCGGGACTTGAGCCGCCAGGCAATGGAGTTGGTGAGGAGCACGTCGTTTGAGCCGTCCGGATTTCAGCAGGAAGTCTTCGTCAACGTGCAGTTTCACTTCCCCGCGGCGAGACTCGGCGGGCCGCCGATATTCCACTCTTCCGTGCGTTGGGTGATCTTGGATCGCCCACGCAGAGTTCCCCCGGTGAGAACGCCGCCGCGCCGCTGAACTAGTTCACTGTCCCGGTGCCGGTGAGGGTTGCCGTTGCGATGCTGCCACCACCGTTATTGGCCACGTTGAGCTTGCCGTTGCGTGTGCCCTTCTTGCTGGGATTGAACGAAACGTTGAGCGAACAACTCGTTCCCCCAGCGAGCGAACTGCCGCAAGTATTGGCGGAGATGGTGTAGTCCGCGGGCTCGCCTCCGATGGTGATGCCGGTGATATTCACCGAGGCCGCACTCACGTTCGAGACGGTCACTGTTTGTGGTGCGGTCGTCTGGCCCACAGGTTCAGAACCGAAATTCAGGGCGGTTGGAGAGAGCGCGATCGACATACCGGTTCCAGTCAGAGTCACTCTCTGTGGATTGTTGGCGGCATTGTCGGCAAGCTGCAATATGCCGGTGCGGGTGCTCTTGGTTATCGGCGTGAATGCTATCGTGATTGCGCAATTGTTGCCGGCGAGAACTTGTGCACCGCAGGTATTGGACTGAACCGCATAATCGCCAGTGGTGGCGACATTAGAAAGATCCAGGGTCGCGGTTCCCGTGTTGGTCAGGGTAACGGGCAGGGACGTGGTCTGGCCAATAGGCGTCTTCGGGAAAGTTAGCTTGGTGGCGGAGAGCGCGGCCGTCGCTCCGCTGCTGGCGCCGCAGTTCGGGAAGATGAAATTTGCAATGCGCGTGTTCCAATTGAAGCTGCCGGTGGAAGGGATGTACTCCTGGGTGTACCAGAACGTGCAGTCGTCGGCGGGATCGACCGTCATGGCGCTGTAATCGCCCCAGCGGTCCTGGCCTCCGGTCTGCGAACCCGATCCACTGATGATTAGTTGTTCGCCCTCCATGCTGCCCAGCGTGTCGGCCGCGACGCGTCCCGTAAAGTAAATGGAGGGATAAACCGATTTGCTGGAGACGCTGTAGCCGAGAGCCATATCTCCAGACTGATCCATCGCGATGCTGCCTATCCAGCGCGTATTGGGATCTGGGCTGAAGGTTCCTTGCTGAAACACCGTGGGCGTTCCGTTCGGACTGCGCACCTCATACCAGCGCACGCCGGTAGAAATGGAATGATTAAAAACGAGCGATTCGACCCCGTTGGGAAACTGGCGATAGGCGAGACGGTACATCGGCCGATCGCCGAGCGCGTCGAGAAGTTGAGTCGTTCCGGGTTGTGCCACGCAGGAACGGAAGCACTTTGCGGCGAAGTTTGCGACTGGAAGCACGGTGGGGCCGGTGAAAGTGGAGTTCGCGGGGGTCGTGAAGTCCACGTGAAAAGCCCACAGTTGGAGCACGTTCTTGCCGAAGTTCATGAAGAAGGCGGGTTCGCCCGCGGCGGGAGTTATCGTTCCGTCCATGTCGGATGGCAGCAAGCTGGCGACCGAGGACTCCTGCTGGAAGCAGATAATTGTCGCGTTATTGCCGGCGATCATCGCGTTGCGATCGAGGGCGCAGGCATTAGCGCCGATGAAGTTGCTGCCGTCCAGGAAAACATTGAACGACATGTAATAAGCGTCGGGCCAGACACCCAATTTTGGGTAATCGGAGTAATCGCTATCGCCAAAAGAAAAGGCGTAGCGGTTGTAGGTGCCGGTGGCGTCGCTGGTGGTCGAGACCGCCACGCACTGCGTGTACGGAAGAGTGCTGATGGAAAACTGCGTGAGGACCCAGCGGTCGGCTATCTTGTCATATTGCACGATGGGATCGCCGTCGTTGTTGGTTTCACACCCTCCGCCGAAGCCGTGCCAGAGGGCGTTTCCTTCGGTCGGTCCGGCAACGAGAGCGCCGGTGGCTTTGTCAAACACCGCAAACTCGGCGTTAACCCACTGTACATATTGCGTGGCGCCCACCGCTCCGTTGGTATCGGGCGGGGAATACTCCAGAAGAAATCCGTAGTGTCCCTGGCCCAAACCGGCGATATTCAGGCCGGGGTTGGCAGCCACTGGAGGCAAAGCGACCGCCTGCAAGGCGAGATCGGGCGCGGCGTATTCGGGTTGGTTGCTGGCAGGCGCGGTGGGGAGGATTTTCAGCAGTCGTGGCGAGAAGCGATGCGGCTGAGCGGGAGTCATCTGATCAAGTTCGGCGAGCGGCGCCGAGACATCGTGCTTCTCTTCGCGGATTACACGGACCGTGCTTTCGTTGCTTGCGCCGCTTCCGCCCTGGGCGAAAGCCAGGGCTGAGAAGACGAACGAGAAAAGCGGCAGTAAGGCCGCGGAGAAACAGAAAGCCGTTGTAAACCGTCTGGTCATGGCGCACTTCCGATGTCGAGCCAACTGCGAATGATGGTGCCGGGGAAGGGGTTACGAATTGACGGTAGTATATCCGTTTTTGCTGTGATTGCACGCGTTGTGTGCCGGAATCTCTACTCTTGAGATCGCCCGCCGAATTGCAAATTCGCCGGCTTAGAAAAAGGGCAGGATCGTCCACGTGCGGCGCAGGCGCTGCAATCACTTGCATATCATTCCCTGGGAAGATGTAGGGGAAGCAAGAATTTCCTTAAGGTTGCTTGATGGATTGTCGAAGAATCCGTCATGGCACCATTCTCAGTTGGTGAAATCGGCCGTTCGAGCAACTTATCGCCGTACTTCGACCGTAGACAGCCTTCATCTGGGAGGTATCCTCTACCCTCACGCATTGTAGGTAGGGATTCGGCGCAAGTAGTCGTTCGCGGCGATCTGGCAAGAGTCCTCGTCGCTGCTTCAAAAATACTGGGCCTCTTGTTACTCGGCATCGTCTCGCTCTTTTCCCTGCTCATGTTTCTCATGTGGTCATGCGCACCTCCCTCTGACACAACTCTCACGAGTCAATTTCAGAGTCACCGTTCCGAACTCGATGCCCTGGCTCGCATGTCTCAGGAGGACGCGAATGGAATCAGGATCACGGGCACTTTTAAGAGCCTTGAAAACGACTGGGGTTGGGCGAGACCAAAGTCTAAAAGGGGAATTACCCGCGAAAAGTGGAACGAGTACCAACGGCTGTTCCGCGAGGTTGATCTGAGCGGATTAGATAAAGATAAGGTCGGGAACGTCTACCTCGTCGCCCATGCCACGGATCTCATTACTGGCGGCGCTACCAAAGGATTCGTACACTGCATCAACTTCGGAGACCCCAGTAAGACGTTTCTTCCCTGTGTAGAGCAACGTGATCGCGGTCAGGTCGAGGAAGCAGGCGCGAAGGGCTACTCGTATCGCAAACTCGGCGAAAATTGGTACATCTTCGAGACTTGGACCAAAGCTGTCCCCCAGTAGTTGCTGCAACGTCCCCATTTCACTGGCAATCTGCATCTCTGCCCCAGGGAATGCCCACCTGGAACCTAGGCGTGTTTCCTAGCCCTCGAAACCGCTTCGCGGGCTTCCTTGTCGGCGGTGCGGCGGCGCTCGGTCTCGCGCTTGTCCCATAGCTGTTTGCCCTTGGCGAGGGCGAGTTCGACCTTGATTTTTCCATTCTTGAAATACATGCGAGTGGGGATCAGAGTGAGTCCCTTCTGCTGAGTCTTGCCGATGAGCTTGCGAATTTCTTCCTTGTGAATCAGAAGTTTGCGGGTGCGGAGGGCGGCATGATTGGCAGAGTTGCCGTGGTCATAGGGGCCGATGTGGCAGTTGAGGAGCCAGAGTTCGCCGTCCTTGATAATGCCGTAGGCGTCCTTGAGATTGGTTGTGCCGCCACGGACCGACTTTACCTCGGTCCCGGTGAGCACGACGCCGGCCTCAAATTTTTCAAGCAAGAAATAGTTGTGGCTCGCGTTCCTGTTTACAGCGGCATCCTTTTCGCCAGAGGCGGTGGGCTGGCGGCGAGGATTCTTCTCCGGACTGGGCCCGGTCTGGTGGGTAGTCTGCTTAGCCATTGCTGAGAAGAAAGTATCACGAAGGGGGAAGAGAGGTCTCAGGTGTCAGGGCTCAGGAAGAGCAAGCACGGTTGCCCTTCGACATTGGAGTTTGCTGGCACATGAGGCCTAATACCTGTCCCGACACCTGGGGCCACGTACTAATGAGTGTAAACACTGCCCTACCAAGCACTTCGGGTGCGGATGGCGCGATGCTATAATCCAAATTTCCGGTACTTTTGCGCACGACGGTCGTTGGGATGCACGGGCCTGTCGGCTTCTTTGGGTGTTGCGATGAATCCTGGGTGCATGATTCTAGTCCGCTGCGTCCGCCGGCGAGAAAGATTTTCATGAGGACTGCTTGATGAGACGCCTGATCCGTCCGGCTCTGTTTGTTCTATTCCTGCTCTGCCTGGGACTGCCTGTCCTCGCTCGTCATGTTGATTCCGCCAAGGCGTTCTATGAGAAGGGCGCTGACGCCGAAGCGCGGCAGGACTACGTGCAAGCCTTCGACTATTTCAAGCAGGCCTACAATCTGAAACCGAAAGACCTGAGATACCGAACTGCGTTCGAGCGCACCCGCTTCTACGCGGCTTCGTCCCACGTGCATCGCGGGCAAATTTTGCGCGATGCCGGCAAACTGGACGAGGCGGCGGTGGAATTCCAGAAGGGGCTGGAGACTGATCCTTCTTCATTCATCGCGCAGCAGGAACTGAAGCGTACGCTGCAGATGATTAAAGAGGAGCAGAATCCACAACCGCAGGCTGCCGCGCCGGGTACGACCGCGTTGCGCAAACGGTTGGAATCGGCGCAGGGTCCGGTGGAACTGGCTCCGATCTCGAACGTGCCCATTACGCTCAAGGTCACGGAAAAATCCAACGTGATCTACGAGACGGTGGGCAAACTGGCCGGCATCAACGTGCTTTTCGACCCCGATTACACGCCGCGCCAGGTGCGCATCGAACTGAACGGCGTGACCCTCGAAGACGCGCTGGAAATTATTTCGTTTGAGACCAAGACTTTTTGGCGTCCGGTGACGCCCAATACGATTTTTGTGGCGCAAGACAATCCCGCAAAGCGGAAAGAGCTGGAACAAAACGTCATCAAAACTTTTTATCTTTCCAATCTTTCCCAGGCAACCGAATTGCAGGATATCGTCAACGCGATGCGCACTATCCTCGAGGTGAGCCGGATTCAGCAGTTGCCCTCGCAGGGAGCGATTGTGGTGCGCGGCACGCCCGATCAGGTGGCGCTGGCGCAAAAACTGGTGGACGATCTCGACAAGGCGAAGCCGGAGGTGTTGATCGATATCGCGGTCATGCAGGTGAGCCGCGACAAGTCGCACACCCTGGGCATCAACCCTCCGACCAGCGTCTCGGTCGCGCTGCAGCCCAACGTCAACACTACAACTTCGACCACTTCCACCACCACGACCACGGGTTCCACAGCATCGTCAAACAGCATCAGCCTGAATACGATCGCCAACCTGAACGCCACCGACTTCCAGGTGACGATTCCGCAGGCTACGGCGTCGGCATTGATGGGCGACAGCGATACCAGGGTCATCCAGAGTCCGCAGATCCGCGCCCTGGACGGGCAGAAGGCTACGTTGAAGATCGGCGAGCGGGTGCCAGTAGCGACCGGATCGTTCCAGCCGGGCATCGGCGGAGTGGGTATCAACCCGCTGGTCAACACTCAATTCCAATACCTCGATGTGGGCGTGAACATCGAGATTACACCGCGGGTGCATGCCGGGCGGGAAGTTTCCCTGAAGTTGACGATGGATGTCTCGGAAGTGGATTCGTACAACCAAATCGGCGGCATCAGCCAGCCGGTGATCGGCCAGCGCAAGATCGAGAACGAAATCCGCCTGAAGGAAGGCGAAGTCAGCGTGCTGGGCGGCATGATGGAAGACACGCGGACGAAGTCTCTGACCGGAATTCCCGGTCTGGCCTCGATTCCAATCTTCAAATATCTTTTTGCGCAGGAAACGGCCGACCACACTCAGCGGGAACTTATATTCGTCCTGGTCCCGCACATTGTCCGTGGGCCTGACACTTCTCACGGCGGCGCGGATTTGCTCGACGTGGGTACGGCCAATGCGATCGAACTGAGACGAACGACCGCCAAGCCGGCGGCGCCAGCGAATATCGCAGCGCCAGCCTCGGCTCCGCCGGGCGCAGCCTCGCAAGCCGCACCCGTGGCCGCTCCCTCGCAGCCGCAGACGCCAGTTCCGCAAGGGCAGATTTCTCAGAGCTTGACGCAACCGAACCAGGCTCCGCAGGCTCAGGCGGGCGCGGGAACGTTCCTGTTTGATCCGCCCACCTTGAGCCAGGCCAAGGGCTCGACCTTCACGGTGAATGTCATGGTTTCCGGCGGGCAGAACGTGTACTCGGTGCCCGTGCAGCTCAACTACGATCCCAATCAGTTGCAGGTAATCAACGTTTCGAATGGCGGATTCCTGTCGCAGGATGGGCAAATCGTAACCGTGGTGCATCGCGAGGATCCTGCGACGGGCACGATGCAAGTCACGGCTTCGCGGCCTCCAGGCGCCGGGGGCGTCTCGGGACAGGGCGCGGTAGTGACGCTCACCTTCATGGCCAAGGGCCCGGGCCAGTCGGCGCTGACCATCACTCGCGGCGGAGCCAGGGACCCGGCAATGCAGCCGATTGCAATGAGTGGAGCGCAGGCGGCCATTACGATCCAGTAATTGCGTGGGGAAGAGTTCTCAGTTCCCGGTTCTCAGTTCTCAGTGGAGAACCTGGGGTGGTTTTTGACTGAGAACTGAGAACCGGGAACTGACTTATGAACCAGTCGATAAAGTCGATAAATATGAGGAAGGGATAGCTTCGTGGCTGCCCGCCCACAAAACGGGTTCACCCTGATCGAGTTGATCGTTGCCACCGCCATCCTATCCATCCTGGTGGGGGCGGCGTTTCCGCTGGTGAGGATCACCATTTATCGGGAGCGCGAGCACGAGCTGCGCGAGGACCTTTGGATGATCCGCGACGCCATTGATCGCTATAAAGACGCCGCCGACCGGGGCGCGTTCCAGACCAAGGTGGGGAGCGACGGCTATCCTCCCGATCTCGACACACTCGTCACCGGCGTGGATGTTGCCAGCAAGAAAGTGAAATTTCTCCGCCGCATCCCGCTTGATCCCATGACCAAGCAGGAATGGGGAATGCGCTCCACGCAGGACGATAAAGATTCGGATTCCTGGGGTGGGCAGAACGTTTTCGACGTTTACACGAAGTCGGACCAAGTCGCTTTGGACGGCACAAAGTACAAGGACTGGTAGATGAAATTCAAGTCCAAGGCCCGCAATCGTGGTTTCACCCTGATCGAGATGGTGGTGGTCATCAGCCTGATCGCGATCCTGCTGTCGATTGCGTTGCCCATGTACAACCAGAGCATCATCCGCGCCCGCGAAACCACGCTGCGACAGAATCTGGCAACGCTCAACAAAGTCATCGATCAGTACACGCTGGACAAGCAGAAAGCGCCCCAGTCGCTCGAAGATTTGGTCTCGGCGGGATACCTCAAGCAGATCCCCTACGACATTACTGGCAACCGGGACAGCTGGGTGCTGGAACAGGAAGACTCGCTCAAGTCCATCGACCAGACCCAGCCCGGAATTGTGGGTGTCCACAGCGGCTCCGATCAAACCGCCAGCGACGGCACCGCGTACTCTAGCTGGTAGCTGAGGTCGCAGGTCTCAGGTCTCAGGAAAATCCGCGTCTGGGATAAACCTGCCGAGCTTGCCAGCAGTTCCATCTTCCTTTCTGTTACCGTATTAAGTTCAATTTCCGGAGGTCTCTTGAATTTTCTCAATCGTCTGCAGCCCCTGGCGCTGCTCGTGATGCGGCTCGTGCTGGGAGCGATCATGATCGCGCACGGTTATCACAAGGTGTTTGGCGGGTTTCATCATCATATGGATTTTGTGGGCTCGCTCGGCATTCCTCGCTGGCTGGCATATTTTTCCGCGGGAACGGAATTCTTCGGCGGAATTGCTATCGTACTGGGATTATTTACCCGCTTCTTCTCGCTCGCCTTCCTGATCGAAATGGCCGTGGCCATCTGGAAGGTGCATTTCAAGAACGGGCTGACGGGCAGCGCTGGTTACGAATTCCCGCTGGCGCTGGCTACGCTTGCTCTGGCCCTGCTTAGTTTTGACGGCGGGCCGTGGGGCCTGACGTTTGGCGGGAGGTCGGGCGGTGCCCGGAAAACCAAGAATGGCTCATGACACAGTGAAAAAATCGCGAAGAATCAAGGCGAGAGGCACGAAGCACGCACCCAAGCTTCCGGTTGCTCGCGCCATCGAAGTCGCGCACTCATCGAGGCGGCGCAGGCGCGTGTCAACTCCGCTGGTGCGCTCCGCGCAGCCGGGGACAGTTGCTCTGGACAATGCCAAGATCTTCGAGATCATCCCGTTTCCATGACTTAGATTGCAACGAAGGTGCCAGATGAGACGGGGCAAGCCTCGTCTCTACAGGAAAACTGATAGCTGACGATTGTCCCTCAGAATTCCGCCAACTCCTTCATCGCCCGGAAAAGGTCGCTGGCCTGGGGCAGGATGGCATTCTCCAGAATCGGCTGATACGCGACGAAGGTATCGGTGGCCGCGATTCGCTTCACCGGGGCATCGAGGTGATGAAACAGTTGGTCGGCGATGCGGGCGGCAATTTCGGCCCCGTATCCCCAGCTCAGTGAGTCTTCGTACGCAATCAACGCGCGGTTGGTTTTCTTCACCGAGGCGGCAATCGCATCCCAATCAAATGGGTTTAACGAGCGCAGGTCGACCAGTTCGACGCTGACGCGATGCTCCCGCTCCAGTTTTTGCGCGGCCTGCAGCGCGCGCGGAACCACCGCGCCGTAAGTGATGACCGTGAGATCGGTTCCGGGCTGGACGATCTTCGCTTTGCCGAACGGGACCATGTAGTCGGGGCCGGGATAGGGCGCGCGTCCGTAGGTTTCGCGGTAGAGACGCTTGTGTTCGAGGAACAGCACGGGATCGTCGCAGCGGATCGCGGTGCGCAGCAGGCCCGCGGCATCGAGCGCGTTCGAAGGGAACACGACGCGCAATCCCGGAGTATGCGTAAAGATGCTCTCGCCGCACTGCGAGTGGTAGATCGCGCCGCCCGTCAGATAACCGCCAATCGCAACCCGGATCACCAAAGGCGCCGAGAAAGCGTTGTTCGAACGCCAGCGGATGATGGGGAGCTCGTCGCGCAACTGCATCATCGCCGGCCAGATGTAATCGAAGAACTGTATCTCGACCACCGGCTTCAATCCGCGCGTTGCCATGCCGGTGGCGCGGCCGATGATGTTGGCTTCGGCGATCGGAGAATTGAACACTCGGTCGGAGCCGAACTGGGACTGTAGCCCAGCCGTCAGTTTGAAGACTCCGCCCTTGCCTTTCACCTGCTTCTGTTTCAGGTATTCTTCGCGGCTGCAGTCGGCGACATCTTCACCGAAGATGACGACCCGCTCGTCGCGCCGCATCTCGTCGCGCAGCGCGGTGTTGATCAAGTCCGCCATAGTCTTGTTCGACGACTTGTTCTGTGCCGCCGGGACTTCGCCATCCGCCGCGGTTTCGGGCGTGGCAAGTGCGGCGTGAGTGTCGAACGCCGCCGAAGTAGAATCGAGATTGGGCGAGTAGACGAAGTTGTAGATCGTCTCCGGCTGCGGCGGCGCAGCTTCGAGCGCGCGGTCGGCATCGTCCTGGATCTGCTCTTCGATTTCCCTCTCGATCTTGTCGATCTCTTTTTCGTCGAGGATTCCTTCCCGCAGCAGAAACATCTGTAGACAATGCACCGGGTCGCGCGCGGCATCGGCTTGGCGCTCGGAGTCGGGCCGATAAAGACGCTCGTCGTCCGAGAGCGAGTGGGAATAGGGACGGATCACGTGGGCATGGACAAAAGCAGGGCCATGGCCTGCGCGGCAGTGCTCGGCCGCTCGCTTGAATGCAGAATAGGCGATGATGGGGTCGGTACCCTCAATCTCTTCAAAATGGAAGTTGGGGAATCCGCAGACCAGACGCGAAATGTTGCCGCCAGAGGTTTGCACTTCGACAGGCACGGAAATCGCGTACTCGTTGTCTTGCACGCAAAAAATTACTGGCAGGCGGCGGTTGGAGGCGGTGTTCAGCGCCTCCCAGAATTCGCCTTCGCTGGTCGTGCCATCGCCGAGCGAAACGTAAGTGATTTCATCGCCCTGAAATTGGACGTCCTTGAATTGGCGGTAATCGCCGTCGGCTTTCTGGCAAGCCTTGGGATGCCTGGCGAAATAGCGGCCGGCTTCGGCGCATCCGACCGCTTGCAGAATTTGGGTGCCCGTGGCCGACGACTGGGTGACAACATTGAGCCGCTTGTAGGCCCAGTGCGACGGCATCTGACGTCCGCCGGAGCTGGGATCGTCGGCCGCACCCACGGCGCCAAGCAGCATTTCATACGGCGTTGCGCCCAGCGCAAGACACAGCGCGCGATCGCGGTAATAGGGATAGAACCAGTCGTAGCCGGGCTTCAGCACAAGGGCTGCGGCGACGCCCATGGCTTCGTGTCCTGCGCCAGAGATCTGGAAGAATACCTTTTGCTGGCGCTTGAGCAGGATCTCGCGGTCGTCCACGCGCCGCGAGGTGAACATGATGCGGTACGAGTCGATGAGTTGCTGACTCGTCAGACCCTGATAAGTCTGGGCCTGTTTCGCAAGGTTGTTTTCGTGCTTGGGATCGACTTTGATCGTGGCCATGCCGCGTTCTTCACCCCACCGAGTTCCAGCCCCGCATCATTGTATATGGGTTGAAGCGTTTGGGAACAGGGTTGTGGAGATGGCTTCGAGCTTCGAGCTACGGGCTGCGAGCAAGCAAGAGCGGGGTTTGGACCGCCCGTAGCTCGAGGCTCGCGGCTCGAAGCCAGTGGGACCCTCCGATCGTTTATCCTAAAGAGTCATGATTCGCTTCCTGCGCCCGCTTGATCCGCATCGCCTACGCTTGCTGGTGTTTGATCTCGATGGCACCCTGATTGACTCGCGGCTCGATTTGGTTCACTCCATCAATGCGATGTTGCGCCACATCGGTCGTCCCGAACTGGCCGACGACCTCATTGCGAGCTATGTCGGAGACGGCGCTCCCGTGCTGGTCCGCCGCGCGCTCGGCGACGCAGACACGGCGAACGAAGCCTTGTTCCGAGCGGCGCTGGAATATTTTCTCGGTTACTACCGCCTGCACAAGCTCGACCACACCACGGTGTATGAGGGGATTCCGGAGGTGCTGGCCGTGCTGGCGAATTCGAATGGCGTGCAGCGGCAGATGGCCGTGCTCTCGAATAAGCCGGTCAATCCATCGCGCGACATTGTGCGCGCTCTGGGGCTGGGGGAGTTCTTCGTGCGCGTATATGGAGGCAACAGCTTTCCGACCAAGAAGCCCGATCCGCTGGGCGTGCGGACCATCCTGCAGGAAACTGGCGTCGCGGCGGAAGAGGCGCTGATGATTGGCGACTCGTCAAATGACGTTTTGACCGGGCGCAATGCCGGATTGTGGACCTGCGGCGTGACCTATGGGTTCGCCCCGCAATCGCTGGAAGAGGTGCCGCCGGATGTGCTGATTGCAAGTCCTCGTGAGTTGGAAGAGTTGTTGCGTTAGCGGCGGCGAGCACTGGGAGTGATGGACCCGCCGCTCTATTCCCAATCATTGCCCGGTCCTGCTACCTTCAAGTGACTCTGCAATCCGCGGGGGACGCGGCGAGCCGCGCCT
>PMMJ01000247.1:10761-10961 GCA_003162255.1 Acidobacteriaceae bacterium | reverse complement strand
GCATACGGGCTGGAACAATCCATGCGGATCTTACCGTCGTGATCGACCGTCATGAACGAAAACGTCGGGTCAATGATTGGATTGACGACGACGATGTCGAGTCCGTAAGTGGTGTTGATCGGCTCCCAATAGGGCCGCGCGGCTCCGCCCAAAGGGTCCACGGCGAGTTTGAGGTGGGCGCCGCGAATGGCGTCCATATC
>PMMJ01000247.1:0-10744 GCA_003162255.1 Acidobacteriaceae bacterium | reverse complement strand
GGCGTGACGACAATGCCGTCGGCGAGGTGGTCTTTGTCTTTGTCTCTGCGACCTCTGTTGTAAACGAGAATGGCTCGCGAGATTACGGGAGTCGGAGTTACACCGTCGTTTTCCTGGATGATTGTCTCGACGTTGTTCGCCGCCAGCACCTCGAGTGCAGTGCGCTGCACGGGCGCCGAAAGCGCGTGGGTGTCTTTCCCCATGTAGAGTGGGCCGCCGGTTCCCTGCTCTCGCCGNNGTGCCGAAGCTGACCAACTGATTGGGATCATGCAGGTCGGGATGGCGCTCGAAATATTCCTTCTCCAGACGAGCGACGTCGATCAGCATTTCCTTTGGCGCCGGTTTGCCAGCGAGGGGCGAGATGGTGATTTGGTTTTCTGAGGTACTGGGCATGGTTCCACCTTCCTGGCCGACGGATTTCCTAGTATAGGTCGAGTATTAGTTCTTAGCGACCGCGGTTGCAGCGCCGTGCAGTTGAGAAATCTTTTAGCCTTGGAAAAAGTCGGATTTCCGTGCCCAGGCCCTAAAGGGCATCGGATTTCGTGGGACTTGCCGCATCGCTAAAGCGATGCCCTGATACGAAACGCGAGTTTTCCGCAACCTGGCAGGAGCCACGCAGAATGCCTTTACTTGGGTTGCTGCTCGCTGGCAGCCTCCTCCTGCTGGTCTTCAGACTTTTGCCAACTGGCATTGGGGTTGTATTCCGTCATGGCTTTGGCGAGAACGTCGGTCTTCTTGCCGAGATCCTTCTCATACACGACTCCATCCTGGCTAACGATGAATGTCATCACGCCGGAGGACCTGTATTCTGCCGGATAGGCCACGAAGGCGAAACCCTCTGTCATTTTGCCCTTTACGATGTAACTCTTCGCGCCGCCTGGGCCATTTTTCCCCTGACGCGTCAAGATGAGGTAATAGTAGCCGCGGTAAGGAGTGGGAGCGCCGTCTGGACTCTTGGCATAGCCCTTGGCAACGGCCGATGCCACTAGCGGCCCGATGGGGCTCTGAGGCTCGCCATCGGCAGCTTTCCAATAAAGGCCATTGTGCTGGCCTTCATCGCTGAAGATCTTCTGCGCATACTCGTTGTGCTGAGCGGAATAGAATTCCTTTTGCGCCGCCACGAGTTCCTGGCAAACCCGGATGGCCGATATTTCATTCCGGCCAATTCGCCGGTACAAAATTTCCTTCTTGCCCGCCTCGGTGTCGAAATACCAAGAATTGCCTTTGTTGACGAGCGGTATGGGCGTGGGCCAATTCTTTGCGCCAATGTACAAGACAGTGGTTCGATCCGCTTCTTGCACCAGACGGTGCATTTCCTGATATCGCTTTACGAAATTCGCGCGGCTCTCGGCGTCCTCGGCTTCGTCTCCCGACGAAACGATTTGCTTTCCGTCGGGTCCGAGTATTTCGAGCATCGCTTTTTCGTCGTTATTCTGCGTTGCCGTGACCAGCGCGTTGCTGGCGTCTTCTGGCGATGAAAACGTCTTTTGGCCCGGTTGCTGCGCCATGGAACCGATGGGAAAACACACCGCAAACAGGATAGCGACCGCGGCTAAGGCAGGAAGACTGGCCCAATGAAATTTGTCGAAGTTCAGCTTGGTTCGCCGCATATGGCTTCTCTCCATTTCCAAATTTTCAAACCACCAGGAACATAACCGGGCTTCAATCTAACTAATGACGCCCGCCACCGCCGCCGCGAGATCCTCCGCCGCCACGCGCTCCGCCACCGCCACCGCGGGCTCCGCCACCCACGCTGGCGCTGCCGCGTGACGAATATGTCTTGGTCTGTCCGCCATGGTCGTAGCCGCTGTAGGCGCCCGAGCGGACGCCGCTCTGACCGCGGGGTGCGGCGTAGCCTCGCGCCGCCTGCCTGTTTCCGTCGAAGGGCCTGGCAGTTGCGCCGCGTGCGCCGTTGACTCCGCCGCGGCTATCATTAAATCCGCCGCGGGCGCCGTTGATTCCGCCACGGCTACCGTTAAATCCGCCGCGCGCGCCTCCTCGGGAGAAATTGCCCCGGTTATAAAACGTTCTGCTCCCGGAGTAATACCTGCCATGGTTGTACATTGCGTACCGGTTATGCCAATCGAATCCCCAATGACCCCATCCCCATCCGAAACCTCCGTACCAACCGATTCCGAAGCCGAGTCCGAACTGCAGGTACGGGCCGCCAAACCAGATTCCGGGATACGGGTACCATCCCGGCCACGCTGCGATGGGGTATCCATAAACCAGCCACGGATCATAGGCCGGCACATAAACCGTGTCGGGACTCGCAGGCTCAATGTCAACGTCTGGGCCGTCCGTCTTTACGACTTCCTGCGGCGTGCTCTTAAGAGCACCGGCCGCTTCGGCTTTGTGGCGCATCACCTGTACCGCATCCATCACGTCCGGTTGCTGGTTGTAGTAGGCGTCGCCCAGAGACGACGTCCAGGAGAGGTTCTTGTCCATATTTCCAAGAACGGCAGGGAATGCAGCGAGCGCCTTGACGCTCGGGTCCCAGGGTTGCTGGTCCACCGCTTGACCCAGAGCGTCGCCCTTCAGATCAGGATGCTCTTGCACCCATCGGTCGGCCTCGACGACTTGCTCGGGAAAGGTGGACGCCGCCAGGATCTGCGCCACCAGCGAATCCGGATAGAGCGCGATCGGCGCCACCAGGCGCTGCAACTGCTCGGGAGTCTGTTGCGCGTATGGCGGCGCCTGCTGCTCCGGAGCTGGCGCATCCTGGGCCGGGGCCTGCGCATCTTGTGCAGCCAGCAAGTTCTGAGGGCACGCCGCGAACAACAGAGCAAAAAATAACAGGGAAACCAAACTCTGCTTGCCCAATCGAAGCGATAAGAGCGCTGCGGCAGTTTCGAAAATGTTCATGTTCTTGAACCTCCTCTGCAAAATCCTACGCAACCCAGTGCCATGACCAGGCAGCGGGGGTGTCTTCACGCTGCCGCTGCGCTACGCTGGCACGGTTCGTTAGACCGCGGTGCGAGCCTGCGCGGGGGCGCCGCTCGTTCGATGATCGGCACCAGGCGCTCCGACAGTTCGCTTTTCAACACGTATTCATCCACCAACCATAGGATGCGCTCTAGCATGTCGGAGAACGCTGAAAGCAGGATGATCGGCAGGCTGGGAAACCGCTTCTTGATATGGCAGGCGATGGCCTCGGCGTCCATGCCTTCCAGTTTGTACTCCAATAGAACCGCGGCCACCGGCGTTTCTTCCAACATCTTCAGCGCGGTGCGGCCGCTCGACGCGACCTTCACGCAATAACCATGAGATTCGAGAGTCGCCTTGCGAAGCTGCAATACTTGAGGAAGATCGTCGATGCACAACACTGTGGGGGAGTCCATGGCCACATCTCCTCTAGATAGTTACAAGTTGGTTTGGCTCGCCCTAGACCGACGCGCATAACACGCAGGGAACAACAACCCCGTCACACCCTAACGCCTCATCTGGGTTCAAATCGCCCTTTGAAGGTCGCGGGTATGATCACAAAGTTCTAGCAAACGAAGGGTGCCTGTCTGTTCAAAATTGAACACTTTTCTGACCGGCAAGGCGGACCCTCTGGCCGCAGGACCGGGCTTTGACTTAGACTCTCTCTTCACCTGTTTTCCTGGAGGCTGCTTTGGCTGGTGTGCTCAAAATCTCTCCCGCACTTAAGAAACGCGCCGCGCAAATCGAACTGCTCCTGATGGACGTGGACGGAACGATGACGGACGGCAGTGTTACTCTGCTCTCGCAAACCGACGGCACCACCCTGGAAATCAAAACGTTTGACGCGCACGACGGCCAGGGCCTGACCCTTGCGCGAACCGCCGGCCTGCGTACGGGCTTTATTACCGGCCGCGAAAGTGCTGCGCTCGTTCGCCGAGCCCAGGAAATGAAGATGGAATTTGTCTACATGAAACAGCCCTTAAAAATGCCGGCCTATGAAGAAATCCTGCAAAAAGCGGGCGTCTCCGATTCCGCAGTCGCCTATATCGGCGACGATCTTCCGGATATTCCCTTGATGCGGCGCGCCGGCCTCGCCGTTGCCGTGGGCGATGCCGTCCCCGAGGTAAAAAACGTCGCACACTACACTACGAGAGCCCTCGCCGGCCACGGCGCGGTCCGCGAAGCGGTCGAACTCGTGCTCAAATCCAAGGGCATCTGGGATGCGGTAATCGACAAAGCGCGGGCGTAACAGCCCGCGGTGGAAAGACCAGCACAGCCAACCAGCGCCTAAAGGCGCATTCANNGGTATGCCTAAAGGCATACCCTGATACAAATCACACTTGCATCACGGGGTGCGCCAGGGCAGTTCTCAGCCGTTCGTTCTCAGCGCAATCGGCTCCGTGCAGTCCGACTCGGTGCGATCCGACTCCGTGCGATCCGAACTTGACAAATCGGAGTCTCCGTCCGATAATATGGCTGTTGGTCGTATATGAGTGATGGTCGCAAATGAATATCAGTCATACATCTCACTCCCCCGCTTCCGTTGAAGCTGGCCCCTCCGAGGACCTGCCACACTTGCAAGGCATGGGACGGCGCCAGCGGCGCGCCGCCGAGACTCGTCTGCGTCTGTTCCGGTGCGCGCTACAGCTTTTTGCCGAGCGCGGCTTTCCCAATGTCACGGTGGAAGACATCACCGAAGCAGCGGACGTCGGCAAGGGCACCTTCTTCAATTATTTCGAGAGCAAAGATCACGTGCTGAGTGTGATGGCGGAGATTCAGCTGGGCAAGGTGAGAGAAGCGGTTACGCTAGCCGAAGCTGGGAAGCAGACTATTTACTCGGTGTTGCATCGTATGTCCCTTCGCGTTGCGGAGGAACCCGGACGCAGTCCCGATCTCGCGCGGGCGCTGATCTCGGCGTTTCTCGCGAGCAAAGCGGTTCGTGGCCTCATCGACTGCAACTTTTCCGAAGGGCGCAAGATGATCGCCCAGATTGTGGCGGCGGGGCAAAAGCGCGGAGAGATCGATCCTCGCTTGAAAAAAGAGAAGGTTGCGCTGCAGCTCCAGCAGGCGTTTATGGGAACAGTTCTGCTCTGGTCGCTGCAGGGCCAGCCTGCGCTCGCAACCTGGATCGAAGAAAGCTTTCAGCACTTTTGGAGGGCAATTGCCATCCGGCCACGAACGGCAGCTGAGAATAAAGGCTAGGGAAGGTCTGATTATGTGTGCGATGGCGAGTTGGGTTGCTTTGGTTCGTCGGCCCTCAGCGGCTAAAGCCGCGTATTTGGCGGGGTCTAGTGACACGGCTGAACAGGCTGCGGAAAAAATCGACAAGGCCGCAAAAAGCTCACCTCAGGCGCTGAAGCGCGACACATTTTCAACGACCTACGGCACGACTAAAGTCGTGCCCTTCCCAAAACACCGCGCGAATCAGAGTTTTTCCGCAGCCTGTAAAGCCGTGCCCTACCCAAGGCTATCCAAGAACAAACCCGATCATAGATACCCTTAACGAGCAAAAGCGATGAAATGGAATTTTCGTAGTGTCGTCATCCTCGGGCTGGCAGGCCTGATCTGCGGCGCGATCGGCGCAGCCCAGGAACCAGCGCCTTACCGCCTCACGTTACGCGATGCGATTCAGAAGGCGCTGCAGGCCAACCTCAACGTGCTCGTTGCCGACACACGGGTCGAGGAAGCCGAGGGCACTCGCGTGCGCCGCTTGTCGGCGGCACTGCTTCCGCAGGTACGCGCGCAGAGCTACGCCAACTACCAGAACCGCTCCCTCGCCGCTTTCGGAATCTCGCTTCCTGGCGTTCCCGCCGTGGTTGGGCCGTTTTCCAATTACGATTTTCGCGTTTATGCGGAGCAGAACATCGTCGATCTTCAGAGTTATCGCGGGTGGAAAGCCAGCGAACGCGCCCTTGATGCCGGCAAAATGGATTACCAGGATGCGCGCGATCTGATCATACGTGCGGTTGCCAGCCTCTATCTCAATGCCCAGTCGGCCGCGGCGCGCGTGGACGCCGCCCAATCCCGGGTGACCGACTCGGATGCTTTGTACAAGCTGGCAAAAGACAGGCATGACGCGGGGACCGCAACGGGCGTGGATGTGTTGCGGTCGCAGGTGCAGTTCGCGAATGACAAGCAAGCTCTTCTGGTCGCGCAGAATTCTTACAAACAGTCGATGCTCTCCCTCGCGCGCAACCTGGGCATGAGGCCGAGCACGCCGTTGGAACTTGCCGAGCCATTCCAATACCAGCCCTTGATCCAGCCTCAGGCCGAAAGCCTTGTGCCTTCGGCAGTCCTCACGCGCCCCGATTATTTGTCGCTGGCCATGCAGCGTCAGGGATTGGTCGAGCAGCAACGCGCCAGCCGCGCCCGCTATTATCCGAAAGTCAGCGTCAACGGGAATTATGGTGGGATTGGCCGCAGCATTGGAGGCGTGCAGGGCACAGGCCTGATTCAAGGCCAGATCGACTTTACGGTGTTTGATCGCGATCGCAGCGGCGAGGCGCAGGAGCTTGCCAGCAGGGTTAAGCGCATCGACGATCAAATTGCGGATTTGCGCCGCGGCATTGAAGAGGACATCCAAGAGGCGCTGCTGAATCTCGAGTCCGCAGCCGAACAGGTCGCTGTTGCCAAGGAAGGGCAGGATCTGGCGCAGCGGGAGCTTGAACTCTCGCGGGATCGCTTTCAAGCGGGCACGACCAATAACGTGGAAGTGGTCACTGCTCAGGACGAGCTTGCGCGCGCACAGGAGAACTACATTCTTGCCGTCTCCAGCCACGCGGACGCGAAGTTTGCGCTGGCTCGGGCCTTGGGGGATACGGAAAACAACTTTGGAAAGTATATGGGAAATCCGTAGGCGATTTGTCGGGCGGGCGGTGAATTATTTTTCCGTCCGCGAGGGTTGAACCTATGAAGCGACTTATACCGATTCTGATCCTGCTGGGGGCGGTGATCGCTGCCGGCGTGTATTTTTATCCGCGTCTGACCAAAAAATCGGAGCCTGAAAATCAGATCACGCTCTCGGGCAATATCGAAGCGCACGAGAGCCTGGTGAGTTTTAAGGTGCAGGGGCGCGTGGTCGATCTGCCGGTCGAGGAAGGCCAGTCGGTTGAGCACGGCGCGTTGCTCGCGCGCCTGGATGACGCCGATTACAGACAGAAGGTGCGGATCGACGAGGCCACGGTCCACGTGCGCGAATCGAATCTCGCGCTCACACTCGCTGGGACCCGCGAGCAGGAAGTGAAGGCATCGCACCAAACCACGCTCGATGCGCAAGCCGATCTGCAGGAGAAAAAACTCGACTACGAGCGCGCCCAGCGCCTCTTCAGTAAGGATGAAGTTTCCGCGCAGGACCGCGACCTCGCTGAGACTGCTTTGAAGCGTGCCGAGGCAAATTTCCGTGCAGTGCAACAGCGTTATAACGAAGCTGTCGAAGGCAGCCGCAAAGAAGACATCGCGATCGCTCGCGCCAATCTCAAGGAAGCCCACGCTAGTTTGGGGCTATCGCGAGTCACGTTGGACTACACCACGCTTCGCGCACCTTCTGCCGGTGTGATCACAGTGCGCCAAACTGAACTCGGCGAGGTGGTCGCTCCCGGCACGCCGGTGGTCACGCTCGCCGACCTCGATCACATCTGGTTGCGCGCGTATATCGCCGAAACCGATCTGGGCCGCATACGCTGGGGCCAGGAAGCAACCGTCACTACGGATACTTATCCTGGTAAGCAGTACCACGGACGTGTGTCATTCATCTCGTCGAGTGCCGAGTTCACTCCCAAGAGTGTGCAAACATACAAAGAGCGCGTCACCCTCGTTTATCGCATCAAGATCGACATCGACAACTCCAATCACGAACTTAAACCCGGCATGCCCGCTGACGCCCACATCGATCTCGCCGTGGCCAACACACGCCAGCCAGGAACGACGCCGGAGAAGTAATGACGGAGCAGTCTCAATCCGCGATCGTCGCCGAGGGACTTACAAAGAGCTTCCCGGGCGTGCGCGCTGTCGACCACTTGAGCTTTGACGTACGCGCCGGAGAAATCTTTGGCTTGGTCGGCCCTGATGGCGCCGGGAAAACGACGACACTGCGAATGCTCGCGGGCATCATGCCACCCGATGAAGGGACAGGCAGTGTCGCCGGCTTCGACGTGGTTCACGATCCTGAAGGCGCTAAGCATCACCTCAGCTACATGCCGCAGCGCTTCGGACTTTATGAAGACCTGACCGTCGACGAAAACATTCGCTTCTACGGTGACCTGTTCGGAGTGAAAAAGGCCGAGCGCGAAGAGCGCTCCACGCAACTGTTGCAGGCAGCCGGCATGAGCGAGTTCCGCAAGCGGCTCGCCGGGAAACTTTCCGGCGGCATGAAGCAGAAGCTGGGCTTGGTCTGTGCGCTTACACATCGTCCCAAGGTGATCCTGCTGGATGAGCCGACTACGGGCGTCGATCCCGTTTCGCGCCGCGACTTCTGGCGCATCCTCTATGAACTCGCCGCGGAAGGGGTGGCGATCCTCACTTCCACCGCCTACCTCGACGAAGCGGAGCGCTGTCATCGCGTCGCCTTACTGCATCAGGGGAAACTGCTCTTCTGCGACACGCCTACGAATCTCAAGGCCAAGCTAGGCAAAGGAGTTTTGTCGGTCACCTCATCCGATCCGCGCAGATCGCGTGAACAACTCGAACACGCGGCTGGGATCTCCAGCCTGGTGCTGACCGGTGACGGGCTGCATGTCGTGGTGGACGATGCGGCTCGCCGCATCCCAGAGTTCGAGGCCCGGCTGAACAGCGCGCACGTCCCGTTCGACGCGATTCAGCAAGTCACGCCCACCATTGAGGATCTCTTCGTCGATGCGGTCAGCGGTGGAGCGCCATCGCATGCCTGAGGACAACAATTCGGTGGTGATCGAGGATCTGGTCAAGCGGTTTGGCGATTTTGTGGCCGTCGATCGCATCAATCTCGATATCCGCAAGGGCGAAGTGTTTGGCTTTCTCGGACCGAACGGCGCGGGCAAGTCCACCACCATCCGCATGCTCTGCGGTCTGCTGAGGCCTACATCGGGCCGTGCGCGGGTTGCGGGATATGACGTTGGCCGTGAGCCGGAATCCGTACGCCAGAACATCGGCTACATGTCGCAGAAGTTTTCGCTCTACAACGATCTCAAGGTGATCGAAAACATACGCCTGTTCGCTGGCCTCTATAGCGTGCCTGCTGACAAGCTCAGCGAGCAAATCGAATGGGCGCTGGAGATGGCGAACCTCAAAGGGCAGGAGAATCTGATTACCGGCACGCTTCCGGGAGGGTGGAAGCAACGCCTCGCTCTGGGCTGCGCTGTGTTGCACAAGCCGCCCGTTATTTTTCTGGATGAACCCACTTCTGGTGTCGATCCCATCTCGCGGCGCCAGTTCTGGGACCTGATTCACCAGATGGCGGAAGAGGGCGTGACCGTCTTCGTGACCACGCATTACATGGAAGAAGCGGAATACTGCAACCAACTGGCGCTGATCTTTCGCGGAAAGATCGTCGCGCTGGGCACGCCTTCAGAACTAAAGCAAAAATCGATGAAAGGCGAACTGCTGCTGGTGGAATGCGAACCGCTGGGCAGTGCAGTGGAAGTTCTGCAATCCGCTCCGGATGTGATTGATGCCGCGGTTTTCGGGAACGCTCTGCACCTGGTGGTGCGTGATGCTGCCGCTGCGATCCCGCAGGTTCAGAAGTACCTGTCGGATCACAGCATCAAGGTTGGCCATATCGAGAAGATACGTCCCAGTCTTGAAGATGTTTTCGTCTCTCTTACGACTGCGCACGATTCGGAAAAGGAACGGACAGCATGAGCTTCACTCGCTTCCTAGCCGTGGCTCGAAAAGAGGTTGTCCAGATCCTGCGCGACTCGCGCAGTCTGATCATCGTCTTGATCATGCCGGTCGTTCTGGTGCTTCTGTTTGGCTACGGCGTCAATCTCGATCTCAAGGGGTTGCCGGTTTATGTGTATGACCGCGACGGCAGCCAGCAGAGTCAGGATCTATTGAAGCGCTTTCAAGCCAGCGCATACTTCGACGTTGTGCGGGTTGTGAACGACTATCCCGCGCTCACCCGGTCGCTCGACGACGGCCACGCGAAGATGGGGATTGTTATCCCATGGGATTTCTCCGAACGCGTGCGCAACGGCCTTCCAACCCAGGTGCAGGCGCTCGTCGACGGCTCGGATGACAACACGGCTAATGTTGCCATCGGCTATGCCCAAGCCGTGGTTCAGGGCTATTCATCGGACATCCAACTCGACTGGCTGCGCAACCGCGGCCAAGTCGCCCAGCCTGCTTCGGTCAGTGTTGAAACTCGCACCTGGTATAACGAGGATCTCGAGAGCAGCGCATTCATCGTTCCCGGGGTGCTGGCGCTGGTGATGTCCGTGATCGGGGCGTTCCTCACTTCGCTTACCATCGCGCGTGAATGGGAACGGGGCACCATGGAGCACTTGATCTCAACTCCGGTCACTCCGCTGGAGATCATGCTGGGCAAACTGGCGCCCTATTTCGTCATCGGCATGTTCGACGTCATTGTCTGCGCCTTGATCGCCATCTACTGGTTCCAAGTTCCCTTCCGCGGTTCTTTCATAACTTTGCTGGTTAGTTCCGCCATGTTCATGGTGGTGGTGCTGTCGCTCGGATTCTTCATCTCCGTAATCGGCGGAAGTCAGCTCGCTGCGAGTCAAATCGCGCTGCTCATCACCTTCCTTCCAGCGTTCCTGCTGTCCGGGTTTTTGTATTCGATTGAGCAGATGCCGGTAGTGCTCCAGTGGATCACTCGCATCCTGCCGGC
>PMMJ01000411.1 GCA_003162255.1 Acidobacteriaceae bacterium | reverse complement strand
GTCGAACATGTTCGGCACACAAGGAAAAGGGTGCGGGAGTGAATCCGCACCCTTTGCTTATCTCTAATTCTATTATAGCAATTTCGACCTACCTAGACCGCCAAGTTTTCCAACTTTATTCTCCCATCCGATGCAGGGACTTACGGGGAAAATCGTGAAAACGGGGGCTTGACAAGAATTCACAAAATCGAGGTCATGATGCTGGCCCACTCATTCGCAACAGCGTTCCGGTCCAGAAACCAGCGCTCTAGAGGGAACAGACTGGACTTCGCGGGCGCCTGGCCGCCCAGAGTCACTCGATCCAGCCGGTCGGCTTAAGGAAGAGCGGACAATACTTTCACAATGTGATGACAAACTCCTGACAACTGGGCCGTTGAGTTTAGCTACGCTCATGGGTGACAACTAGATTTGTCCCAGGAGCGAACAGATGCGCGCCACAGGAAGATTTGCAATTTCTATGATGTTAGCAACAATCTGGTTGTGTGGGTCAGCGTCTCCAATTGCGGCACAAACCTTCACCACGCTGGTGAACTTCGACGGGACGGACGGGGGCAGCTCCACCGCAGGTCTGATTCGGGCCACGGACGGGAACTTCTACGGGACAACGAGCGCGGGCGGGGCCAACAGCGCTGGCACGGTCTTCAGGATCAGCCCGAGCGGCGCACTGACCACGATTTATAGCTTTTGCTCACAGGTCGGTTGCCCGGACGGCGCCAGCCCAATGGGGGCCTTGCTCCAGGCCAGCGATGGAAACTTGTACGGGACAACATACGGGTTCGGGTTCAGCAACCGCGGCTCGGTTTTCAAGATCACCCTAAGCGGCACGTTGACCACGCTGCACAGCTTCAGCAGCACTGGTACAGGTGGCCAATACCCCTTGGCAGGGTTGATCCAAGGCAAGGATGGGAGCCTTTACGGAACAACCTCCCGCGGCAGTGCCAATATATGCACTATACGGCCAACCTATAACGTACATTGCGGGACGATCTTCAAAATCACTACAAGTGGTACGCTGACGACGCTAGCCGTCTTCGACCAGGCGCATGGCTTCTCGCCCTCTTCGCCACTGGTCCAAGCCACGGACGGGAACTTCTACGGGACAACGCCTATGGGCGGGGCCAACTATCCGGGATTTGGCACGGTCTTCGAAGTCACCCCAAGCGGCACGCTCACCGTGCTGCATAGCTTCGACGCCACAGACGGTGAAAAGTCCTACGCGGCGCTGGTCCAGGGCACCGATGGGAACTTTTACGGGACAACGAGCTTTGGCGGGGGCAACCCCAACTTCGGTGGCACGGTCTTCAAGATCACTCCAACGGGCACGCTGACCACGCTGCACAGCTTCGGCAGTGGGGACAGCACCGGAGCCAGCGCTGGGCTGATCCAGGCCACGGACGGAAACTTCTACGGGACAACAAGCGGGTTCGGGGTCAGCAACACGGGCACGGTTTTCAAGATCACCCCAAGCGGCACGCTGACTACGCTGCACACCTTCGACGGAGCGGACGGTGAATTGCCCTACTCGACGCTGGTCGAGGGCAGCAACGGTGATCTTTACGGGACTACGAAATATGGGGCCAGCAGCGCGTGCAGCGAGGGGTGTGGCACGATCTTCAGCCTTTCTGTAGGTCTACACTAGCTCCGTCTACCGTACTGTCTTCAAGGTGGTCGCTAGTTCGAAATTGCGACCACCGCGAGCAACGCTGCGCCCGAACGGTGAGGTTTCCGGGGATTTCTTCACGCGTTATTGCTTACAGGTTTTTTTGCGAGCCTTGAACCTGTTCTGAGTGTTAATGGCCCTACGACCGCAGGAGACTCCGGCATAAACATCTGGGCATTGGCGATGCTGATACTTTTGTGGCGATCGATTCGGACGCCTGCCTCCGTGGCGCAGCCCGCAATCTCGGAGCCTGTATAGCCAAATTCGACTCCACGCTCTTGTCAACTGCCGTTGGCACGTTAACAGGCACTCAGAACCCCGCAATGAGCGTTATGGGATATAACGTCAACTGAGAATTTGGTCCACGCGGACTGAATCAACGACGATCAGCTCGGACTCAGCCCGCCTGTTTGGATCAACGCTTTGGCTTCGGACGTGAGCCGCGGTGTTCGCGGGATATGCCCCAGTTCGGGAAGATTTGTGCAATGGAATATGCAACTAAGGCAGGCCTTTGTCGCCGCCTCTCTCGGAGAGTGAACATGATAGCAAGGAAAAATCCTGTTAAAGCTCCGAGGAATGCTTCTGTAATTGAGAGGCTGTTGAAAGTTCGCAGCCCCTGGCCGGCCAGAAGGAATCCGGTATATGCCATGGCTACCGTCCAAAGAATTACGCGAACAGAGAACATGGGGGATCACCTCTTGATGAGCAAATATATTGCCACAATTCGCCCTTGCGGAGTGAGAGTTTCTGCGGTCTACCGACAGGACGGCCAGCTTGACACTTCCTATTCCCGCCTGCTTGATCCGTCGAGCGGCCCCGGTCAACGAGTGATATATAGATTTTTCAACAGTTGGAAGGTTCAGGAGCACCCGTTTCGGCCGACTATGCGGTAATCACCTTCCGAGTCCAGCGTGCATGCTTCATAACCCGACGACACGTTTAAGATCTGAAGGGCCGTTCCGTTGTCGAAACGAATAGTAAAGTCTGCGGATGCTTGGTCCACGTCAAGCTCGGAGACGATGCGATTTTGAAGCAGTTTGCGGACTTCTGCTTGTGCATCTACGGGTTTCGGCAAGCCATACTGCTGACCATCATCTTGGCTAGTCAGGAGAATGGCTTCTTGGGATAGAACGCGCCATGGCGACTGGGTGCTCAACACGACGCCATTTCCGAATTGAAACACCCGATAGTCGGATCGCTTCTCGATCTTTGAGAGTGTGCGTCCCTCCAACCTCGCCGATGCACTCCGAAATTCGTTATGTGCTGAAGGATTAGGCAACGAATGAATTCTACAAGACAGTTGGCGCTAACAGCGATTACACTCAGGAGCGGTCTCTAGCCGAACTTCGATTGTGCCGTCGCCTTGCCCCGCCGCGCCCTCGTGCTAGAATTTCCACAGCTTCTCCTTAACGTTCTGGACCCTAGTCTTGATCGAACTCGCATCCTCGATACTCGCGGCGGATTTCGCCCACTTGGCGGACCAGGTGGAGCGGGCGACTGCGGGCGGCGCTGGCGTACTCCATGTGGACATCATGGATGGGCATTTTGTCCCCAATCTGACGCTGGGGCCTCCGGTGGTGAAATCCTTGCGCCGGGCAACCCGGCTGCCGCTGGATTGCCATCTGATGATAGAGAATCCCGACCAGTTCATCCCGGAATTTGCCGAAGCGGGCGCGAACTGGATTTCGGTGCATCAGGAAGCGTGCCGGAATCTGAACCGCACGCTGAACCTGATTAAGCAGCATGAATGCCGGGCGGGTGTGGTGATTAATCCGGCGACGCCGGTGGAAACACTCAGCGAAGTGCTCGACATTGTGGATTATGTGCTGGTGATGAGCGTGAATCCGGGATTCGGGGCGCAGAAGTTCATCCCAGGGACGCTGCACAAAATAGCGAAATTGGCAGAGATTCGCGGCGCGCGGGGATACGAGTACCGCATCGAAGTAGATGGCGGCGTCGGGCTGGATACGGTCGCGGAAGTCGTGCGCGCCGGGGCCGAGATTCTGGTGTCGGGGACTGCGGTGTTCGGCAAAGGCGATGCCAAGGTAAATGCGCAGGCGCTGCTGGAAGCGGCGCGGAGCGCAAGTTTGCAGCGAGTATAGGGTTGCAGAGGTTCGAGGTGAAAAAACGCTGTTCGCTGATCGCTGTTCGCTCTTTGCGAATCGCCAACAGCGAATAGCGAACAGCGGGTTTTGAGGTCCTTATGCGTCGGAATTCTATTTTCGTACTTCTCGGCTTAATGCTGGCGTTGACGGTCGGATGCACCAACAAGAAATCGGTGAATCCGCTGGCCAACGTCGGGTCGAAACAGCCCGACAAGGTGCTGTTTGACCGGTCCATGGATGCCCTGAAGCACAACCGCTTCGACGTGGCGCGAATGACGCTGCAGACGCTAATCAACACCTATCCCGATTCCGAGTTTGTCGCGCGGGCCAAGCTGGCGGTGGCCGATTCATGGTACGCCGAGGGTGGTTCGACCGCGATGCAACAGGCCGAAATCGAATACAAGGATTTCCGCACCTTCTTTCCCAATATGCCGGAGGCAGCCGAGGCGCAGTTGAAGGTGGCGAACATCCACTATCAGGAAATGGAAAAGCCGGACCGCGACTACACCCACGCCATGCGGGCGGAGGAGGAATACCGGGCGCTGATTCAGGAGTATCCCGACAGCAAACTGGTGCCGCAGGCGAAACAGCGGTTGCGGGAAGTGCAGGAAGTGCTGGCGGAACGGGAGTTCGGCATCGGCCGTTTCTATTATCTGCGGATGGCGTATCCGGCGGCGATTGCGCGCTTGAAGACGCTGGTCGACCGCTATCCGTTATATAGCGGCGCGGACCAGGCCCTGTATCTGATGGGGCAATCTTACGAAGCCGAGATCGAAGTGGTGCGCAAGAACCCGCGCATGGGCGAAGTGGTCAAGGGCAAGATGATCGAGGACTTGACCAAGGATGCGGCCGACGCGTACGGAAGGATCATCAAGCGTTATCCGGCGATGGATCGGGCGGTGGATGCCAAGGCGCGGCTGGAGGCGCTGCATCAGACGGTGCCGCGGCCGACGCGGGCAATGCTCGAACAGAACAAGAAGGAAGTGGCCAGCCGGCATGAAGCGAGCATGGTGTCGAGCCTGCTGGGCAACTTGGAGAAGCATCCCGACGTGGCCAAGGCCGCGCGCGTGGGCGAGCCGACCATGGTCGATCCGGAGCCGATGACGGCAACGGAAGTGGTAAGAAAGATAAGCAATTCGGTGAGCAGCGGTGACAACAAGGTCACCGTGGAAACGACGAATGGCACGGTAACGCCGAACCAGGAAGCGCCGCGTTCGGATGCTCCCACAGCGGCGGCAGACCCGGCGTCGGCTGAGTTGAAGCCAACGGTGGCGGATCCGAATGAACTGAAGCCGAATGTCGAGACCGATCCGAACGCGCTTCCCCCGCTGCAGCAGAGCAATCAACTGGACAACAACGGCGTGTCATCAGGTGCGCTCTCTTCGACTGCCTCGGTGAAATCCGAGGAGATGGCGGATATTTCTTCGACCAAGAAGAAAAAGAAAAAAGGTCTGGGGAAGCTAAAACCGTTCTAGGGAAGGCAGAGGTTAGAGGTCAGATTGCAGAGGTTAGAGGCATGGCATTTGGGTGTCTCTTGGCTGCGAGATCGTGTCTTTCTCGCTTTCTGCTCTTCTACCTCCGCAATCTGACCTCTGACCTCCGCCCCTTGTCCTTCCTTCTCCCCAACAGGCTAGGAACGGAAGTAACCTGTTACCGCTCCGGGAACCGTTGACTTCGACTGAGGGACGAGTTAGTTTCGCGTTATCTCTCCTTATTTTGTCGAAGGATGAAGCTTGTCGCGGAAAATACTTCTTGCCGATGATAGTGTGACGGCCCAGAACATGGGGCGAAAAATCCTGGCCGATGCCGGGTATGACGTCGTCACGGTCAATAACGGATCTGCCGCATTGAAGCGGATCGCCGAAATCAAACCGGATCTCATCGTGCTGGACGTGTATATGCCCGGCTACAGCGGGCTGGAAGTGTGCCAGCGCTTGAAGGATTCGGCCGAGACCGAGCACATTCCCGTGCTGCTGACGGTGGGCAAGCTGGAACCGTTCAAACCGGAAGAAGCGCGCCGGGTCAGGGCTGACGCTCACATTGTGAAGCCGTTTGAAGCCAGCGAGTTGCTGACGGCGATCACGCGACTCGAAGACCGCATGGTGCCGCAGCACGACGGCACGCGTTTCAGTGCTTCGGTTCCGGGCGTGGAACGATTTGGCGGCGAAAACAACACGGATCCCGATACCGGATGGAAGAGCCGACTGCGCTTTCCATCGAAGAAGAAAAAGGAAGAAACGGAGCCGGAAGCAGAGGATGCCGCGGCCGGTGCGACCTTCCGGGATTTCCGCAAAACAAAAGGCAAGACGGGCGCGAGCGGAGTATTCGCGGTAAAGGCGCCGGCGCCGCCGGGACAGGAGCCTGGGCTGGTTCCGGATATTCCGCGCGACATTACGCCCGACGAGTTGGACGCACTCAGCGCCTTGGCCGCGAGGCTTGATGGACCGATTCCGGCGGCTGAGGATATTGCGCCGCTGGCGGAAAGAATGGGCCCGGCAGTTCCGGTGACACACGCGGCGGCAAAGACGGAAGTGGCAAGAACTGAAATAGCAAAGACTGAACCGGAAGTTCCCGCGGCGGCGGAAACGAAAACAGAAGTTGAATCTTCAGCGCCGGTCGTTGAGCCCGCTGCGCCAGCCATTGCCCCAGCGGCATTAGCCGTCGACGTCCCGGCATCAGCCGTCGAAACCAAGAGCGAAATCGAGATTCCGGTTGAACACACGGAGCCGGCGAGCGAAGTTGCCGCGGCCGAAATAAATCGGCACGAAACTGAGCCGGAAACTCCGGCTGCGGTCGCCGCCGTCGCGGAGAATCCTGCCCCCCTGGCGCAAGAACCCGCCCCCGTGGACGGGAACGACGAGCCGATATTTGCTTCGGCACCGAGCGCGGTTGAGCAGGCGGCGGAAGACAAGGCCGAACCCGAGATCGAAGAGAAGATTGCAGCGAAGCCCGTCGCCACCAACGAGGCGGCCGAGGCGGTCGTTCCAGCGGAAGCAGTCGCTGCGCAGGAAGAATCAAAGGGTGAAGAACCGAAGCCGGAAGAAC
Organism: Acidobacteriaceae bacterium; assembly: GCA_003162255.1. Lineage (GTDB taxonomy): Bacteria > Acidobacteriota > Terriglobia > Terriglobales > Acidobacteriaceae > Acidiflorens. The sequence continues at coordinate 8,692 of PMMJ01000411.1, read as the reverse complement.
CGAAAACTCAAGAGTTAAGAGCCGACAATTTCCAGGCCCAAGACTTGCAGACGGAGCAGGCTGCGGTCCCGGTTGCGGAGAGCGTGCCCGAGACGGCGGAGCCGGAAGAGCCGGCGCCGACCGATGAGGAACTGGCGGAAGCACTACGCTTGCTGACACCCTCTACCAGCCACGCGGATGTCTCGGTGGCTCCGTCGCACGGAACCCTGGTGGCGGCTGGCCAGTTGCTCGCGGAAGAGGCGGCACGCAATGCGGCGGCCGGTCCGCGGTGGATGGCGGAGGCAGTGGCGTTGAGTCCGGAGGAAGCGGCGGTTTCGCTGGAAGCGGAAATGTTCCGCACGTTCGCGGCAGAGCCTGCGGCAACGTCGACGGCGACATCCACGACAACTCCCGGCAGCGAAATTGAACTCACGCAGCTCACCGGAGTTTCAGCGGTTGCGGCCGTGGTCGAGAACAGACTGGCAGCTGCGGGGTTGGACGCCAGGACGAACGGTGAATCGGAGCCAGGGGATGAGAATGGTTTGTCCGGCCAGCAGTCATCGGAGCATGGCCCAGAGGCCACAGCCGATGCAGCATCGGTCATGGAGGCGCCCGCGGAAGTGATGGCGGAGGTTTCGAACGCAGCGACGCCGGCGGTGGACGCGATCGCGCCGGAGCAGATTGAACCAGCGCAGGTTGAATCAGCGCAAGTTGAACCAGAAAAACTCGCGCCAGAAGAGCACGAAGCGGAGCAGAAAGATTCTGCGGCGAAAGTCGCGGAGGAAGCACCTGCGGAAGAGGCTGCGGCCGCGACGTTCGCGGATGCGGTCGGCAAGGACGAGGTCGAAGCTGCGGCGGCAGAAGAGAATCAGGATTCGAGTTTGGACTCTGGGGGGCAGGAATCCATGGGCGACGTGAAAGCGAAATCGGGAAAATCGAATTGGCATCAGATCCACACGGCGTCGGCCAGCGCTGCCGCGAGCACTGACGTAGAAACGGCGAAACAACAGGCCGAGCACGTGCCGGAGGCCCCTCCGAAGGCCATGGCGGCAGCAGCGGCGGCCCAGGGACCAACCTCGGCGTCGGCAACCGATGCCAGCACCATAGCCAGCATCGTTGACAGCGTTATGGCCGATCTTCGCCCGAAGATCGTGGAAGAAATTGCGCGGAAGCTGGCGGGCAAGTAGACCAGCTTTCAGCTTTCAGCCATCAGCTTTNNCGTACAATGTTCCACGTGGAACATGGCGAATCTGTACGTACATTCAGGAGCGGCGGGGATCGGGGGCTCGTCCATGTACATCAGGGCCGCACAGATGTATTTACGAAATCCGATGGCCTCTCGGGCGACATGATATGCAGTCTTTTTGAGGATCGTGAGGGGGATGTGTGGGTGGCCACCACTACACTAGACAACTCTCAATCCCGCAAAAGGATAACATTCAATCCCCCGAAAGCAGGCAAGTTCCCTCTCCAGGAAGCACAACCGTGAGCAGCCACCATATTCCCAGGCCACAATCACCAGATCTGACCTTGTGAGCAGGCGCAGGGTAATCCACACTCACCGCATAAACAAGCCTCAGTTGAGTTGGAGGCGCTTATGTGGAAGATCACAACTCGCGGTTTCACGCTACAGGACGTTCTAATCGTGGCTGCGATGAACCTCTCAGAACGCACTGATTGCGAGCGACACAGGCGAGCGAACGATTTGGCGCAGCCGCGCGCATCGAGATTCACTGGGACCTAGGAGATTGTCATGGCAAGAGTGATTGAGTTTTACATGCCGAAGAACTTTCGGAAACCGTCGCGGACGGTGGCTCAGCCGCAACTCGGAAAAATCATCGAGTTTTGCCCACAGACGAAGAGATCAGCTTAGCTGCTAGCCAAGGGCGTTGGCGGAACTTGCGGGCGTCTCCCAGTCGCATACGTAACACACCAGATGTCTCGGCGGTGGAACTTCGTTCTTCGTGAAATAATCAAATCCGAGGAACTGCACTTGAGTTGCGCGATCTGCGAAGAGCGAAAAGAAAAGCGGTTTTGCCCGGCCATGCACGGCAGAATCTGTCCACAGTGCTGCGGCGAGCAGCGCGAAGTGACGCTGGACTGCCCCAGCGACTGTCCGTATCTTTTGCAGGCACGACAACAGGCGCGTGAGCACGAAAAACCCCGCCTCGCGGGCGAAGGGGATCGTGCGGCTCTATTTCCCGAGGTTGAGGTCACCGAGCAGTTTCTCTACGAACGCGAGGAACTGATTCTCGGACTCAGCTTCGCGCTGGCCAAGAGCGCGCGCGCTGATCGCTCACTGGTGGACCGCGATCTGGTCGCGGCTTTGAGTTCGCTCGCGAAGAGCTATCGAACGCTGGTGAACTCCAGCCTGATCTACGAGCCCGCGACCGCGAACCTGGCGCACCAGAGCATCGCTCGCGAAGTCGAGACCATGGTCAAGGAATTTCGGGAGGGGGAGCAGCGACACATTGGCGAAATACCAGGCCACGCGCGGCTGCGGGATTCCGACGTACTGAAGGCGCTGGTATTCATCCTGCGGATGGGCTTGGGGCGCACCTCGGGCAGACCGAAGTCGCGGGCGTTCGTCGATTTCCTGTTTGCGCAATTCCCCCAAAAAAACTCTGCTATCGCTGGTCCGGAAGATGCAGGGAGCCGAATCGTGATTCCGTAGAATCCGCTTCCCCGTTCCAATAACGCCGGACGGCCGGGGGCGGCCGTCGCTACGTGAGCTGTATAGGAATTCAGAGCCGGCGGACCGTTTGCCCGCCCGTCAGCTCCGCCAGCAGTTGGCGCGCTGTTTTCCCGAGTTCAGGATGGCTCGCCTCGGGAGCGATCTCGACCAGCGGTTCCAGTACGAACCGCCGCTGATGCATTGTCGGATGCGGAATCTTCAAACTCGGCTCGTCCACCACGCGATCCCCAAACAGCACCACATCGATATCAATGTTGCGCGCGCCCTTCTTGCGCATACGGAGACGTCCCATCGCCGCTTCGACTTGCAATGCAAGCTGGAGCAATTCTCTCGGCGTCTTATCGGTTTCAATCGCCACCACGCAGTTTAGAAACCAGGGCTGGTCGGGAACGTCCACCGGCTGGGTTTCATAGAATGCGGAGACCGCCAGCAAGCGGCCGGCTAGGGCCAATTGCGCGACCGCCGCACGCAGGTTGGCCGCGCGATCTCCCAGGTTCGATCCCAGCGACAGATAAGCGGTTTCGCCCACCAGTGCTAGTTTCGCGGTGAAAGGCGCAAGAATCCAGAAAAAACTGACTAAAGCCGCGATTTTCCCGCGGTGACGGAGGAACCCCGATGCCTTGTACTTTCGCCCGATACCTACGTTACTTTCTTCGCTGCTCGCGCCCCAGTAGGATTGCAGGAGCGATGAATCTGGATTCTCTTCTCGTCAGCCATGACGCCGGTTTGCTCGGCGTGCTGCGTCCGACACTGGAGAAGATCTCGGTCAATATTGAGGTTTGCACCGAGTCCCAGTCGGGCAACGATATGCTGGCGAAGCGCAAGTTCGATGCGGTTATCATCGACTGCGACGATCTGCCGAACGGCTTTGGCCTGTTGCATGTTTTGCGCCATACTCAAAGCAATGCCAAGTCCGTAGCCTTTGCCGTGGTGAATGGGAAGACGACCACTCAGGCGGCCTTCGGGTCGGGAGCGAACTTCGTTCTGCAGAAACCGCTCACCCCGCTGCATGCTGCGCGCTGCATTAATGCGGCGCTCGGTTTCATGATGCGGGAACGACGTCGGTACTTCCGCTATCCAGTGGAGATGCCGGTGCATCTCAGCCTTGCGCCCGACCAGGAACTGACCGCTACAACCACTAATTTGAGCGAGGGAGGCATGGCGATACGCATCGTCGGCAAGTTACCCAAGGAGGCGCAGGTGCAGTTTCGCTTCACGCTTCCCAAGGCTAACATCTCGCTCGAACTGAAAGGCGAAATCGCCTGGGCCGACGGAACCAGCCACGCCGGCATCCGCTTCATCGAGGTTCCGCAGAGCGCACAATATCAGCTTGAAAAATGGCTGACCGACCGCTTGCAAGAAGAGATGCCTGCGGGGCTAAAAGGCTACGCGGCGCTTCACTAATGAATTTCTCGTAATAGCGTAGAGTGCGCACCCTCAGCGGCTAAAGCCGGACACCGTTGCAGGCCATGGCGGCACGGCTGAAGCCGTGCCCTTCCCGTCCCTGGCTCCCTCTATAGCAAATCGAGATTCGCTCCCACCCACCGGCATCCAGCTTGCAACTTGCATCCCGCCACTGCTGTGGCACTGTAGAGACGCGGCTTGCCGCGACTCATCTCCCACGCAGGATCGCATTGCCATGATTACCCTGGAAGAAAGAATCGCCAGAACCGAGCGCTGGTTGCGCCATTTGGAAGAGGACCAGCCTTACCGGGATGCGCGCTTCTCCGCGCTCGGCGCCGAGCACCGCCAGAGCGCGAACGCCTTTGCCGGCCGCGTCCGCGCCGAAGCGGAAGCCGAACTGCAGCGCCTGCTGTCAGAACAAGGATTGCCTTACGAGTGGAATGTGCCACAACCCGCCGATTGAATGAAAGGTCTCAGGTGTTAGGTCTCAGGTCTCAGGAGAACAAGCTCCGAAACCTAACACCTTTACTAGACGCTAAGACTAACCGGGGACGCGGGCACCGGGTGTGCAGGTTCATCTTCCAGCGTTGTTTCTTCCCAATACGAGCGGTCGCGTAAAATGCGCGATACCAGCGCGGTGTGCATGGCGTGGCCGGCGCGGTCGGCCACCACCGAACCCAGTATGTGCTTGCCGATCAGCGCCAGGTCGCCGATCAGATCCAGAACTTTGTGGCGCACGAACTCGTCGGGGAACCGCAACGGCGGGTTCAGCACTTCGTCGCGGTTCAGCACGATGGCGTTCTCAGTCGACGCGCCGCGAATCAATCCCTGCTGGCGCATGGCGTCGGCTTCGTGCAGAAATCCGAAAGTGCGCGCCGGCGCGATCTCTTTCAGATAGCTGCCATTGGTCAGCCGTACGCAGAAGCTCTGTTTGCCAATGAGTGGATGAGGAAAGTTAATGGAATACGCAACGGAATAAATGTCCGCCGGATACACGGCAATGAATTTATCGCCCTCGCGCAACTCGATCTCGCGCACGATCCGGAGATAAGTGCGCGCTTTGCGCTGCCGCCGAATCCCGGCCTTCTGAATCATTTCGACAAAGGGACGGGCGCTGCCATCGAGCATGGGCAGTTCAAGATTGTCCAGTTCGACGATGGCGTTGTCGATGCCGACTCCGGTAAACGCCGAGAGCAGGTGCTCGGTGGTGGAGATGAGCACGCCCTTCTTCATCAAACTGGTGGCGTAACTGACGCGGGCCACGTTGCGTCCGCTGGCTTCGATCGCGAAGCCGTCCAGGTCGGTGCGGTGAAATACGATTCCTGTTCCCGCGGGCGCAGGCAGAATCCGCAAACTGACCGGAGCGCCACTGTGCAGCCCCACTCCTGTGCAGGTCACTGCAGCACGAATTGTCTGCTCGTGTGTCAACGGGGAAGATGTAAGTCTTTTGCTATGTATCAGCTTACAGGGATGTGCCCACTTGTGTATGTGGCAAAAGAGCCACACTCCGTGGCTTGGGAACCGGTGCGTGGGCTAACTTGTTCAGGCAGTTGCAGATGTTAGAGGTTAACCGGGGAAGAACTTGCTGTGTTTTCCGGTACTTAAGTAACTTTTGGGCCCATTTTGCCGGCAATTCTACCGTTTCTTCAGCGGCACTTTGGGGTCATAGGTCACCGCCGCTTCGAACATCGAATCCGGCAACTTCAGGTTGTAGCTGGCCGTGTTGATGAAGCGCTGTTGTGAAGTCTCTCCGTTGAAATAGCGGGTAATGGAGTGAGGGGTCCAGATTCCCTGCACCAGTTTGTAACTATCGTAAATCTCTTCTTCGACATTTTTCTGCTTGTCTTTCGGATCGCGCCAGGAATAACTGATCTTGATCGGATAGTGCGTATTCTGGTCCAGAAAGACGCTCACCGAGTCGTTCTGGCCGTTGAGCAGCGTGACTCCTTCGGTTGCCTTCCCATCCACCACCGCAATCCCATCATAGAAGAAAGCGACGTTTGGATCGCGTATCCACTTGCGGAAGATCCATTCCAGCGAATGCTGACGACGGCGGAGATAATTCTCCAAATCCAGCGGCTCCTGCGCCGCCGTTCCCTTGTAGGTAACCTCGTATCCTTTGTCGCCGTTGTGAATCAGGGCAAGGTCGACCTTCTTGGACTTGACGCCGCCGATGTCAATCTCCCCTGGGATGATATGAATGTCTTTCATGCGGAGGACTTCGAAACGGTCCTTGTCGGGATACTCGACGTAGTATCGGTAGGGAATCCCGGTGCTGTTGGTGCGCCCGTGATAGAGGGGATAATAGCGGCCTTCCTCAACCCGGTTTTCATAGGTGAGGTAGGGCTGCCCGCCCAGCGCCTCGATCGTCTTCTCCAGAAGCGCTCGCGCCTGGCGCGCGTTGTCGGAGTCGTTCATGTTGACGGCGGGCTGAGCGCCGGGTTGCGGGGGAGCGGGCGTGGGAGCGGTCTGGGCACCGCCCAGCGCGCACAGCAGCAAAACAAGGAAAAGACGATTCATGATTCTGTTGGGTTAGAAGCACCCTGAATGATTTTAGCTGTACCGGAGAGCACGTGGGGACGATCGCCCTCCAGTCACGCGGAGCGCGACTCCTCTACCCCACCAGCACGGCGCCGCCGTTGACGTTGAAAACTTCGCCGGTGATAAATCCGGCGTAGGGTGTGCACAGGAAAAGAATCGGCCCCGCGATTTCGTCCGGCGTTCCCACGCGGCCCAGCGGGATGGATCGAAAGACTTTTTCGCGCGTTGGCGGATGGCTCAGCGCCGCCGCCGACATATCCGTTGCCACCCAGCCCGGCGCCACGCAATTGACATGAATGCCGTCGCGCGCCAGTTCCGTCGAGAGCCCTTTCACCATGCTGATCAGCGCGCCTTTGCTGGCCGCATAATCGCAGTGAAAGGCTTCGCCACGCTGGCCGGCGGTCGAACTGACCAGCACGATGTGGCCGCTGCCTTGCTTTTTCATCTGCGCGACCGAATGCTTGACGAGCGAGAACACGCTGTCGAGATTCACCGCGATCGTGCGATGCCATTGTGCGTCGGACATGCGATCTACGGGAGCATCGTCAGGCGGCCAGATGCCATGATTCGCGACCAGAATGTCGAGGCGTCCGAAGGCCGCGATGGCGGACGATACGAGTTGTTGCGCCCCCGCCGTAGTGGAAAGATCGCTCTCGACGGCGCGGCAGTTTTCCGCGCCACATTCGCGCACCAGGTCCTCGGCTTGCGCCTTCGCCGCTTGATAATTGAAGACAACTTTCGCGCCGGCGGCCACAAACAACCGCACTGTCGCCGCGCCGATTCCGCGCGAGCCGCCGGTGATAAGAGCAACTTTGGAATTGAGAGTCAGGTTCACAATGCGTACAAGTATCGCACGGCAGGGGTCGGTGGGAGGATCTTGGACGTAATGGCGTTGACGCCAAACCCAGCAAAAACTATAGGCGGCCAATTGGCCGCCCAGTGAAGGATGTGGCCCTTACTCGTGGAGAGCCGGGCGTCCCCGCCCGGCGGCTGTGCAACTTGGACGGGCGAGACGCCCGTCGCTCCACTTATCTTATTGTCTTACGCGGTTGCCGGACGCTCGCCGCTTTTCGCTGGAACCCGGTCCGGCTTGATCACCTGCTGCACGCCGTCGTCGGTCTTGGCCGGCAGCGGCTTGATCGGCGGAAGATCCACACCCTCGACCAGCATCTTGATCTCGGAGGCGTCCAGCACTTCGCGCTCGATCAGCGCCTTGGCGATCCGAATCAGGGTTTCGCGATTCTCCGAGAGGATTCCCTTCGCCGTCGCGTACCCTCGGCTCACCATCTTCCGGACTTCTTCGTCGATCTGGATGGCGGTGGCTTCGCTGTAGTCGCGGTGTTGCGAGATCTCGCGTCCCAGGAAAATCTGCTCTTCTTTCTTGCCGAAGGTCACCGGTCCCAAGTCGCTCATGCCCCACTCGCAAACCATCTTGCGCGCCAGTTCCGTGGCCCGCTCAATATCGTTGCCCGCGCCGGTCGACATCTGGTTCAGGAAAATCTCTTCCGCAATGCGCCCGCCCATCAGGATGGCGACCTGCGTTTCGAGATAGTTCTTGTAGTAGTTGTGGCGATCGTCGGTCGGCAACTGCATGGTCAAGCCGAGAGCCATGCCGCGCGGAATGATCGTGACTTTGTGCACCGGGTCGGAGTGCGGCAGCATGGCGGCGACCAGCGCGTGTCCGGCCTCGTGGTACGCGGTGTTCTTTTTCTCCTCATCGGAGAGCAGAAGCGACTTGCGTTCCACGCCCATCAGCACTTTATCTTTCGCCACTTCGAAGTCGTACATCAGGACGGCCTTGCGGTTTTGCCGCGCCGCCGCCAGTGCCGCTTCGTTCACCATGTTGGCCAAGTCCGCGCCGGAGAATCCCGGAGTGCCGCGAGCGAGCACCGACAAATCGACATCGTCGGCGAGAGGAATCTTGCGGGTGTGCACACGCAGAATTTCTTCGCGTCCGCGAACATCGGGACGATTCACCACCACGCGCCGGTCGAAACGGCCCGGGCGCAACAACGCCGGATCAAGCACATCGGGACGGTTGGTCGCCGCCATCAGGATGACGCCTTCGTTCGA
>PMMJ01000329.1:4838-5155 GCA_003162255.1 Acidobacteriaceae bacterium | reverse complement strand
TGCTGCGTGAGATCGTCGTAAACGATGAGCACGTCGCGTCCCTTTTCCATGAAATATTCGGCGATGCTGGTCGCGGCGTAGGGCGTGATGTAGACAAGGCCGGGCGCGTCGTTGCCCTCGGCGACAATCACCACGGTGTAATCCATTGCGCCTTTTTCGCGCAGGTTGGCCACGACCTTGGCGACGGCAGAGGCGCGTTGGCCGATCGCGCAGTAGACGCAGAGAACGTTTTGCCCGCGCTGATTCAAGATGGTGTCGACCGCGATGGCCGTCTTTCCCGTTTGGCGATCGCCGAGAATCAACTCGCGCTGACCGCG
>PMMJ01000329.1:3790-4781 GCA_003162255.1 Acidobacteriaceae bacterium | reverse complement strand
ATTTCGTCCTCGTCCACGTTGAAGGCGATGCCCAGCAGACCGCCGCGGAATCTCACCAATTCGTCATAGCCCGCGCCGGGAAGGCCTGAAAGCGTGGCGATTCCGGTGGAAACATTGGTGACGATGCCCACTTCGCGCGGCGTCAGTTTCGGGGCGAAACCCTCCCGCACTTGTTTCATTCCAGCAAACGCGCTGTCGAAACCATGCTGGAGGCTCTCAGATTCCATGTTCATGCGCTCACGGTTTCGGGCTTAGGTTCTTCCGGCTTGGTTTCGGCTTTCGCTTCCGGCTTGGGCTCGGCTTTTACCTCCGGCTTTGGCTCCGCTTTCGCTTCCGGCTTGGGTTCGGCTTTCGCGTCTGTTTTCGGTTCGGCTTTTGCCTCCGGCTTGGGCTCCGCCTTCGCTTCCGTCTTCGGCTCCGCTTTCGCCTCTGGCTTCGGCTCCTCTTTTGCCTCTGGCTTTGGCGCGGCCTTCACTTCCGTCTTCGGCTCCGCTTTCACTTCCGGCTTCGGTTCGGCTTTCACTGCGGCCTCGTCATTTCTCTTCAGAAGTTCGTCGACACCTTTTTCCAAAGAGACCAGATACTCCGCGATGCTCCACGCCACTTTCTGTCCATTCGCGGTGAGTTCAATGCCGCTGATTAGATCTGGCGAGGTTTCGAACCGTATGCGGATTTCCGCCGCGAAGGTTTCGTTGAGCGCATTTTGAATCGCGGCCTTCTGGGCGGCACCCAAATCAAAGGCACTGCGCACCACGGCAGGTTCGGACGACGACTTAAGGGCTGCACCCAGCAACTCCTTGCCCTTCCCATCCATTCCGCGCAGGCGGCGCGTGAACACCTCTCCCATGCGTTCTTCGAGACTGACCGTGGCTAGGTCCGCGAGCGTCTTGCGTGCGATTCCAAAAACTTCATCCTTGGCTAAGCGTGTGACCTCACCGCCCAGCCTCTTTTGATCATTTCGCAACGCAGTCGCTTGCGCGGCGCGCAAGCT
>PMMJ01000329.1:2664-3722 GCA_003162255.1 Acidobacteriaceae bacterium | reverse complement strand
GCCCCGACGGTGAACCAGTCGATGAGCATGGCTCATTTGCCTCCGGTCTGAGCGATGACGTGCGTCCAAAATGGGTTCGCGAAAATAAGAATCATCGAGACCACAAAGCAGTAAATAGCCAGTGACTCGATCATCGCCAGACCCACGAACAAGGTCCGTGTGATCGTGGCCGAGGCGTCGGGTTGCTGGGCCAGCGAAGTCAGAGCGGTGGCGACGGCCCGGCCCTCGCCGAGCGCCGGACACATGCAACCGATGCCGGTGGTAATGCCGGCGGTGGCGATCGATACTACTGCTACCACAGTAATGCTATCCATAAAGATTCCTTCTCATCGCGAATGCTGATGCTAGCGTCAATGTTGCGCTTTCAAATTCTTCGTATCGGCCTTGGCTTCGACAACCGCCGGCTTTGGTTTCGGTACGCGGGTGGCGGCTGCAATGTAAACCGTGGCCAGAATGCTGAAGATATAGGCTTGCACCATGCCGGTGAGCAGACCGAGCACGGTCATGAAAATCGGAAAGATAAGGGGCGTGATCGTAAGCAAAATGCCGATGATCATCACCCCGCTCATCATGTTGCCAAACAGACGAACGGCCAAGGCCAGCGTGCGCGATAGCTCGCTGATGATATTGAACGGCAGCATGATGAACGTCGGCTTCATGTAGGTTTTGAGATAGTCGATGAACCCTTGCTCCCTGATACCAAACAGAGGTACGGCCACAAACACACACAGCGCTAGTGCGGCCGTGGTCGAAAGTGAACCCGTCGGCGGCTTATAGCCGGGGATCACCGTACAAAGGCTGGCCGTCGCAACGAACAGAAAGAGCGTGCCCAGGAAGGAAAGATACTTTGCGGGTTGGCTCAGGCCGACTTCCTTAATCTGTTCCTCCATCGCAGTGACGACGATTTCAAGCGAGCCTTGCCAGCGTGAAATATCGCCTTCAGTCTTGAGCTTGCGCGTGATCAGCTTTGCACCCACCGCCATCACGATCATCATGGCCCAGGTGGTGACGATGGTTCCGTTGAGTTTCACAAAGCCGTGCTGCCACAGAATCTGCTG
>PMMJ01000329.1:0-2632 GCA_003162255.1 Acidobacteriaceae bacterium | reverse complement strand
CCAGAGGCCGCCGAAGAAAATCGTCCCGAGCAAAACGCCCGCGAGCAGTGCCAGTACAAGAGCGACGATGAAAGCCGATGTTTCACTCATCTTTCTTATCCTTATCCTGCGTGTCTTTTCCCTCCGGTTCATCGTGCATGGCCTTGTCCTGCTGCGCCACCCANNAGCTTGCGGGCAGCCTTCGCGGCTACCTGGCGGACGAATTCCGCCTCCTCTTTCGCGGGTTGATTGGTCAGCTCAGCTTTCCGATCATCGCTCATGCTGAAACTCCACGAAACGGGCCATAAGGCTGCTGTCCATTTTCGACACCGCGGCGCGAACGTTGCGCTCGCTTTCGTCCAGCGTCAGAAACTCGCGNNACCAGCACGCCTTCATCGACGGCGAGGTAAACCGTTCCGTCTTCTTTCGTTTCGTAAGTCAAGATCCCGGGTGCAAGCGCCGCAACGCAATCGAGACGGTGGGGCAGGATTCCGAACGATCCCTCGAGAGTCTCGGCGACGATGCGCAACACGTCTGCCTTCTCCGCGAAAATCTCGAACGGGAGCAGGATTTTAAGATTCATGGGCCTTCGCCGGCTCGGTTTTGGGCTCTGTTTTCGATTCTGTTTTCGGTTCGGTTGCCGATTCTGTCCTCGTTTCCGTTTTCGGCGCGGATTTCGCTTCGATTTTCGGCCCTGTTTTCGTTTCAGGTTTCGTCTTCGGGTCCGGTTTCTTCGCTTCGCCAATCGCTCCGATCATATAGAGCGCACTCTCCGGATAATCCTTGAACTCGTCTTTCAGGATGCATTCGCAGCCATCGAGCGAGTCTTTGAGGCTGACGAGCTTTCCCTTGATCCCGCTAAACTGCTCGGTGGTGAAAAACGGCTGCGTCAGGAAGCGTTCCAGCCGTCGGGCGCGCGCGACGGCGTTGCGATCTTCCGGCGAGAGCTGTTCCAGGCCGAGCATCGCGACGATATCCTTCAGCGCCTCGTACTGCGCCAAAGTCTTCCGGATCTCCTGCGCCAGTTTGTAATGCCGGTCGCCGACGATGCCGGGCGTTGCCATTTTCGAGCTCGATTGGAGCAGGTCAATCGCCGGATAAAGCCCTTCGCTAGCCCGCTTGCGCGAGAGCACGATCGAAGCTGAGAGATGCGAAAACACATGCACCGCTGCCGGATCGGTCAAATCGTCCGCCGGAACATATACTGCCTGAATGGATGTGATGGCTCCGGCATGAGTGTTGGCGATGCGCTCCTCCAGCCTCGACAACTCCGTACTCATCGTTGGTTGATAACCGAGGCGCGATGGCATCTGGCCCATCAGGCCGGACACTTCCATGCCGGCTTGAATGAAGCGGAAAATGTTATCGATCAACAACAGAACGTCGCGATGCTCGTCGTCGCGAAAATACTCAGCCATCGTCAGCGCCACATCGCCCACGCGAAAACGGCTGCCCGGCGGCTCATTCATCTGGCCATAGACCATGACCATGTTGGGAAGCACGCCGGCTGTCTTCATAGCGCTGTAGAGCTCTTCGCCTTCGCGGCAGCGTTCCCCGATCCCGCAGAAAATGCTCATCCCTTTCTGATGCCCGATCATGTTGTGGATCATTTCCGTGAGCAACACCGTCTTGCCGACACCCGCGCCTCCGAATAAACCCGCCTTGCCGCCGCGCTCCAACGGCACGAGCACATCGATAGCCTTGATGCCCGTCTCGAAAATCTCGGACTTCGTGGAACGTTCTGACAACGGCGGCGGCGCACGATGGACAGTCCGCCACTGCACGCCGATAGGCGCCGGCTGGCGGTCGATGGCATGGCCGAATACGTCGAACATACGCGAGATAATCGTCTTGCCGACCGGCGCCTGCAGAGGAGCGCCCGTGTCCTCGACCGGCATTCCTCGGGCCAACCCTTGCGTGGGGGTTAAGGCAATGCCTCGCACCCGAGATGCATCAAGCTGCGTCATCACTTCGACGACAATCTCCCGGTCCGTTCCGGCGCGCAGCACGGAAAAAATCGGCGGCAAGCGGCGGTCAAAGCACACATCGACAACGCTGCCACGCACCGCAACGACCGTACCGCGGTTCGACGAAGTGGCTGTACCTGTTCTCTTCAACTCCACACGGGCCTCATTTCGCGCGAACAGTACAACGACGAATTGCTGCCGGACGTCCGCCTAAAGCACGATGAAGTACACGGGCAACGAGGCCGCAACGACAGCGGAAGGCTCGCAGACAGTATCGGGGCGCCGCACCTGCTGAATCTGTGCTGTTTTGCTCAAGAGTCGAGGAGCCGCAGATCGAAACACAGGCGCAATTTTTCCGGACTCGATTCAGTTTCCTTTCTGCGTTCCGTCCCGGCCCCACTTCCAGTCCCGAATTTCCGGCATGTCCTGGCCGTGCTGGTCGATGTAGTGCTTGTGCTCGATGAGTTTGTCCCGCATCTGCTGCTTAAGGTATGCGCCCTTGGAACCGAGATGCGGCAGGCGATCGACCACGTCTTGCACCAGATGGAAGCGGTCCAGGTCGTTCTGCACCCTTATGTCAAAGGCCGTCGTGATCGTGCCCTCTTCAATGTATCCGCGCACGTGCAGGTTGCGGTTCGTCCGGCGGTAGGTCAGCCGGTGGATCAGCCAGGGGTATCCATGAAAGC
>PMMJ01000012.1:3751-3932 GCA_003162255.1 Acidobacteriaceae bacterium | reverse complement strand
TCACCCGCCGGAACATGAGCTTGCATTGCACCTACACCGCGCTGGCCATGACCAGCGAACTCAAGCCGAGCGAGATCCATGGTTACAGCCAGCAGAACGGGCAGGCTTACAAGGTGATCACCGCGGATGAATACGAGCTGGCGCGGCAAATCCAGCAAGCCGCCGCCATGGGCAACCCCGG
>PMMJ01000012.1:1124-3675 GCA_003162255.1 Acidobacteriaceae bacterium | reverse complement strand
ACCCGCATCGCCGCCTGCGCGGCGATCGCCGCCGGCGCCCGGCGAGTGGCTTTCATCGCCAAGAGCAAGATCCTGGGCGAAATCATCAAGGAACTGCGCGATGAGCTGGGCCTGGACGTGACCCACATTCACAGCCCTTCCTGCATCCGAAAATTGCGGGAGGAGGTCAACCGGGGCACAAAGCCGGACCACACCAAGTTCTATGTCATCTCGCAGGAGTTCCTGACCATAGGCGGCCTGGCCAATCAGACTTTCGATCCCTACCCGGTCGACTTGAAAGAGCTCGATAACGGCAACGAAAGAATCCACCCCTTGATTTGCACGCGCGAAAACGCTGAGAAACAAATCAAAGGCCAGATCCTCAAATTGCGCGAGGAACAGGTCATTACGGGCGAGGTGAAGCGGGTCCCCTTCCACTTCCACCAGCACGTGCAGGAGTGCCCTCGTTGCCTGGAGGCCGCCGCCCAGAGATTTTTCCACGTCAGCAAGAACCGGAAATGGATCCAGTTGAGCTGCGCCACCCGTCAGGCCATCCGCGAGCAAATCGTCGAGTTCGTCAAACGCGGCAAGGTCGCCGTTGGTCTGCGCGAATTCGGCACGTTCTCCCGGCACGGACACTGTCGCGTGTGCGGCTATCTGGCTCGCAGCTACCAACGCCTCCAAAACGACGCCCCGGAAGAGGTTGCCGCGGAAGTGGCCGACCTCTTGGCCGCGCTGGGCGACGAGGAGAAGCCGCGCAAGGGGGACCAGGGCTTCCGCAGCGCCCTGCAGTTCCCGGCCTACCGGCTGCTTAAGAACCTGTTCGACACCAAGATTTGCGACGAGGCCCATTCCTTGACCGGGGAATCCAAAGTTTACGAGGCGGTCAAATCCATCCACACCCGGCGAACGTATCTCCTGTCCGGAACACTCCTGCGACGCACCCCGGCGGAGATGTGGCAGATATTCACCCTGCTGTGGGGTTACCGGTCGCCCGAGTTCCCCTACGCCTACGACCAGCAGAACGAGTTCATTGAACAGCACGTGACTTTCCGGGTCATCCGAGACGCCGTGCATGACCCCCAGGGCAAGAAAATCGCCACCCGGCATAACAAACAGGAGATGCCCGAGCCGGCCAACGCGCCCAAGCTGTGGAAATATCTTCACCAGGCCCAGCTCCACGCCACCAGCCGGGGCATGGGGCTGAAGATCCCGGACGTGCGCCGCCACTTCCTGGCTATCCCGATGGAAAACGCGATTCTCGATGAATACGAAGAGGTCTTGCGCGCGATGAAGCAGACGTTCGTCGCCGACAAGCCCGTGTTCAGCCTGAATCAGCGCCGCGACTGGTTCACGCAAATGGCCGAACTGCAGGCCATCGCGCTCAAGGCCAAGGTCAAGCAGCTCATGACGCTGGCGCAGGAGATGGTGGCCTCCGGNNTGTTCACCGAGGCCGGGTTCGATTTCGTGAAGCTCGACGAGAAACGCCCCGCCCAGCCTCACAAGCGCCGCGAGTGGATCGACGAGCATTATGTGCGCTCCCGCACTCCCATCTTTCTGACGCGGACGCCGCTCATCAACGAAAGTTTGAACAATCTGGTCAAGGCATCGGCCATCATCGTGGTGGAAGCCGAATACGTCTTCTACCCCTTGCAGCAACTGGAAGGGCGCATCGCCCGGCCCAAGCAAAAGGCGCCGGTCGTGGACGTGACCTACATGGTCACCCAGCACCCGCAGCGCGCCAGCATCGACGAAGCCATGCTCCAGATGGCGCTGCGCCGCAACAATGCCAATGTGGAGCTGGTGAGCGGAAACGTCACCCAGCGCACCAATGAGCAGTTGGTGGAAATGGCTGAAACCCAAAAAATGCGCGAGCTGGAGCTGATGCAAACGCTCCTGGCCGAGGCGCGTCCGGCGAAAGTCAGCAACCTCGACTATCAGGCCGAGTTCGCTGCGCGCGAGGCGGAAATTGAAGCCGCCGAACGGGCCAAGGCTGTCATTGTGGTGAAAGAGGATGTCCGCGAGCAACTCGACCAGAGCACGGCGGAACCCGCGCCGGCGGCCAACGGTCCCCCGACCCATGCAACAGAACCCATGCTCGCGCCGTCAGCGACGACTCCCACGCCGGCACCGCCAACAGCCGTGTTGGTTGGCATTCAAACCGTGGTCAATGGGAAAAACCTCGAGTTGGATTTGGCATTGGTCCCGATCTGCATTGAGGGCCCCCATCCCACCACCCGGCTGAGATCCGTGATGGCCATTCCCAGAGCCGGCCGCCTGGGCGCTCGAGAAAACCTCACACTGCAATTCGACGAGTGAGAATATCTGCGCCAAACACCAAAAAGCCATGAAGTTCAAAACCATCGCAAAAGAATTCCAAAAGGCACTGGGCGTCGTCGAAGGCATCATCCCGGCGCGCACGCCGCTGCCNNGGTTCCCAGCCGAAGGGGAGGAGGGTGTGACACTGGTGCCTGCCCGCAAGCTTCTGGGATTTGCCAAGACCCTCCAGGGCCAGGAACTCCAGGCTGAATCCACGCCGGACAAAGGGCTCACATTCACCACGGAAAACATC
>PMMJ01000012.1:0-1054 GCA_003162255.1 Acidobacteriaceae bacterium | reverse complement strand
TTCATCATCCCCAGCGCCATCGCCAAACTGCTCCTGACTCATTTGACGGGAGAAAGCGAAGTCACTTGCGCCGCCGGAGAGAAACAAGTCAGCTTCGAGTGCGCAACTCCCGGCAACGGGCGCTACCGGCTGATCTTCTCCAAACTCGAAGGCAATTACCCCAACTACAGCCGATTCATCCAGCCGTTGCAGCGGGAAAACACGATTTCTCGCGAAGCTCTTTTGCAGGCTCTAAAACGGGCCAGCGCCGCGGTGGAAGAGAAAGAAGGCACGGTCGATCTGCAGTTTGNNTAGTTTGAAGGGCGCCGTCTGGTCATCAAAGCCCAGACCACCTGCAAGTTCCATGAAGCGCTGGAAATGGACTACAAAGGGAGCCCGTTCACGACCGTCTTTGCCCCGCGGTATATTTCCGAAGCCCTTGAGGAGAGTCCCGATGACGAAGTGAAATTCGACCTGCAAGGGCCGCAAGCCCCGCTGGTTATGCAAGGGCACAACTTCATGTATCTGGCCATGCCCCGGCGCATTAACTAGACCGG
The DNA here is from genome assembly GCA_003162255.1 of Acidobacteriaceae bacterium. GTDB lineage: Bacteria > Acidobacteriota > Terriglobia > Terriglobales > Acidobacteriaceae > Acidiflorens. The sequence continues at coordinate 518 of PMMJ01000012.1, read as the reverse complement.
CCGATCTCGCACCAAGCATGCAAAAGAACCTGGCAGAGCCTTTGTTCCCGGAGCGGGCGATCAGCTTCGCGTTGGCCCGAAGAATCCTGCTCCAGAACATGCAGAAGGACATCGACATGCCCACCTGCTTCATTGGGCCGCCCGGGGTCGGCAAAACGGCTTTGGTCGAGGATGTCTGCGGGGATTTGAAGGCCCACCTNNTGGGTGTTTTTCTTTGACGAGTTCAACACCGTGCCGCCAAGTACGCAGGTGCCCATCTTTCAGGCCACGCAGAAGAGATGCATCACCGGCAGCTACCGGTTCCCGAAACAGAACCGCATTGTGCTGGCCGGAAACCGGCCCAAGGATTCCGAGGCGGTCCAGCCCATCCCCAGCCCGATCATCTCCCGCGTCAACCTGCACGAACTGACCTTTGACTACAAAGAATGGCTGCAGTGGGGCGGTCACATCCATCCGGGCATTCGCTCGTTCATCTCCAACAATCCGGAGAGGCTTTGCTATTTCACCAAGGAGATGGT
>PMMJ01000279.1 GCA_003162255.1 Acidobacteriaceae bacterium | reverse complement strand
GAGGCCGTCGGCCAGCTCGCCGGCGGCGTCGCCCACGACTTCAACAACCTGCTGATGGTCATTAATGGATACACCGAGGTATTGCTGGAGCAGTTGGATAAAGGCAGCCCCATGCACCACAAGGTGCAGTCCATCCAGCAGGCAGCCGACCGCGCCGCTATCCTCACGCGGCAGTTGCTGGCGTTCAGCCGCAAGCAGCACCTCGAACTCAAGGTGGTGGATGTCAACACCGTCATCGGCGACATGGAACGCCTGCTGCGGCCGCTGATCGGCGAAGACATCGAATTGGTCACGCGGCTCTCCGCTCAAACCGGACACACCCGGGCCGATGCCAGCCAACTCGAGCAAGTCATCATGAACCTGGTCGTCAATGCCAAAGACGCCATGGCCGGAGGCGGCAAGCTCACCTTGCAAAGCTCCGACGTCACCGTGCGCCAGAGCTTCAGCGAACACCATTTTGTGCAGCCCGGCCGCTACGCCGTGATCTCGGTTTCCGATACCGGCCACGGTATGGACGAGGAAACCCAGTCCCGCATTTTCGAGCCGTTCTTTACCACCAAGGAAAAAGGAAAAGGCACCGGCCTCGGCCTTTCGACCGTCTACGGCATCGTCAAGCAGAGCAATGGATACGTGTTCGCCCGAAGCAAGCCCGGAGCCGGCACAACTTTCTACGTTTATTTGCCGCGAGTGGAAGATCCCGCCGAAGAGCCCATCCCGGTCAAGGCGCAGCCCCCCGAAGCCAGCGGCTGCGAAACCGTCCTGCTGGTGGAAGACGAAGAATCAGTGCGCGAACTGGTCCGCGTAACCCTTGCCTCTCGCGGCTACCGCGTTCTCGAAGCCGAAAATGGCGAGTGCGGCCTGCGCGTCGCCGAGGGCTTTAAGGAGCACATCGATATTCTTATCACCGACGTGGTCATGCCCGGCATCGGCGGGCGCGAACTGGCCAAGAAGCTGGTCCTGCTTCGTCCCGGCATCTGCGTGCTCTTTCTGTCGGGCTACACCGAAGATGCCGTCGTCGCCCCCGGCGCGCTCGGCCCCGGTACCGCTTTCCTGCAGAAGCCGTTTACGCTGCAGAATCTCGCCAAGAAAGTCCGCGAAGTCCTGCGCTCCAAGCCCGCTCCCAAGTCGCTTGCGACATCCGCTTCGAAATGACCTCGCACCGACTGATCGCGTCGTGACGGGGCTTTGCCCTGTCCAAGCCGAGCGCAGATCGGCAGTTGCCGGAGGCCACAGCAACTCTGGATTCACCATAGAGTCGGGCGGAAGTCGCCAAAGCCTAAAGCGAAGCGCGGCCTGAGCAAACGCCGGCACAAATTTTTCACCGAAACTTTCTTCCACACTCCGGGTTAGGGCATCCAAGGAATTACGGACAGGAGTGTCCTATGAATTCCCTCGCGTCCCCCAAGTGTGCCCGACATGTGCTCATGATTCTGGCGGCTATATCAAGCCTCCTTTTCACGGCCGGCTGCGGCTCTAGCAGCAGTTCAGGTCCGCCACCCCTCAACGGCGGCTTCACCAATGCCAGCCTGACCGGCCAGTATGTGATCGCGCAGACCGGGACCTCGCTCAACTCGCAGGGGAACCCGGACCCTTTTTCCGAGGCCATCGTTTTCACCGCTGACGGAAATGGCAACCTGAGCATCACCGCCGATGACGGCGACCAGGACGGCGTTCCTTTCACCCCGCTGACCTCGGCTGTGAGCGGCACCTACGGCATCAATAGGGACGGGACCGGATTTCTGCAAATCAACTACAACCCCACCATCAACTACGCCGTCACCATGATCGACGACAGCCACTTCTATGTAATCGAGCAGGATGTTTTCGCAACGACATCGGGGTTCGGCGAGAAGCAGGACACGACCGCTCTTACTGCTGCACCCTCAGGGAATTTTGTATTCAAGGCGCATAACATCGACACCAGTTCGCGAGTTGGCGGGATCGCCATCGCCGCCGGCGTCATCAGCGGTAACGAAGATCTTCTGAACTTCGGATTTCTGGCCTCTCCCACCCGAGCGATCTCCACCACGGTCGCCATGAGCACACCTGACTCGAACGGCCGCGGCACGTTTACGCTCAATGACGGCACGTCCTTCAATTACTATGTCGTGAACTCGAGCAAGTTCCACTTCGTGTCGAATGCAGGCTCTCTCGAAATCGGCCAGGCTGAAGCGCAAACCGCCGGGTCCTTTTCGCCTGCCACTCTAGCGGCCGGCACCTCGTACGTATTCGGCAGCTCCGGAGATACCAGCAACCCGCTTGGCATTCACTCTGCCGGTGTCTTTACCACCGACGGAAATGGCAATATCGAAGCTGGCGGTTCCACCACGCCAGGTGCCGTCGACTATGTGCAGGATGCGACGATTAATTCCGACCTCGCGGTCTCGGGTGGTACATATACCCTGGCCTCGAATGGCCGCGGAACTATCAACCTGACTTTGAGTGGAGGCTCAATCAGCCCGCAGATCTTTTGGATCGTGAATGGAACCAGCGGCTACGCCTATTTCCTCGCTAACAGCGCAGCCGCAGTCGAGGACGGCACTTTCTCTTTGCAGACCCCCGCCCCCACGATCGGCAGTCAGGGCGCGTTTGTCATGGATGGAATCGATACCAGCTTCAAGGACCGGGTAGGGGTCTTTGAGACCAGCAGCAGCGGCTTTAACTGGAACCAGGCAGCAAACGCTTTCGATGTGAGCCTGGACGAATACGATCCGACATCGACTGGAACCAACGGCACCGATACGGTCAGTTCGAACGGTCGGGCCGCCGTGGTCGTTAATGGGATAACCCCCACTCTGGTCTTTTATCTCAGTGCGCCTAACACCGGATTCATGGTGCAGGAAGATGGTGCCACTATCGGAGGAGCTTTCGCCCAGCAGGCCAGCCAGTAAGAAGGTGGTTAGTAGCCGAGAAATAGAAATTCCTCTGGCCGGGCGGGGACGCCCGGCACTCCACATACCAACTTACTTAATCGCTTCCGCCGCGATCCGCTCCGTAACGAAGGCCTCGATCACGTCCCCGGTCTTGATGTCGCCGTAGTTCGCGATCGAGATGCCGCACTCCATGCCGCTGGTCACCTGGGACGCATCGTCTTTGAAGCGCCGCAGCGACGCCACTTTTCCTTTGAACACGACCACGTTATCGCGCAGCAAGCGCACTTCGGAATCGCGCTTGATCAGTCCATCGCTCACGCGGCACCCGGCAATCGTTCCCACCTTCGGAATGCGGAAAGTCTCCAGCACATCGGCGCGTCCCTGGTAAGTTTCTTTGATGGTCGGCTCAAGCAGCCCGGTCATGGCGCGCTTGATCTCGTCCTGCAATTCGTAAATGATCGAGTGCAGGCGGATGTCGACTTTTTCCTGATCCGCCAGTTCTTGCGCCTTGCGCTCGGGACGTACGTTGAATCCGATGATGATGGCATTCGACGCCGACGCCAGCAGCACGTCCGA
>PMMJ01000429.1 GCA_003162255.1 Acidobacteriaceae bacterium | reverse complement strand
GTTCGTGGTGCAGCCCAGGCTAGCGGGCCACGGGCCGACGTTGTTCGCGGGGCTATCGAAGCATGTCGACTTGAGGCTCGTGAGCCCGGCTGGAGTTCAGCTCGGGGGCGGTGGCGATGCGGTATGAGCCGAGAAGGTAGCCATTGGGCTTGTTAGCCCGAGTCGGCCGCATCACGGAGCATCTCGGGCAGATCCAGTGGAAATATTCCGATCCGACCCGCCGCATCCGCAGTAACGTTGTCTCTGCGACATGCCACTAGTAATGAGAAGTCGGCCAGCGTCCAGGTTTCCGCCTGCTCGCGTGTACTCCCGATTTCCGACCGGATGGGCGTTTATGAGGACTCAACTCATCTCCTGTCGCTTGCCAAAAGCCGATAGCGCTCTATTACGGTCGTCGCTCTTTCACCACCTGTGCCGTTTCGTCTCTTCTTCGTCAGGTGAGCGTCGGCGAGGGAGTCCCTTTGCCGAGGCCTCGGATCCAGGTGGTTCACGGAACGGTTCCACAGAAATGCGCTCGTAACACACTTCCAGTACCGTCAGGTATTCTGTCCCGCCCGGCGCTTGGAGAACTACGCTGTCACCCGCTGCCGACTTCATCAATGCGCGCCCCAGAGGTGACACCCAACTGATGTGGTTGCGGTTGAGATCGACCTCGTCGGTGCCTACGATGCTCACCACTCGCTCCGCTCCCGCGGCATTGGCATAGCGCACGGTCGCCCCGAAGAATGCCCTCGTCTCCGGCTGCCCCGCTCTCGGAGCTTCCGGGTCCACCACTTCCGCGGCTTCGATTCGCTTCGTGAGAAAGCGAATCCGCCCATCGATCTGCCGCAGCCGCCGCTTGCCGTACTGATAGTCGGCGTTTTCACTGCGATCGCCGTTGCTGGCAGCCCACGCCACCACCTCCGCCACGGCCGGGCGTTCCCTGGTGAGCAGAAACCGGTGCTCATCTTTGAGGCGCTGCAGCCCGCTCCGCGTTATGTAGTTCTTGCCTCGCGTCGCGGGCTCGTCCCCTTGTGGTTTTCTCGTAAACCCTTTCCGCATCTCGTAGTCCTCCCAGCGCGAATCCAGTGGTTGCCCCCAATGAATGCGGATGAACGCCGATGGAAAACACTGTAGGTCATCCACGTTCATGGGAGTTCATCTGCGGCCCTAACTGATTTTTTCACGTCTTCCGGTCCCTTAGCGATCCTATCCATCATCTCGGAGAAGTGCCGACTAAGGCATGCTTGGGAGATCAGTACTGCTAAGTCGGCATAGCGCCACAATTCCAGGATCAGATGGGTGCCGGGAAATGCACGGCTCCATGCTCCATGCGCGTTTACCGGGACTGATCTTGGTCTGCTTCGGTCGGTTCGGCTGCGTGGTCTCCTGTTCCAGATGCGAGGCGTTTGGAGCACCCATCTCATTGGAAGAACACACTTCCATGATGCCCAGACCCGCCGCCAAAGTCGGGGCAACCGACTGAGCGGAAGCCTGCGAACTGTCCACGTCTATTCAGTGAGATAGCGCCCGCTGTGTTGGCACACAACTTGCCCCTCTGCATAAGAGGGAGAGCAGAACAAACCGCGAGCTACGGGAAAGAAGCGATGTTTCGCGCAGAAACCGCTATCGTCCGCGTGCTCGAGGAACCTCCTTCAACGCGCAAAGGCGGAGCAACCAGACGGTTCGAGTCCCGCTGCACACGCCGTGGGTCCCACCAAGACACCGGTCGGCGCGAAATTGTCAATCTGAGAACGACAACAAATGATCTTGCAACCAATTGAATCTCCGCCGACAGCACCCTTCTCTTATGGTGCTTCTCGCCTCGCTTGGCTGTGCCGCTACTGTTTCCATGATTGCCACGACGTGCGGCAATCAGGCCCTGAGTTGGTGCGGCGTGGCTGAAGTCAGGAGTCGATTAGAGCGGACAGTACCGATGCCGTGCGAAAGGGCAAGTATGTGGGCTCCGTATCGCCACATTGGATCGGTTGCGCAACCATTACTGTACTGGCTGGCGACTGCAATTGCCGTTGCGTTGGTGTTCTCCGTAGTAATGCTAGGACAGACTGTCGAAGCGCCAGAGCCACAAATGGGAAGCATTGTGGGCACCGTAACTGATGTGAGTGGCGACACGGTCCCTAATGCGACCGTAGTTCTCAAGGGTCCTGACACGAACGATTGCCGCACAGTCGTTACAAACGACCAAGGATTCTTCGAGTTCCACGGGGTCAAGTCAGGAACCCCCTATTACATCAATATCAACGCGAAGGATTTGTCAGACTGGACGTCTCCTGTTGTCACGGTCGAGCCTGGCCAGTTCAAGATCCTGACGGATATCCAACTCCGGATTCCGATGTCGCGCACCACGGTCGTTGTGACGCAAACGTCCGAGGAGGTCGCGACCGAGCAGGTCAAGATCGAGGAAAAGCAGCGCGTCTTCGGCATTATCCCGAATATCTACGTAGTCTATGATCCCAATCCTGAGCCGCTCACGACGAAGCTGAAGTTCAGGCTCGCGCTCAAAGTGGCGACTGATCCAATTACCGCTGTAGGAATCGCGATTCTTTCTGGCGCCCAGCAGGCAGGCGACACCCCTAATTACGGTCAGGGTGGTCAGGGATTTGCCAAGCGCTTTGGCGCCAATGCCGCCGACGGTTTCACGGACATTATGATAGGTGGCGCGATATTGCCATCGCTTTTGCACCAAGATCCGCGTTACTTCTATCAAGGAACCGGTACAAATAAGTCTCGGACTCGCCATGCGGTCTTGAATCCGTTTGTCTGCAAGGGAGACAACGGTAAGTGGCAGCCGAACTACTCCAGCTTAGGCGGGGACTTGGCATCTTCTGCTATCTCGAACGCTTACTATCCCCGTTCGAATCGCGGCGCAGGGCTGGTACTCGGGAACTTTGCTATCGACACCGCTGAACGCGTAGCCAGCAGCTTGGCGCAAGAGTTCATTCTGGGAAGATTTACCCGCAAGCCCCGCGATTCGAAGTAGCTTGCTAGAAGCAGAGTGAGGAGCTTTACAGATTCGGCCAGGCGATTGAGAGATCAGCATGGCGAGGTCAGCCCAGCAAAACATGATTGAGGCGCAACTCCGCAAACCGCCGAACGTGTAACGATTCCCGGAAGCGCTTCTCCGCCCAAAAGCAAAATAGCCCAGCTGTCGCTATTCGCGGAAGCCTGGGCCACTCGCCCAACTCTCTGCCTATCGAAATAATTAGGGACGAACACTGGTTTCCGAGGTACCGCTGCCGCTGCTGGAGACTTGCCCACATACGGACAATGCCCGCATTGGGGCAACCGACTGAGCGGAAGCCTGCGAGCTGTCCACGTCTATTCAGTGAGATAGCGCCCGCTGTGTTGGCACACAACTTGCCCCGGGACATGAGACGGGAGAACAGGACAAGGCCGCTGATCCAGGTAAAACGCAATGTTTCGTGCAGAGATTCACGAGCTCGAGGATGGTCCGACTCTAAAGATGGAAGGCAGGCTGGTTGGTCAGTGGGCAGAGCAGGCAAAGTCCCTAGTCACGATGAACTCAGTCCCAAAAGGACTGATCATTGATCTCACTGACGTGACGTACGTCGACTCTGTCGGTGAACAGGCGCTGATTTGGTTCAGCAGCATCGGCGCGGCGTTTGTAGGGAAGGGTGTTTACGCCGCCGGTGTCTGTGAACGGCTGCGTTTGCCACTCCACGGGAAGCTGCCTGCTTCGTCCAAAGAGCGGCTTCGAGGGGACATTCACAGGCCCTCGCCCAGCCAGACCCGGGCGAGTTGAGGCTTACCCGGCGGCAGTACTAAGGAAGAGAACATGTGTTGGTTCCACACGGGCATGAAGGCTGCGGATGACCGAAATCATGCGTCGGTATCAGAGATCGTGGAGTGCTTCCGGGATGAAAGGCTTCTGTTGAGTCGGCTCGCCCTGCTGATAACCGGTGACCAAGCGACTGCAGATGAATCCGTCGTCAATGGCTTTGACATGACGGTCGAAGGGCACAGTCCACTCCGTGATTGGCTTATCGAATGGGCTAAGGCAGCGACGATCACAAGCGCGATATCCAAGTGCGGCGGTGCCATTCGCGGTTGTGAGGCCGCATACAAGGATCGGCATTGTTCTCATGCCGAGCACCTATCGCAGGGCGATCGTGTCGAGAGCGATTCCAGTCTCAACGTCATTCTTCAAACCGATCCCGGAATCGTGATCGCCGAGCTTGATCCGCTGAGCCGCGCGATTCTGGTACTGAGAGTGGCAATCCGATCATCCATCCAGGACTGCGTGGTCCGTCTGAATGTTTCCCGCGCCACAGTGCTTGCCGCCAACTGTCGAGCAATGACGTGGCTTCACGACTTGCAGTTGAGACCACAATGCGACCAAGCCGCTTCAGCGAAAAACCAACCTGACGCTGATCCCTCACACAAAGCGTCGCTGGAGGAACATCGTGAGGCACAAACCAATGCAGGAAAAAGGCCTGGCACTAATCCTGAAAGGCAGGGGGAGCTTTGATCAGTGTAGTTACTATCGCGCGCGAGTATGGCAGTGGAGGCGCAGAGCTCGGGTACCTGGTCTCGGTGAAGATGCGGTGGGAATTGCTGGATCGCCAACTTGTGGACCGCGTAGCGCGCGTTGCCGGTGTGGATCAAAAGCTCGCAGCGAGCCTTGACGAACACGCACGCCACTGGTGGCAGTGGGCTATCGCGGGGATGAGCTATGTCTCGCCGTACGGGTACAGTACGCCGGCCCAGGCACACGAAATGGATGAAGACTTTGTCCATGACATCACGATGCGCTTGATCCAGAGAGCGGCCGAGTCCGGGAACTGTGTGATCGTGGGACGCGGTGCGCAATGTTTCCTTCATGGACGACGCGACGTTCTCAATGTTCTGGCGTATGCACCGATCAGGGACCGACTTCGGCGGCTACGAGCCCGACAACCAGAGTGTGCGGATCTTGAGGCGCTTGTAAAGCGCGTCGATAGACAGCGCGCAGGTTATGTTCGCCAACACTATCGGGAAAGATTGGCTCGACAAGTCACTCTACGATCTCTGCATTAACACCTCCTTGGGTCTTGAAGTTGCCGCTGAACTGATCACAACCGCGATCAGCCGTGCCAAGCAGAATCGGAACCTCACGTGCCAGCAGCCACACAGTGCAGGAGCCGAACAAGCCAATCATGCCGACGCGAGCGCAGAAGGAGATGGCGGTAACTGGAGCAAATCGCATGTCAATTGTTGACGAAAAGCACGGCATCAACACCAGTTCTCTCGGTGACGCAGTCCTTTCTCAAAGGCTGCCAGGACAGTCCTTTCGCGCGAGATCGACCGGCAAATGGCCCAGGTATCGCGTAATGATCGGGTTCGTTGTCCTGGCGCTGCTCTTGTCCGGTTGTAAATCAAAGACAGCCAAGCCGTCAGCATCTCCAGCCGAGGTTGCCACGGTCACCATACGTCCGGAACCTGCGGTCTTGACCACCGAATTGCCTGGACGCACGAGCTCATATCTCGTTGCAGAGGTCCGGCCGCAAGTGAGTGGACTTCTGCAGAAGCGAGTATTCCGTGAAGGCTCGAGCGTTAAAGCAGGGGACCTGCTTTATCAGATTGATCCTGCGCCTTACCAAGCTGCCTACGAGCAGGCAAAGGCGGCCCTCGCCACTGCAGAGGCGGATCTCATAACGGCAAAAGCAACCCTACCCGCGATTCGCTTGCGTGCCGAGCGGTTGAAAGGACTCGCGGCGATCCATGCGGTTGGACAGCAGGACTACGACGATGCCAGCGCGGCCCTTGAGCAAGCCGAAGCTACGATTGAGTCGCGTAAGGCGGCTGTCGGAATGAGTCGTGCGGCGGTGGAGAGCGCGCGCATCAACCTGTCTTACACTCCGATCAAAGCTCCGATCTCCGGGCGCATTGGCATATCGAGTATCACGGTCGGCGCAATGACGACCGCGTACCAGCCCACTGCGCTGGCGGTTATCCAGCAACTAGATCCGATTTACGAGCTGAGTCCATCGTTACCATTGCGACCGCACCTCTCGTCACGGCAGGTGGCCCGATTGGAGCCATTGTGCTCGGAAGTCGAAAGGAGAACAGTTTCGGCCAGCCGGATCTGGATCTGCTGTCTCAGGTTAGTAATCAGATATCTCTGGCGCTCGACAATGCCTTGGCCTATGGTCGGCTCACAGCGTCGCGTGACCACTTGGAAGACCAGCGACTGTATCTGGAATCAGAAATCAGCTCTGAATACAACTTTGAAGACATTATTGGAAAAAGTTCCGCCTTCCAAAAAGTGCTTGAGCAGGTGTCTATTGTTGCGCCCACGGATTCGACTGTCCTGCTCCACGGAGAGACAGGAACGGGGAAGGAACTGATCGCACGGGCGATTCACAATCTAAGCTCCAGGCGGGAGCGCACATTTGTGAGGCTGAANNCTGCTCGAAAGCGAACTCTTCGGGCATGAGAAGGGTGCTTTCACCGGAGCCCTGATCTTAAAGCGTGGCAGATTCGAACTTGCCGACGGAGGCTCGCTCTTCCTGGACGAGATCGGTATAATCAGCCTGGAATTACAGCCGAAGTTGTTGCGCGCTGTGCAGGAGCAAGAGTTCGAACGTCTCGGAAGCGCCAAAACCATCCATGTCGACGTGCGGATGATTGCCGCAACCCACCGCGACCTTTCTGCGATGATTCGCGAGAACACTTTTCGCGAGGATCTCTTCTATCGACTGAACGTCTTTCCGATTGAGATCCCGCCGCTCCGTGAGCGCCGCCAGGACATTCCGCTACTCGTTAACTACTTTGTCTCCAAGCTATCGCGACGAATGCGGAAGGAAATCAAATCCATCCCCAAGCAAGCAATGGAACTTTTGATGAACAGTCCATGGAGGGGCAACGTTAGGGAGTTGTCGAACTTCATCGAACGCGCAGTCATTCTTTCGCAAGGCGATGAGCTAGAAGTGCCGATCGCCGAACTCAAGGCCTCTTACTCTCGCGGTACTTCTGCCCCGGCGTCTACCTTCCAAGAGGCGGAGCGTAACGTGATCATCGATGCATTGAAGGCGGCGTCCGGGCAGATCTCCGGCGTGGGCGGAGCCGCCACGCGCCTCGGCCTGAAACGCTCGACCCTGCAGAACAAGATGCGACGGCTCGGCATCAGCAAAAAGGACTACGGGCGCTAGCGTTTGTCAACCGTGTCCCTGCTGAAGACCAGCTTGCGCGACCAGCAGGGTCACATCACTCTCCGTTGACTACTGCGTTGCCTCGCGCGTTTTTCCGCGCGCCTTGGAAAAGCATAGCGAGTGGTATGCAGAGCAGCGCAAGGAACGCCAGCAAGCGGAAGTTATCAGCATAAGCAAGGAGAGAGGCCTGCTGCTGGACCATTCCGTAGAGCATTGGCAGGGCTTTTCGATGGGCGGAATATGCGTCTATCCCCGTGAGGTGGAACTTTATCTTCGCGCCATGCAGCAACGCCATCACTGCAGGATTTCCGGCGGTGACGTTTGCCACCAGATAATTCTGATGAACTTGAGAACCGCGGACCAGAAAGGTGGTAACGCTCGCGATGCCGATACTACCGCCGATATTTCGCATTAAATTGTAGATTCCGGCAGCATTTCCGATTTTTTCCTTGCGGACCCTGGCCATGGTCAGCGTCGTAAGGGGAACGAAGATGAAGCCGCTGGCGAAACCGTTGATCAAGTTCGGCACAGCGACCGACCCCATGGAAATACCGAGGTTAATGTGGCTGAGCAGGAAAGTGGAGTAGGCAAGGATGCTGAAGCCGCACGCCAGCAGCAGGCGGCTATCGATGCGATTGACTAACGTTCCTACGATGATCATTAGAGAGCACGGAGCCAATGCCCCGTGGACCCACGGCCAATCCGCTGTCGAGCGCCGGATAGCCCATCAAGGTTTGCAGGAATAGAGGCAACATGGCTGTAATGCCATAGAGAACAAAACCTAAGGAGACGGCGGGATCGCTCGAAGTGCAACCACCCGCGCCCGAGTTCGAAGCTGCGCTCGATAGCGCATTCATGGAACCAAGTCAGCCACCGTATCGCCGGGTCAAGGCAATCGTTATTCTGCACAACGGAAGGCTTGTGGCGGAACGCTATGCACCTGGTTACAGTGTGGACACACCGATTCTGGGATACTCCTTGTCCAAATCGGTGACCAACGCTCTTATCGGCATTCCCGTGCGGCAAGGGAAACTGTCAGTTGGACAGCGGGCACCCGTCGCCGCATGGAACAATCCTTCCGACCCTCGTCGCGCCATTACGATCGATCAGCTTCTGCGCATGACATCCGGCCTCGCTCTAGAGGAATCCGACAGCGGGTTGGATCCGGTTTCGCGCATGTTGTTCCTCGAATCCGACATGGCGGCGTTCGCCGAGCATGCTCCTCTTCAGGCGGCTCCCGGCAGCAAGTGGGATTACACCAGCGGCAACACGTTGATTCTGTCGCGAATCATCCGGGATGCTGTGGGCGGACGCGCCCAGGATGTGGTTGAGTTCGCCCGGCGGGAACTGTTCGAGCCGCTTGGAATCACCACGGCAACCATCGAGTTCGACGCGACCGGTACTCCTGTAGGTTCTATGTACATACTTGCCTCAGCGCGCGACTGGGCCCGGTTCGGTAAGCTTTATCTGAACGATGGTGTCGCCCATGGAAAACGCATTTTGCCTGAGGGGTGGGTGAACTATTCCGCCGCGCCAACCCTGGACACCGACTACGGCGCTGGCTTCTTGACGAATCGCGGTTCTCATGGGGACGCCGATGGGCGGATGCACGCCGGCATGCCAGAGGACTCTTTTTATGGCTCCGGCAATCTCGGACAACGCATCGTTATCATCCCTTCGGCAGGCCTCGTTATAGTGCGACTTGGTTTGACACATAGCCCTGGCTTCGACATGAAGGGCCTCCTGCGACTTGTTGAGGATACGTTTTCGGCCCTCAAGAGTCCGTACTTACGCTAGCCCTGAAGAGTCTTGATCGAGAAGGTCTTATTAGCGAAGTGTTCATCCTGTCATTCCGCCGCGAGTGAGCATGGACTAGAAGGCCCGGCTATCAATTGCGAAGNNGAATTGGGAGAAGATTCCCGCCGCCAGGCCAAGGTGCGATGCGCAAAACTCAAAGGCTCGGGGTACACTCAATAAAAGGCAACGGGCGACTGTTAACGGTGTCTGAGCAGCGGCGCGACCGATTACGACCGCATGAACAAATAAATAATGACAGAACAGAACCAGCATGGTGCCACTGAGGACCACAGCAGATACCACACCCTCCTGAAAATATCTAGCGCAGTGGCAACGCAGCCGAACGTCCAGGCTGTTATTCGCAGTCTCGCTGGTTTGTTGTCGAATGTGGTAGCGTGTGAATCCGTCGGACTGCTTTTGCTTGACGGCCACCAGCAAACGTTAACGCTCCACGCGCTCGCGCGTGGTGTCCATGATCCGGGTATCGAGGTTGGGAGTGAGATTCCTTATGTTGGGACGGCTGTTGCACGTGCCCTTGAGGAACAGGTCCCCGTATTCATTCCCGACGCGAAGCAGGAGATGTTGAAGACTCTGGAATTTGCTTCCCGGATCAACCCCGCAGTTCTGCATAGCGCATACGTCTTTCCCGTTTCAACTTCCCGCAAGAAACTCGGAGCACTGGTATTCGGTACACGGGAAAAAGGTGAGTTCAGTCCCGGCGATGTGGAACTCATGGGCTCTGTCGCCGAACACGTTTCCGTCGCTCTGGAGAACGCGCTGGCAAACGACGCGGCGGAAGCGTATCAGCGTGAGTTAGCACGGGAACGCGATCGGCTCAGACTTCTGCTGGAGATTAACAATCACATCGTAACCAAACTCGATGTAAACGAGCTGTTCCGGGCAGCGTCGGCGTCGATCCGCAAGTATTTTGCCAACGATTTCACCAGTTTCTGGCTTTTCGAAGAGCAATCCAATCGTTTGAAATGCGCGGTCTTGGACTTTCCACTCAGTCGCGGATTCCTGGGCGACGTTCCGACCGCCGAGATTTCTCAAGAAGATCTGGAGAAGCTACGAACGCGGACACCCATGGTTATGACGGCTCCGGAGATTGCGAAACTACCCGCTGTTTTTGCCGATGTGCTGAAGCCGGATGCCATCGTCACCCTGGCGAGCGCCCCGCTCATTACGGCCGTTGGTCCGATCGGCGTCATGACACTCGGGAGCAGACGCGAGAATAGTTTTGGACAGCCGGACCTGGATCTGCTTTCTCAGATCGGCAGCCAGATCGCTCTGGCGCTCGACAATGCGCTGGCGTATGGACGACTCACTGCGTCTCGGAACCGCCTGGAAGCTGAGCGGTTGTATCTGGAATCGGAGATTCGGGCGGAATACAACTTTGAAGACATCGTGGGAAAGAGTTCCGCCCTGCAAAAAGTGCTGGAGCAAGTCTCCATTGTCGCGCCCACCGATTCGACGGTCTTGTTACACGGAGAGACCGGGACCGGGAAGGAATTGATCGCCCGGGCGATCCACAACCGCAGCTCCCGGCGAGAGCGAACGTTCGTGAGGCTGAACTGCGCGGCCATTCCGTCGGGACTGGTTGAAAGCGAACTCTTCGGCCACGAGAAGGGGGCGTTCACGGGCGCTCTGATGCAAAAGCGCGGACGCTTCGAACTGGCCGACGGTGGCTCGCTGTTCCTGGATGAAATCGGCGACATCAGCTTGGAACTGCAACCGAAATTATTGCGTGCCGTGCAGGAGCAGGAGTTCGAGCGGCTCGGCAGTACCAAGACGATTCAAGTGGATGCGCGTGTGATTGCCGCCACGCACCGCGACCTTTCCGCCATGATCCGCTACGGAACCTTTCGCGAGGATCTCTTTTATCGATTGAATGTATTTCCGATTGAAATTCCGCCTCTTCGGGAGCGCCGCGAAGACATTCCGCTGCTGGTTCACTATTTCGTGTCCCAGTTGTCGCGCCGGATGCGGAAATCGATTAAGACAATTCCCAAACAAGCCATGGACGCTTTGACGAACAGCCCCTGGAGAGGCAATGTTCGGGAGTTGGAGAATTTCATTGAACGCGCAGTCATCCTTTCTCACGGTGAAGAATTGAACGTGCCGATGTCGGAGCTTCGAATCGCTTCCATTCGCAGTGCCGTTCCCGTGTCGACGTTCCAGCAGGCCGAGCGCAACGCGATCATCGATGCATTGAAAGCGGCGTCAGGCCAGATCTCCGGCAAGGGAGGCGCTGCCGTACGCCTCGGATTGAAGCGCACGACCCTGCAAAACAAGATGCGGCGGCTTGGTATCGCGAAAAAAGAGTACGGGCGTTGACGGATGAGCCATGCTTCCACCAGACATCGAGTTTCAGTGCAAAGGAATGCTTTCGCCCGTACGCGATGGTTTACGCATCAGCAGCATGAAAGGGATCATCAGAAAGAACAAGATACCCAGCAGATGAACGACCTTGTTGAACGACAACAGCCACGCCTGACGTTGGATCATTCCGAAAACGATGGCGTAAGCCCGTGTGGAAGCCCCAGCATAGTCTTGGCCTTTGGACATCAACAGGCCGCGGGCGCCGCTTACGAACCATTCGCTGACCGGATTGAGCAGAGTGACGTGCTCGCCCAGGATGTTCGTGTTCACCTGTGTGTTACGGGCGATCATCGTGGTTACGAAGGAAATGCCGATGCTTCCTCCGATGTTCCGAAGCAAGTTGAAAATGGCGGTCGCATTGCCTAACTCTTCTTTCGAGATCCGGTCGTAGGTGAGGGTTGTGAGCGGCACAAAAATGAAGCCCATCGAGATGCCCTGGAAGAACTGAGGCCACCATAGATCCTGCTGTCCGGCAGCCAGATTGATCCCTCCGAGCGCCCACGTGGACCACCCGCCAATCAGGAACCCAACGAACATCACCAACCTACCGTCCATTTTGGACACCAGGAACCCCGCCGCCGCCATTGCCGCAATCGAGCCCCAACCCCGCGGGAGGGTCGCAATGCCGGAATCAACGGCGGGATAGCCCATGATGGTTTGCAGGAAGAGGGGAATCAGGACGGTGGTTCCGTATAGCACCACACCCACCACGGTCACCTGCAGGACGCCGGCTGCAAAATTTCGATAGCGAAACACCCTCAGATCGACAACCGGATCCTCGGTAGTGAACTCGCGAATCAAAAACAGAGAGAGTCCTGCGACTGTGACCGCGGTGAAGACCATGATCATGTGCGACGAGAACCAGTCTTCTTCCTGCCCCTTGTCGAGGACGATCTGGAGAGCGCCGACTCCGAGTGCGAGGAAGCCGATTCCCCAGTAGTCGATCTTGCTTGAATTTCGCTTGATATAGGGTGGGTCGAAGACAAACAACAATGCCAGCACGATGGCGATCACGCCGAGCGGGATATTGATGTAGAAGATCCAGCGCCAGCTATAGTTATCGACGATCCATCCGCCGGCCACGGGGCCGAGCAGTGGCGCCACCAGAATCCCTATGCCCCAAAATGCCATCGCCTTGCCGTGCTGCTCGGGCGGAAACGCCTCCAGCAGAATTGCCTGAGACAAAGGTTGAAGTCCGCCACCGGCTGCGCCTTGGATCACGCGGAAGAGAATCAAAAATGGAAGACTCGGCGCTAAACCACAAGCCAATGACGAAAGTGTAAATCCCGCAACGGAAGCTATAAGCAATCGTTTCCGTCCAAAGTAGTTGGATAACCATCCCGTCAGCGGAAGAACGACAGCGTTGGAGATGAGATACGAGGTCAATATCCAAGTGGATTCGTCCACGCTCGCCGAAAGATTCCCAGCGATCTGGGGAAGAGCGACATTCGTAATGGTGGTGTCAAGAACCTCCATGAAGGTCCCGACCATGACGGCGATTGCAACCAGCCATGGGTTAATGTGCGGCAGGGCCAGCGCGGCACGGTGTTGTCTTGAAATCTCCACGGCAGAGATCACCTATTTCGTCGGGACGGTTACGACGACAGACATGCCGGGCCGTATCCTCTGGAGTTCTGGATCTTTGTCGAACAAGATCTTCACAGGCACGCGCTGCACCACTTTCACGTAGTTGCCCGTGGCGTTTTCCGGAGGAAGCAGGCTGAACCGCGCACCCGTAGCGCCCCCAATGCTGCTCACATGACCCGCGAAGGTGCGCTGGAGCGCGTCCACATGCAACTGGGCTTTCTGGCCGACCCGCATGTTCGCCAATTGCGTTTCTTTAAAGTTCGCCGTGCACCAGAGGTCGTCCACATTGACCAGCGCAAGGAAAGGAACGCCTGCCTGGCCCACTTGGCCGACCTGAACATTCCTCTGTCCGGCAATACCGCGGCTTGGGGCTTTGACCGTCGTGTATTGAAGGTCGAGTTCCGCGCGTTTCACGGCCGCTTCTTTCTGTGCGACCAAAGCCCCTGCAGAGCCCGCGCGGGAGCGACTGATTGTGATCTGCTCGGGCGCGGTTTCCGCTGCGTTCAATTGCGAGCGAGCCTGTGCGACTTGGCTTTCGGCAGCCGAAGCCTCGGCCAAAGCTGCATCCAGGGTTGCTCGCGAGCTTTGCTCGGCGGCAACCGAAGCATCGTACTGCTGGTGCGAAATTTCATCTTGCGCGATCAGCGCCTGCATCCGCTCGAGATCCTGAGCGGCACGCGTATGTCCGGCTTGAGCTTCACGCACACGGGCGTGGGCAGCAGACGCCTGGCGCTCGGCGGACGCGACGCCGGCCGTGGCCGTTGTGACACCACTGTTGGCTGTAGTCGACGTGAGTGGGACAGTTGTCCGAGAGGCAACTGCATTGCGCTGTANNCTGATCTTTCTCGATCACATCGTCGTTATTGAAGTTCACCTGTTGCGCAGTTCCGCTCACTCGTGCGGAAACCACGGTGATGTATCCATCCACTTGCGCATTATCGGTGGTCTCGCGAGCGGCGTAGTAACGCCAGGCGATGAGGCTGCCGATCAAAGCGCTTACGCTCCCGATCGCAAGAAACAGTTTCATCCTGCGCGTAACCAGCCACTGCGATTGCTTGGGCTTCTGCGTTTCAGCACTATCGCCCTGGTCCTGCACCGGTACATCCAACACCATTTCACTGTCTGTGGTCGCCACTAGGTCGCTCCTTGGCTTACAGCGGCTCTTCCTTCTTCACAATGCCGATTGCGGTTGTGATCAGTTCGGCGGCAACCTCCAGACCCAGCGCAGTGTTGATGCACAGGTCGTAGAGTGTCTTGTCCAACCAGTCTCTCCGGTAGTATTCGCGGACATACTTTGCACGCTGTCCGTCTACTTGCTTAATGAGCGCCTGGACATCCACACGGTTCTCATGCCGAGCCCGCAGTCGGCGGATTCGTTCCTCGATCGGCGCGTAGGCGAGAACATTGAAGACGTCGGTCCTTCCGTGAAGGAAAACCTGCGCACCGCGTCCGATGATGACGCACTTCCCAGAGTCGGCCGCTCCCTGAATCAATCGCATGGTGATGCCATGCACGAAACCCTCGTCGATTACGCCGAGGCCGTCGGGCACGCTATAGCTATAGAGTGCTCCGTGGCTCATCCCCGCCAATACCCACTGCCACCAACGGTGCGCCTTTTCACCGAGACGGGCCGCCGTTTTCGGGTCCAGCCCGGCGATGCGCGCAACCCGGTCAACTAGCTGGCGGTCCAGAAATTCCCAGCCCAGCTTCGACGCGACTAATCGTCCCAGTTCCGCTCCGCCGCTTCCGTACTCGCGCGCGATGGTGACTACTTCGATCAAAGTTCCTCCCTGCCTATCTGCCCGCCCTCAGCCACGATGCCAAGTCCTTTTCCGCAACTCCGGTGGCTCGCGCCAGAGATGTTTTCGCTAGGTTGTAGGCAAAAACGCTGCCGATGTAACTCTCATTGGCGCTGGCAACTGTCTCCTGCGCCTGTACGACCTCGATAGTGTTGGCGACGCCCGAGCGGAAACGATCCTGCGCTTGCTTCAGCTGTTGGGCAGCAAGTTCAACGGAGCTCTGTGCTACCTGGACCTGCGCGGCTGCGTTGTTCAGGTCGAGCAGCGCGACGCGGATCTCCTCCTCGATACGGCTGCTGAGGTTTGTCAGGAGCCCTTCGCGCTGCCGAAGGAGTGCGTCGGATTGCTCGGTCTCGGCGCGAATCCTACCGCCATCGAAGATGGGAACCTGCAGGCTGGCCGCGGTCGTGAAAGTCCCATGAGAGCTGCCCGGACGATTCCCGAGCGTGCCGTAGTCGGCATCGAAGTGGATCGTGGGCAAGCGTTGCGCTTGCGCGGCGCGCTTGCCAGCCTGGGCTGCGGCGACGGCAGCTTTTGCCTGCCGATAATCCGCTNNACCGCTCGATTGTTCAGGGCTGAGTTGAAAGCATCCCTGAAATTCGGCCGGTCCATGTCCGAGTACGAAATCGGATCGGCGACCAGGAACTGCTGGTCGCCTGGCAATCCAATCGCCCGCGCCAGCGCAATCTTCTCTTTTTCCAGATCGTTGGTGGCCGAAAGTACGCGCTGCTGCTGCGTTTGCATTTGCACCTGTGCGCGCAGTACGTCGATACCAGCTGCAACCCCCGAGTTCCTGAGACTCACCGCTTGGGTGTAGAGAGACTTTGCGGTTTCGAGCTGTGCCTCCGACGTGTCTACCCGCGATTTTCCGGCGGCAGCTTGGAGATAGAGGCTAGTGACGACTTGGACCACCTGTTCCCGCGCATCCTCATATGACAGCTTCGCTGACCGTTGATCCAGCCGTGCCGCTTGCACGGTCTCAATCGAACTCCAGTCAAAGAGTGATTGTGAAAGTCTCGCTCGTCCGTCAAAGACAGAGAAAGGACCGACGATGGATGGGATACCAGGGAATGAACTTGGCGACAGTCCCAAGGCTGCCAGGTTCACCTGCTCAACCGATTCGCTCACTGCGCCGGTTACGTTTGGCTGGAGGCGGCTTTCTGCCAGCCGCCGCTGGGCGTCCGCGGCGCGGGACTGCTGGTCCCCAAGAAGCAACGCCAGGTTGTGCTTCAATCCACGCTGCAGCGCGTCGGCAAGAGTTAGCTGGATCGGCTGGGCAGTGGTGGCATCATAACTGGCGCTGCCTGACGGTGCCGCATTTCCAACTTGTGCGTATGCGGTGGAACAGAAAGAGAATACGATTACGGCAGCTACGATAAATACGTTCTTCACTCTGACAGTCCCTCGTGTGCAGGTTCCCTGATGGATTGAGCTCCCGTTCGGACGGCGGCTTCTTCATCAGACGCGCGTTGCCGTTGCGTGTCATGAAGCCAGGTCATGGCTCGGCAATTGGCCGCAAGCACGGTGCTCCGCGAGACGTTCAATCGTAGAGCGCAGTCCTGGATCGAAGCTCGAATGGCCGTTCTCAAGACCAGAACTGCTCGGGCCAGGGGATCAAGCTCAGCGATGAGGGCGCTGGGATCGATTCCAAAGACAACACTCATGCGTTGTTCGGCATCATTTCCGCAGGAAAAGTGCTCGCTATGAGTGCAGTGTAGATTTGCGTATGCTGGCTCGCAGCAGCGGATTGCGTTGCCGGTTTTGGTTATTGCACTCGTAATGGTCGCCGACTTTGCCCAATCGGTCAGCCAATCACGGAATGGACTTCGTCCCTGGATAGTCGTCTCGCAAGCATTGACTACACACTGCTCTGCTATTGCTGTGTCGCCGGCAATCAGCAATGCGAGCCGAAACATTAGATCTCTTTCATCTCGGAAGCACGCCAGGATCTCCGACTCCGACGCATGATCCCGACTCTCTGCGCCGTTCGTTTTTTCGTGGAACCAGGACATGTGCTGTTCCTCATTGATCGACCGTGCCCAGGCGAACGTCAACTCCCCCGGGCACGGCCGGGGGAGGGTCTGCGAACGGTCCCGCTATGCCGCTCGCCGGTAGAATTACTTGGGTCTTCCTTGAGCAGTANNGTGAAGTCGTTCGCAGACGTCCAAGGCATAACTAGTCTCCGCGACAAACATTGCACCAATAATGCGGAACCAGATCAGTACTTCCTCGCCCACAGAATCGACGTAGGTCACGTCCGTGAGATCAATGATCAGTCCTGCCGGGACCGAAGTCTTCGTGACCAGAGACGTTGCCTGCGCAGCACAGTCACCGACGAACCTTCCCTCCAACCGAAGCGTCGGACTGTTCGCAAGCCGATCAAACTCTGCGCGAAACATTGGTCATTTCCCGG
>PMMJ01000080.1:2404-2540 GCA_003162255.1 Acidobacteriaceae bacterium | reverse complement strand
CTTGTCGATTCCGTTATGCCAACGGCCTAGAATGATCGGTTGAATTGAGGGGGGAGGAATTTCTTCCCTATGGCCAGCCGAGAGTTAGGCCAATACTTACGCGTCGGTCTTGAAACTGGGCCACTACCGCATTGTC
>PMMJ01000080.1:0-2377 GCA_003162255.1 Acidobacteriaceae bacterium | reverse complement strand
TCGAAGGGCAGACGCTCAGGCACGAGATCAATAGCAAGCCGCTGGAGATCGAGACGGTGCTCGATCTGGGCATCCAGATCGCCGATGCGCTCGACGCGGCACACGCGAAAGGAATCGTCCATCGGGACATCAAGCCCGCGAACATCTTCGTGACGAATCGAGGTCAGGCGAAGGTTCTCGATTTTGGGCTGGCGAAAGTCTCGCTCAAGCCGCAGAGCGTTGCCTTCAGCGCCGCGACCATCGAGTCCGAGGAACATCTGACCAGNNGCCGTTTCGGGGCGACACTTCCGCGCTCATCTTCAAAGCCATACTGGACGGAACGCCAACATCGGCAGTGCGGTTGAATCCCGACCTGCCGCCCAAGTTAGAAGACATCATTAATAAGGCTCTGGAGAAAGACCGCTATCTGCGATACCAGCACGCCGCCGATATGCGCGCAGACTTGCAACGGTTGAAGCGCGATAGCGAATCAGGCCGTTCAGCCGTAGTAGCAACCCAGACAGAAACCAAGCCCGCTCCAAAATCTACTCGGGTTCGTTGGGCAGCAGTGACTGGCGCCACAGTGCTGGTTATCGGATTGGCATGGGGCGGTTGGTTTTTCCACTCCCGCAAAGCGCATGCATTGACCGAAAAAGATACGATTGTGCTCGCCGATTTCTCCAACAAGACGGGAGACCCCGTATTTGACGGCACGCTTCGGCAGGGTCTGACCGTGCAGCTGGAGCAATCACCCTTCCTCAACCTTATATCTGACGGGCGCATCCAGCAGACCCTGGGCCTCATGGGCAAACCGATCGATACAAAACTCACGCCGGAAATTGCACGGGAAGTTTGTCAACGAAGTGGCGGAAAGGCTTTCATCGACGGCACGATTGCACAGATTGGCACGCAGTACAGTCTCATTCTGAAGGCCGTGAATTGCTCGAATGGAGAATCACTCACGAGCACCGAAGCTGAGGCAAGCGACAAGAACCACGTCCTAGATGCTTTGGGCAAAGCGGCTTCACAGATCCGCAACAAGTTGGGCGAATCGCTCAGCGCCGTTCAGAGGTTCGACGCACCCCTGATGCCGGGCACCACGTCCTCGCTTGAGGCTTTTCAGGCCTACACCCTCGGACGGAAGACTTTGGAGGATGACGACTCTGTCACTGCCGTGCCCTTGTTTCAGCAGGCCATCCGGTTGGACCCGGATTTCGCCATGGCCTATGCCTCGCTCGGGGCTAGCTATGGGAATATCGGCGAGCCTATCCTAGCCTCGGAGAGTACAAAGAAGGCATACGCGCTGCGTGAGCGCGTCAGCGAGCGGGAAAAGCTTTACATCGAATCTCACTACCATTTGAGTGTCACCGGCGACTTGGATAAGGCGCGCCAAGTCTACGAACTGTGGGAGCGGGTCTATCCGCGAGATGCTTTGCCGCACGGCAACCTGGGTGATATCTACTCCGCACTCGGGCAACCTGACAAAGCCCTTGCGGAAACCCGTGAGGGCCACCGCCTAAATCCGAGCGGTTTGAGTTATGACCACCTCGTCGACCGCTATATCAATCTGAATCGGCTGGAAGAGGCCCGGGCTACGATCAAAGAGGCGCAGGCGAAAAACCTCGATTCTGCTGGCCTGCACTTCGAACTTTACAGGTTTGCCCTCTTGCAGAACGATAAGGCAGGAATGAAGCAGCAGGTGGACTGGGCTATAGGAAAGCCGGAAGAGATTGACCTGCTGAACTTCGAATCGTGGACGGCCGCCTCTTCCGGGCGACTTAGAAAGGCTCGGGAATTTTCGCGCCGGGCATTGGCTTTGGCCGAGCGAACGGGAAAAAAGGAGTCGGCGGAGGAAATTGAACGTTACGCGGCCTGGGAGGAAGTGCTTGTCGGTAATGCTGCCGAAGCCCGCCGGCGGACCGAGGCGATCCTCGCCCTTTCAACGCGCCTGGATAGGACGTGCGACGCGGCGCAACAGCTGGCCTTGGTGGGAGATGCAGCTCGGGCGCAAGCACTGGGGAATGATTTGGCCAAGCGCTTCCCCGAAGATACCGGGGTGCGGTTCGACTGCCTGCCAACACTTCACGCACAGCTCGCGCTCAGCCGCAATGACCCATCAAAGGCCATCGAGCTACTTCAGGCTGCTGCTCCCACGGAACTGGGTATCGGTAGTCTCTATCCGGCCTACCTCCGTGGACAGGCCTATCTAGCTTTGCATCAGGGCACTGAAGCCGCTGCCGAGTTCCAAAAAATCCTTGACCACCGCGGGAGAATGGGGCCTGACCTTCTTGGTGCACTCGCCCATCTCCAAATCGGCAGAGCCTACGCCATGCAGGGCGACACCGCCAAAACTAAGGCGGCCTATCAAGATTTCTTCACACTCTGGAAAGACGCCGAC
>PMMJ01000500.1:8714-8940 GCA_003162255.1 Acidobacteriaceae bacterium | reverse complement strand
AAAATGGCGTGAACGCGCTCGGCGAGATTGTGATGCAGGACGAAGTCGCGGGCGAATTCGTAGTCGGAGCGGTCGTTCAAAACGAATTTTAGTTCATCGTGAGGCTGGAGCTTTTCTAGATTTTCGAGTGCAAAGGTGTTCGGTGCGCCGGAGTGCGGACATTTCACGTCGACGATCTTGATGACTTGTTTCGGGACTCGCGCCAGGGGGCGTTCGCCGCTGGTCT
>PMMJ01000500.1:0-8618 GCA_003162255.1 Acidobacteriaceae bacterium | reverse complement strand
CATTTAGTCATTGAATCATTGAAATTCAAAGGCCCGGACTTTCAATGACCCAATGATTCAATCACTCAATGTCTCAATGATTTTCACTCGCTATAGCGCGCCGTCGTCGTATCTGTCTCAAACACGGTTACGTCCTTCACCCGGACTCGGCCGTTGGTCACGTCCTTGAGACGGGCGTTGGTTTCGTCATAAAAATACTTGGATAAGTTTTCGGCGGAGGGGTTGAGGACGGTGAAGGGCTCGATGTCGTTGATCATCTGGTGGTCGAGACGGTCAATGGCGTGCTTCATGACTTCTTTCAGGTCTTTGAAATCGAGCAGCAGTCCGGCCTTGTCGAGCTCGGCGCCAGCGAGGGTCACGCGAATTTTGTAATTATGGCCGTGCGGATTCTCGCACTTCCCTTTGTAGTTGCGCAGGTAGTGCCCTGCGGCGAACGTGTCTTCGACGGTCACTTCGTACATGAAATCTACTTAGCCTCGGCTTCGTTTTATTGTACCTTTTGAGAGCCTGGTTTAGAGCCGGAGAGACACGGCGCGAACATGACACCCGCGGACATCACGATTCGAGAAGCCGCGCCGAGCGAGTCGGCGATCATTCTTCATCACCGCCGGTCGATGTTTCGCGACATGGGCGAAGGCGCAGTCGAGGAACTCGATCGCATGGTGGAAGTTGCACGTCCGTGGCTGGAACGGGCCGTGGCCGATGGGTCGTACCACCACTGGCTGGCGCTTGACGCCTCCGGCCACGTTGCTGGCGGCGGAGGGGTGCTGCTGTGTCCGTGGCCGGCGAGTCCCAAAGACCCATGCACCGAGCGGGCGGTGATCCTGAATGTGTACACGGAGCCGGAGTTTCGGAAGCGAGGAATTGCGCGGCAAATCATGCAGACCGTTCTGGTCTGGCTCAGGGAGCGAGGATTGCGCTCGGTGAATCTGCACGCCAGCGCCGAGGGCCGACCATTGTACGAGCAGCTGGGATTTGAGGCGACCAATGAGATGCGGCTGAGGTTCGACCAGACGGACTCAGTTCCGGCCGGAAGTAGCGACTCCCGCTCAGGCCAGCGCTTTGAAGATGGCGATGGGTCCTAGAATCCCTACCGCAATTCCGTAGCCCAAATCGGCCCAGACGACGCGCGCATAGTTCAATACATGCAGGACTGCAGCCAGCGGAAGGCTGACAATGGCGAGGATGTTACCTTTCTTGGCGAGGTCTGGCGCAACTGCCCAGATGTTGGTCAGATCGACGGTTGAGGGAAAGGAGTGCATACCGATCGACAGCCCGAGCCAGTAAAAGAAATAAGCCAGTGGATCGTCAACCTTCAGTTCCCACACTGGCAAGAACGCGGCTGTGCAGAAAACCATGCACAGAAGCGTATTAATCACGAAGGGTCCCATGCTGACGAAAAACAGCGCCCGGAAATCATCTGTCTTTTCGTGGATCACGTATCCCGCAGGATTGCCCACGCGAAAAAAGCACACGTCATAAACCGCCAGCCCGAAAAGCTTGCAGAAAAACAAGTGGGCGGCCTCGTGGACGATGACTCCAGGAAATGTCGCCAGCGAAATCACAAAGCCGGGAATAAAGAACATAAGTCTCCCCTATTTCGTTTCCTGGCCACTGCGGAAGCGGCGGTCGTATTCGTGTTTGTCGATGATTTCCCTTGTATCCAGACGGTGCTTGATCCGCGCCGAGTACTCCTGGAACGACGCTTCGGAGTCCTTATCACCTTGCGAAAGTTGTCGTGCCTTTTCCATCATCTCTTCTGTGCGCGTACGGAAACTGGCGTCTCCGGTCAGCGCATACTTGCAGGATAAGGCCCCGGCCAACGTCGCCGCTGCGTCAGGTGAGGCGGGTTGCGCCTTCCAGTTGGCCTCCGAGATCGCTAAGAGGCGGTCGTAGTCATGGCGATAAAATGCGCTACCGCCTTCAAAGTACGGGACCGCCGCGGCTAGCTGCGGCATTTCCGGATACTCCGCAGCAGCCTGGCGCATGAGCGCCTCGGCCTCCTCAGCCGTCGCTGGCTGTCTTTCAAGTTCGGATGCCTTCTCGGCCTTCCCTAGCGCTTGGGTCGCTCGATTCCACAAACCGGACACTTCCTGGAATTCGTCGCTGGTCTCGTAGTGACCGCCTTGGTGCCCTCGGAGGGCCTTTTGCGCGGTGCGAATGTCGCCGATGCGCAAGGCCGCCTTGGCCAGAAGCAGCGAGGCCTTGTCGGACTGCGGAGCAAGTTCATCCGCCTCCTTCAGAAGTGGCTCAGCCTCCCGGTAGTTGCCCTTCTTCACCAAGCGCTCGCCGGCATACATCAGGCGGCCGGCGTGAAAGTATTTGCGGCCATGCACGAGCGCGATTGCGAGAAGCAGCAATAAGGCTGCCAGTGAGGCTTTCAGCCAGACCGGATAAGGCCAGTTCTGGATATGCTGCTGGCAGTTTGGGCAAAACGGAGCCCCTTTGAAAACCGGGAAATCAGCCGAGCCGGTGGCGTCCGCTCTGGTCTTGCAGCGTGCGCACACACTCCCGTCGACGACAGAAACCTTCTCCAGTTTTTCGCCACGCTCGGCGGCAGCCCGTTCTTCTTTCCAGCTGCAGGGCTCGCAGAAAAGCTTGCCCTTGATGCTGTAGAAAGACCCGATCGGAGCGGTCAAGCCGCATCCAGTGCATGTTCCTTCGCGCATGACCGGGAATTGTAACCTAGCGGAAACGGTTTGCAAGTGATACTGCGCGCCTGGGAACGACCGAGCCAAAGCCTGGCAGCGGATTGTCTTCAACTGTCAAGCAAACCAAGGGCCAACTCCTTATAATCTGCTAACGTTCGGGCTGCTGCTCCGTCTATTTCTGTGCAAGGTTGAGGTTCGACCACTTGTAGGGGATAGAGACAGACCATGCCGGCCGATTCTTACGCAGTTGCATTTCCGGTTGGCGAGATTTCCCGTCCGAGGCGGGCGGCACAGAACGGCGACAGCGGCAAGCAGAACCCCACGTCGTATTGGAATAAGAGGGGCTCCTTGGCAGCGCAGGGCAACCGCATTGACGACACGAGTCTGATCCGGGAGGCGCAGCAGGGCAACCGCGCGGCCTTCGAGGTCCTGGTGCGTCATTACGATCAGTCGGTGCTGCGGCTGGCGCTGCATCTCACCGGATCGGAGTCCGACGCCCAGGATGTTTATCAGGAGGCCTTCCTCAAGGCCTACAAGAATCTGGGCAGTTTCCGCTTTGAGTGTTCTTTCTACACCTGGATTTACAGAATCGTCACCAATCTCTGCCTCGATCATCTGCGGAAACGGAGCGTGCGCAAGGAGGAGGCTCCGGTCGCGGTGGACGCGTCCGGCGAAGAGTACAGCCGGTTGGAGCAGTTTGCCGACGCGCGCTCGGGAGCGAATCCGGAACGCGATTTGATGCGGCGCGAACTGGGCCGCAAGATCGGAACGGCCCTGTCGGGACTGACGCCTCGCGAGCGCATGGTGTTCGAGCTGAAGCACTATCACGGGCTGAAGTTGCGCACTGTGGGCGAGATGCTGAATACGACGGAAGAGACGGCGAAGAATACGTTATTTCGCGCGACGCAAAAACTGCGGGCCGCGCTGGCGGAGATGCGATGAGAGGGAACTACGAGCCTCGAGCCTCTAGCCGCGAGCACCCGGTTTGCTCGAAGCTCGAAGCCCGAAGCACGTGGCTCGAAGCTACAGCGACGGCGAGGAATCAGTCGCCTACAACTTCCCGCGAAGGGATACGAAGATGAAATGTGATTGGGTACGGCAAAACATTTTGTTCTACGTCCACAACGAGCTGGAAGACGACGCTCGATATGAGGTAGAGCAGCATCTGGCGCGGTGTCCGGAATGCGCCACCGAGTTGAAGGCGGCGCGCAAGTTTCACGCCACGCTTTCGGAAATGCCGGTGGCGGAGCCGACTCCGAACCTGTTGGCGGCATCGCGGATGCGGTTGCAGGAAGCGCTCGAAACGGCGCACCCGGGCGGTTTCTGGCAGCGGCTGATTCTGGAGTCCGCAGTGTGGCTGCGGCAGATTCGGATGGCGCCAGCACTGGCGGCGGCGATTTTTATTGTGGGATTTGGCGGCGGCATTGGCGCGACTTACAACTTTCTTTCCGCGCGCGGCGGCCCGGTTGCGGTGACGGATCAGCCGGCCGCTCAGCCGCTGGAGGCGTCTGCGATTACGGGTATCCGGTCGGTGACGCAGGAGCCGGGATCGAATCAGGTGAGCATCAAGTAC
This sequence comes from Acidobacteriaceae bacterium, assembly GCA_003162255.1. GTDB lineage: Bacteria > Acidobacteriota > Terriglobia > Terriglobales > Acidobacteriaceae > Acidiflorens. The sequence goes on along the minus strand of PMMJ01000500.1, from coordinate 4,394 downwards.
GACACGGTTTTGACCCAGGAAGCGCAGGGCTCGCTGAACGACCAGCGCATCCAGCAGTTGCTGTTGTTTGCGGCGCGCAGCAATTACAACTCGGGCGTGCGGATGGACTCGGTGGATGTGCTGACACAGGCGCCCGACGATTCGCGCGTGCGGGAAGCGCTGATGTATGCCTTGCAGAACGATACCAATCCAGGTGTGCGTTTGAAGGCGCTGGATGGGTTGAGTGGCTTTGTGCGACAGGATGGGCGAGTAAGAGATGAAGTTTTGCGGGCGTTGATCGGTGACACGAATGCAGGCGTTCGTATGCAGGCCTTGCGGCTGGTAGAGCCGATGAAGACGGACAGCAATGTGCGATCGGTACTGACGCGGTTGGCGCAGACGGATGAGAACGTCTCGATTCGCTCGCAGGCGCGTGCGATGCTGGCGCAGATGCCGGAGATGGATTAAGAGCGGTCGTTGGTCGCTAGTCGTTGGTCGTTAGCAAAGACCTGCGCCTACGATGAATGCCGAACGACTAACGACCAGCGACTGTCGACTTACGCAGTTGAGGAGGACATACATTGAAGCACGCTATAAAACTTGCCGGCGTTGCAGTATTGGTGGCTGCGCTGGCGTCCCTGGCCCTGTGCCAGGAGACTCGGGTCTATCGCGAAGGCGGCAACTGGGTCCAGGAAATGACGGGAGACCTGGGTGCGGCGAAGAATCTGCGGGTGAAGCTGGACGCGGGATCGGTGCGGGTTCAGGGCGGATCGCAGGCGGGAATCACATACGTCATTCATCGCAAGGCATATACATCTTCGGAAGAGAAGGCCCGCCGCGAATTTGAGTCGTACCGGGTCAACACGTCGGTCAAGGGAGACACGGCGTGGATCGTGTCGGAGTCGGAGAATCGGCGGAATCGTAAGTGCTCGGATGATTTTGTCATCAATGTGCCGCGAAACTTGCAGTCCGCCAAGATTGATACTGGCGGCGGCAACGTAAACGTGACTGGGATTGCCGGACGCCTCGACCTCGAGAGTGGTGGTGGAAATATTCACCTGGATGATATCGGGGGCGAGGTGACGGCGGAAACCGGCGGGGGCGCGATTGAAGTCGGCAACGTGGAAGGCAATGTGAGTCTGCAGACGGGCGGAGGAAACATCAAAGTTGCATCCGCCAAGGGCGAGATCAAGGCAGAAAGTGGAGGGGGAAGCGTAGTCGTTCTCTCCGGGCTGCAAGGCGCCGTGCTGCAGACGGGCGGGGGCAGTATTCGCGTGGACAAGTGCAGCGGGCCGGTGAAAGCCACGACCGGTGGCGGGAGCGTGGATCTGGGTGAGATCGGTGGGTCGGCGAAGATTGAAACCGGCGGGGGCAGCATTCGGCTGGCTTCCGCAAATGGACGGGTGCAGGCCCAGACGGGCGGAGGCAGCATTCAATTGGACGGAGCGACCTCGGTGGAGGCGGAAACTTCGGCCGGGGGAATCGTTGTCAAACTACTCTCATCGGCTGGCGGTCACACCAATTCCTCGCTTGAAACCGCAGCGGGCGATATCACGGTCTATCTTGCGAATGATCTGGCGATTTCTATTCGCGCGGAGATCGAAGCTGCCAACGGCCACACCATCCGCAGCGACTTTTCCGATATTCATGTGTCCAGTGAAGGCGGGCCGTGGGGACCGAAAACGGTGACTGCCGAAGGGCAACTCAACGGTGGCGGACCGGTGCTGAAGGTGCGCACGAATTCCGGGAATGTCAACTTCCGCCGCGTCAGCCGGTAGGGACGGTCGCTGGTCGTTAGTCGGTGGTCGTTCGGGATTCGCTGCGGACTGCGAGAGTTTGCTAACGACTAACGACCAAGGACTAACGACTAGCTTTTGTTCGGGAGGGCTTATGATCCATCGCTTTCTGCTTTGCGTGTTTCTTTTTTCGCTGGTCGCCAGCGCGCAACCGGAACAACTTAACTACGATGGCACCGGCGAAAGCTGGAGTTGGGGTTACGGATCAGACGAGGCTGGCGGGGGATCGTCGTATCTCGGAGTGGATATCGATGACGTTTCTCCGGAGCGGCTGGGAGAATTGAAGCTCAAGGAAGAGCATGGCGCCGAGGTCACGATGGTCGACCAGGACGCTCCTGCCGGAAAAGCGGGAGTGCACGAGCATGACGTCATCGTAAGCCTGAACGGCTCGGCGATAGAGAGTGCCGCTCAATTGCGCCGGATGATTAAAGAGACGCCACCGGGCCGCGTGGTGAATCTGGGCATCAGCCGCGACGGCCAGCCACTGACGATCAAGGTGCAGCTTGCCGACCGGCACAAGTCGATGACCTGGGCGCCGAAGAGCGGCGAATTCAAGTTCGAGATGCCGCAGATGCCCACGATGCCGGACTTCGACATGCCCGTCTCGGTGGTCGTCGTCCACTCGTCGTTGCGCAGTGGTCTGATGGTTGAGAACATCACTCCGCAACTGGGAGATTTCTTTGGCGTCAAGGGCGGCAACGGCGTGCTGGTGCGCTCGGTGGAAAAAGGCAGTCGCGGAGAAAAAGGCGGATTCCGCGCCGGGGATGTGGTCGTCAAGGTCAACGGCCAGCCGGTGCACGATACCTCTGACTTCAGTCATGCTCTGCGGTCATCGCCGGGCGGCACGGCGGCCGTGACGGTGATGCGCGATAGGAAAGAGCAGAATCTGACGTTGACTCTTCCCGAGAAGAAGGATTCGGGCAAGCTGCTGGAAGACAGCTTTGAAATTCCCAGTTTCACGGCCGAGACCGAGCAGGCAATTAACCATGCTGGAGATGAGATCGCCCGCATGGGTCCGGTTCTCATGGAGAAAGTGCAGCAGCAGGCATTGTGCTGGAAAGACATGGAGAAGAGGTTGCAGGACTCGCAGCGGATCATGCGGGAACAGCAGCAGAAGATGCAGGACCAGATGCGGGACCAGCAGCAAAAGCTGCGCCATGAGTTATCTGGAGATTGGGCGGAGATTTAATGCCTCAGGGTGGGACGGGCGCCAGGTTACGAAAGTCACTGGCGCTGCCATTTGAACCTTACCCTATCAAAGAGATGGCCAGATTCCAAAGGTGAAGTACCCACTGGTTACCTGTTGCGGTGACCGAAATACCGATAATCTGTTGCCGCAATGGCTTTCCGCGCCCTGTTGTTCTCAAAGAGCCCCGAGACGAGCGCTGCCATGACGGCGGCCTGCGAAAGTGCGGGGATTCGCGCGGAAGTTTGTTCGGACATCTTCACGGCCATCGAAAGAGGGAAGACACGGTTCTTTTCGTGCGTGATTGCGGATTGGGCCGACCAGCCGGAGGCGAGCTTCCTGCTGAAACGCGCGCGCGAATCCACGCCCAACCGAAACACAGTGGCCGTCGCTGTCGTCGATCACGAACCCACGGCGGCGGAAATGCGCGACAACCGGCTCGATTTTCTGGTCTATCGTCCAATTGCCGCCGAGGAAGCCGCTGCGGTGCTGGCGAAGGCTTGTGAACAAATGCAACCGAGCGCAGCCGATGCTGCGGAATCGGCTCGCGAAAACTACAGCGCCAGCAGCGGAGGCCCGATTGCAACTCCTAGGAGCCCTGACGCACCGGAGCCTAGCCAGCAAGATGCGCCAGCCGATCCCCCGGAAGCGAATGCAGCGGAAGGCAGCGGCACCGGCGAAATTGCGACTTACGAAGACGAACACGAAGAAGAACCTCATCGGCGCAGCTATGCCATAGGGTTCCGCGGAGTTTGTGCCGCGGTGCTGGTGCTTGCGGCGGCGTTTTGCCTGTGGCGATCGCACAGGGCCATCGAGTATCTGTCGCGGACGCCGGAGGGCGCATACCGTGTTTTGCGGGAATCGGTGGCGGCGCTCTTTTATGTGAACCAACCCGGGGCGCTGCCCGTTGGTGCCGCCGGGAACGACGCGCAACAGGATGCGTACTTTACCCGAGATTCCGGTTCCAGCGCGCAAGCACCGGCGCTGGGAGTGGTGGCAACCGAGTCCACGTTGGCGGAAGCGCACGTGACTTTACCCAAGGCGCCCGACTTCCCGCTGCCTGTGCCGGTGTATGTGCATCAAGAACCGCCGCCCATCCATGTGGAGCGAGCGGCGATTCCAGAGAGCATGAGAAACTCGCCGCCGATTGAGCGTCCGGTGGTAGTGACGGCGAACCCGGCGCAGATGATGCCGGTCTCCGCGCCGCAGTCGCAGCCTTCGGGTCAGCAATTCAGCGAGCCGGTCGCGGTTAGCGAAGAAGCAGCGCGGGCGCTGTTGGTTCAGAGTGTCAATCCCGTTTATCCACCCGAAGCGCTGGCGCAGAAACTTCACGGGTCGGTGGTGCTACAGGCGGTGGTGGGGCGCGATGGCGGTATAGAAGACCTGAAACTCGTGCGCGGAAATTTCGTTCTGGGCCGGGCGGCGATTGCCGC
>PMMJ01000026.1:2069-2915 GCA_003162255.1 Acidobacteriaceae bacterium | reverse complement strand
ATGAGGAAGAAGCCGTCGAGGAACAGATTCTTCCCATCGGTGACGGTCAATGAGGCGGTGTCACTGGTAACACTGCCGACTGCATTGGTGACGGTCACCGAGTAGGTCGTTCCGTTGTCCGCAGGGGTTGTCGCAGGGGTGGAGTACGAAGGCGAAGTGGCGCCGTTGACGTCGGCGCCGCCTTTCTTCCATTGGTACGCGAGCGTTCCGGATCCGGAAGCGGTCACGCTGAAGGTGGCGGTTTGGCCGGCTACCACCTGCTGGTCGTTCGGCTGCGACGTGATGGACGGATCGGTCGACCTAGGGGTGGGTCTGTTCGCGCTTCCCGAGGAGCCGCAGNNAGGAGCTGCAGACAATGAAGAGCGCTACCAGGCCCAAACACAGGGCTTGGCTATGGGCGGAGACCGGAAACGAAAGGCGCGCGAAGCTAGACGTAGTCATATTGTCACTCCAGGGGCAAGAGGCTCTCTAGACCAGGAGTAAGGCTGTCAAGCAGTCTACGGGGTGTCAAGCTGCTCGCAAGACTCCGGGCGTGAATTCGCGCGTCACGTGCGGGCAGGATTTCAGGGCGGAGGGATGAAACGGACCTGCGACCGGCCCACCGCAACATGTCGTAGCCGCGGATTTCGTCGCGGATTTCTCCCGTTGCCTGGCAGGACACATCCTGATAGGGATCGAACGAATATCATTGATTCCTCAGCTGCGTAGAACGACCGGCCCAAGTCCAATGGCAGAAACACCGCGTGTCCTGATTGTTGCCGAAAACGCTTCAGCCAAATTTGGCGGGGAGGCGTTCCTGCCCTTGCACTATTTCCGCGTCTTGCGCTCGCGTGGCATTGAAGCGTC
>PMMJ01000026.1:0-2038 GCA_003162255.1 Acidobacteriaceae bacterium | reverse complement strand
GCACCAACCGACTCCGGTTTCGCCCAAGGCACCGTCCATGCTATTCAACGTAGGCGCTCCAGTCATCATCGGCCCGCTCAACGGTGGCATGACGTTTCCGCCAAACATGAACTGGTTGGAAAGGCGTTCGGAGCGACTGCTTGTCGGAGGCTTACGCTTGACAGCGAACTTGGCCAATCGCCTGATCCCGGGCAAGCGACACGCAGCCAGGATCCTCGTGGCCAACAGCCGAACAAGAAATGCTCTTCCTCGGCTGCCAAAATCCGTGGAGATTACGGAAGTCGTCGAAAATGGAGTGGACCTCACGCGCTGGCAAATTCAAGCGCGCGAACGTCATCCTGGCTCCTTCAGAATCGCTTTTGTTGGTCGACTCGTGGATTGNNCACGTCCATGTCGGTATCTTTGGCGACGGCCCGGAACGCGCCCGGCTTGAAGAGAAGGCCAAGCAGCTGAATCTAGGTTCTTCCATTACTTTCTATGGGTTCGTGCCGCAGACGCGAGTCGCGGAGTCGCTGGGCGCCTTCGATGCGTTGGTGCTGCCAAGCTTGTACGAATGTGGTGGCGCCGTTGTCTTGGAAGCCATGTCGCTCGGGATGCCGGTCATTGCCAGCAATTGGGGAGGACCTGCGGACTATCTGGACTCGACGTGCGGAATCCTGATTCCTGTGAGTGGATGCGAACCGTTCACGGTGGCCCTCGCAGATGCCATTTTGCAACTGGCGCAATCTCCAGAAAGGTGCCGTACCATGGGACTCGCCGCCCGTAACAAGGTCGCTGCGCTATTTGACTGGGAGCGCAAGGTCGACACTATGTTGGGCATTTACTCGGAGGCAATCGGCGTCGATTCGGCTCGGTAGTGAATTCGGCAGTGAATCAGATCTCGCGCGTGGATTACCTTCTGGATGTTCGGTAGACCGTGTACGACTTCAGGAGGCCGTAGGCGAACTCCAGATAAAGCTGACCGTCTGGAAATCNNCGCAGATCCCCGAGCCTAAGCACCCGTGTTCCTTCAACCATGTCCGTGTAGGCCGGGAGTCTAGGTCTCCAATGGTTGATGAACCATCGGCGGACGGCATCCGGATAAAACCACCAAAACGGCATGCCACAGTGGGCCTCGATCGGAAACCATCGACTGGGGGTCTGAATCCAATAGTCTTGTCCCAGCCTCCTGGCTTCGTGCGCGAATGCGGCCTGCTTGGGTTCCAGCCCGACATGCTCGATGACGCTGTTTGAGAACACCAAGTCGAATTGGCGGTCAGGATACTGATGCACGTCACAGGCGTCTCCCTGAAGAATCGTGGTCTCGTGCTGAGACTTTTCTTCCTGGGCGATCCAGTCGACCTCAAGGTTGAGGATTGTGAGTTTCAGGGGTACGTCGACATGTTTCCAGAGGCTCACCGAACCTCCGAGGTCAAGAACGCGCATGCCTGGAAATGGGCGCATGCGTTCGCAAAATTGGCGCATGCGAGCGGCTCGCCGCTTGTTCATGAAGTCAGTCTTCAGGCTGCGCCTATTCGCACCATCGTTGTTTTCGATCATATCGGGGGAATAGTCTTGCATGGGGCCAAGGGTTGCTCAAGGCTCGTCTGCACGGCCCATCCGTTTTCAACGATTCAGCCTGCGACACGATTTCTCTGTCATGGTGCCGTTAGGAGTTGTCAATAAATAAACTTTACAACTATTGCGACTGGCGAGGATGGATGGTGTAGTTCCATTCGCCGTGAAACCGCAGCGGCGCGATGTTGATCCCTGCCATTTCAACATCGCTGATCTTTCGCCCGACTGGATATCACTACTGTTTGAAAAGTTGTCAGTCCGTCGAGAACTGGGCGAAAGAATAGGGATGGAATACCTGCTTGATCGCCAAGGAGAGACGTGCCTGGCCGCGTACCTGGAGCGGATCGGAGCCGCGCTCAGGACGGAACCGCAGCGCAGATCGTTCGCCGTGTACGCCATGGGCTTGATGGGGGACGGAGAACGCAAGAGCGCCGAACCGATGGCGGCGCGAGCATGCCCGGACCCCGACTTGGTCGATGGT
>PMMJ01000318.1 GCA_003162255.1 Acidobacteriaceae bacterium | reverse complement strand
CTCCCGCAATACCTGGGTACCGTGGCCAGGCTGGTCGTCCAGATTATGACTGATGACCACGACATCGATGGGCACGCGAGTGATGGCGGCCAACAGTTCCTCGGAATTCGAGGCCGCTGCCACGACCTGCAGGCCGCGATCGCTGCGCAGAGCGTCGGCTAAGAGCTGGGTGTGGATGCGAGTGCTGTCGGCAACTACGATACTGACAAAGTCCGAGCCCATCTCTTCATGGGATGGCATCGTATCTCCTGGACAACTTGGCTGTGCGAAGCGAATGTGGGGAAGCACTGCACTGGGCACACACTATGGTCTCCGTCGTCGAGGGGAGGGAAAAACTAAGACAACAAGACCGACCAAACTCTCTTAACTACAGCTGAAATGTACCACCAAACTCACTAAGCGGCAAGCAAACGGCGTGCAACCTGTGCAAATAAATGCACCCTCGGCCACAGCCTCGAGTGCGGATTGATCGGCGGCAAGACAGGCGGAGGATTCGGTTCATGAGCGGACAATGCTCTGCCGCTAGCCAAACCACTGACCAAGAACAATATTGTCAATAGATTCAACTAGATACATAATGTTCATTAAGCTTTAACATGGATGGCACATAAGGAGGCTTCGACCTTCGAGCGGGCATATACCACGTGTGTGCCAAAGAACAACGTCTCCCCGCCGAATAGCTTTGTCATGAGAAGAACGGCTCACGCGTGGATGGGGCTGATATGTCCTAGGAAGTCCTACCACTTGCACGGTCTTGCAAGTGACGTTAACTTCAACCAGCTAGAAAACTCCCCCCGATAGTTGTTCTATTTGCTTTCTTCCCCTTGAAGGCTTTGAAAATGCCGCATGCGTTCCTGCGTGTGGGTTAGGCGGAACCAGTTCCATGGGACCCAGAGGGCGAAGCTATGAGTAGTTCCAATCAGAGCTACGAAGTGGGCAGCGGGCTGAGCCAGTTTGTACCGCAGGAAGAACTGCGCTGGTACGCGCTGCACACCCGAGCGCGCCACGAAAAAGCGGTCGAGCGGCGACTGCGAGATCAAGGCATGGAAACGTTTGTGCCGACCACGATGGAAGTGCATCGCTGGAGCGATCGCAAGAAGAAAGTAGAAGTGCCACTATTCAGTTGCTATGTGTTCATCCGCTGCGCTTTGAGCGCGGAAGACCGGACGCGGGTGTACCAGGTGGACAGTGTTCACGGTTTTGTCGGCAGTCGCGGGGCGAGCCTGCCGATTCCCGACGAACAGATAGAAAGCATCCAGAAAGTTCTGACGCAGACGGCGCCGTGGCGTTCGTATCCCTTTCTCAAGGTGGGGCAGCGCGTCCGTGTACGCGGTGGAGCGATGGACGGAGTCGAAGGCGTGTTCCTGTCGGAGAACGGCGATCACAGCCTGATTATCTCTGTCGATGCGATTCAGCGCTCGATGGCCGTGCGCATTGACGGATACGATGTCGAGCCAGTCTGAAGAAATGCCTGCGGTCCGCCGATCCACCAGTTCCTCCTAAACGATAACGATCCAGGATTTTCTAACCACCTTCCATCGGGCCCTTTTAGCCATGTATCAACCAGAAATCGAGCGAATCAGCGAAGAGTTGTATTTCATTGCCGCCAGCCCGGTTACACGCCGGCTGCGCACGCAAGCGGAATTACTCTCGCAGACTGACGTGCCGGTGCTGATTACCGGAGAAGCGGGAAGCGGGAAGACGACCGCTGCCCGGCTTATCCATTCTCTTTCGATTCGTTCCAGCTTCCCGTTCATGCCGGTCAAGTGCGCAGTGATCACCTCCGACTTGCTGGAGAATGAACTGTTCGGCTATGAGCACGCTTCCGCCAACGGACGGCCGGAATCGACGCCAGGAAAGCTTGAGCAGTGCGCCAAGGGAACGATTTTGCTGGATGAATTCGATGCCATGCCGGACGCAGTCCAGGGGCGGCTGCTAAAGTTGCTGGAGACGGGAGAGTTTGTCCGGTGCGGCGGTCGCACCCCGATCCGGGCCGATGTGCGCATCATCGCTGCCACCTGCGGCGATCTGGAATTGGCAGCGGCAGAGAAGAGAGTTCGGGAAGATTTGTTCTACCGCTTGAGCGTTTTCGAATTGCGCGTGCCCCCACTGCGGGAGCGGCGCGAAGAAATCCCGCTGCTGCTGGGCCACCTGATGAACCGACTGACTCGTCGCTATGGCGTTCCGGCCCCGCGCCTTTCAAGCGCTTTGCTGGACGCGTGCCAGCAGCACGCGTGGCCCGGCAACCTGCGCGAACTGGAGAATTTTGCCAAACGTTTCTTGGCGCACGGCGATGAGAGCGCGGCGTTGCACGAATTGCATTCGCAGCCCGATTACGGGTTCGTCAGTGAGAATGGGAACGGAAACGGGCACGCGAAAACCAGCGGTCACCCCGCGGCCGTGCAGCCTTTGAGCCCGCACTCATCGGAAGAAAGCTCGTCCCTGAAGCTGCTGGTAAGAAACGCAAAAGGCGAGGCCGAGCGCGGCGCGATTGCTCACGCACTCGAAGAGACGCACTGGAACCGGAAAGCGGCAGCTCGTTTACTCAATATCAGCTATCGTGCGCTGCTCTATAAGATCCAGGAATACCACATGGCGCCACCCGCGGACTCTGCACGACTTTTTGTTCCCGACGGTATGCGGCCGACGAAGTAGCAAGTTCATGGAAACAGCTGCGATTGAACTAGGTGGCATGAAACGACTACGATTGAGCCGGCTTTGTTGGAGCAGCTTAGGTTGAATCAGAGAGCTGACGGAGAGTCATTGCTTATGACGGAACCCATGACCCATCGCATCGTGCCGCTGTTGACGCTGCTGATGCTGATGTCGATCGGAGTGTTCGCGCAATCCGATTCCGCATCGCGACCAGCGGCGCCCGCAACCGTTGCAGCCGATAAGCAAGCCGGAGAGGGCTCGCGGGCCAAACATTCCGATAGTGCCTATGTGATTGGCGCCAATGATGTCCTGGCAATCAGTGTGTGGAAAGAGCCGGACATCTCACGTTCGGTTCCCGTTCGTTCCGATGGAAAAATCTCTCTGCCGTTAGTCGGGGAGTTGCAGGCAAGTGGTCAAACCCCGTTGCAACTCGAGCAGGAGATCACCAAGCGCCTGCAAAGCTATATTTCCGAGCCGGAAGTTACAGTCATCGTTACTGACAGCAAAAGTCAGAAGGTGAACATCCTCGGTATGGTCGCCAAGCCTGGCGCCTATTTATTGACGAGTTCGACCACCGTGCTCGATGCGATTGCGATGGCCGGTGGTTTCAAAGACTTCGCCAAGCAGAAATCGATCTACGTTCTTCGGCAAGCTCCGGACGGAACGCAGAAACAAATCCCGTTCAACTACAAAGACGTGATCAAGGGCAAGAATGCGGACCAGAACATTCGCCTGCAAGCTGGCGATACCCTGGTGGTGCCGTAGTAGTGGCGATGAGTATTCGACGCTGTTTGATCCTCGCGTGCATGGTAGCCGGATTGCAATCACTCTCGGCGGGGCAGAACCCGGCTCCGCAGAACGCACCGGCCCAGAGTCCTGGCGACAATAGTGACAGCGGCAGAACCGCTCCGGCTGCCGCACTCTCGGCCATCGCAGGAATGCAGGCTGAAGGCGGCCCAGAGGATACAAACGCAGATCTGCCTCAGATACCGGCGCTGCTCGGAGGGAAGGGAACTTCTTCAGCTTTCCTCTCCGAGTTGGAGAGATCGAACTACTTGCGTGGCGGATTGAACGTGGGTGCGACCTATGACGACAACCCGCTGCTGGTTTCCAACGGAGCCGAAAGTAATACAAGCGAAACCATCTTCCCCAATATCAGGATTGAGGAATCGACATCGCGAACGCGCTGGAGTCTTGGGTACGCTGGCGGCCTGACCGTAAATCAGAAGATCACGAGCCAGAACCAGGGATCGCATAACCTGAATTTCGATTCCCAGTACCGGCTGAGCCCCCACGTGAATCTGCGGGTGGCGGAAAATTTTTCGCTGACTACGGGATTGTTTGACGCAGGCAATGGCGCCGGAGTCGCCGCCGGCGCGGGTGAGCCGAACGCCAGTCTGATTACACCTCTGGCCACGCAAAGATCCAGCCTAACCACGGTAGAGACAAACTATCACTTCGCCTTGAACGATCTGGTCGGCGCCAGCGGGTCATTCTATGACTTGCATTTCACCAATGTCTCGGCGGGAACTCAGCTGATGGACTCGCAAACCGCGTCAGGGGCTGCATTCTGGCTACACCGGATCCTTCGCGGAGACTGGGCCGGTACAAGTTACGATTTTCAGCGAATTGCCTTCGGTTCCAGCGGCGAAACCCGGGTCCATAGCTTCTTGGCGGTGAACACCCTGGGCATTTCGAACCGGTTCACACTGGCTGGCTTCGTCGGCCCGCAGTATTTGGAAAACCAGGCCCCGGGTGGCATGCAGATCAGTCAATCGAATAGTTGGTCGGTTGCCGGCGGAATAGAAGGTGGCTGGGCGGACCAGCGTACCAGTGTGACGGCGGGATTCTCCCGAAACATCAGCGACGGAGGCGGCCTTTTGGGCCCGGTGCGTTTGCAGAACGTTCACGCTAGCTTCCGCCGCGAGCTGGTTCCGGGGTGGGCGGCCGCTCTCAATGCCAGTCACGGCACGAACCAATCGCTCTTCGTGTCTTCGGCGAGCGCGAGTTCAATCAACCTGACTTCGGCAGGTATCTCGCTGGAGCGCAACGTGGGAAAGAGTATCGGGCTCCGGATGGGCTACACCCATGACTTTCAAGAGCAGTTTGCAGTGCCCGGTTCCGCTCAGACGTTGGATGTGAATCGAAATCGATTTTTTGTAACGCTCTCCTACCAATGGGCGAAGCCTCTAGGAATGTGATCATGGAAGAAGAACTGCAAGAATCAACCCAGCTACCCGATTTTGCCGAGATCAAGGGAATCGTCCGCCGCCGCCGGTGGCAATTCCTTATTCCCTTCTTCTGCGGCTGGCTACTGGTATGGGGAGCGAGTTGGCTGATTCCTTCGAGCTACCGATCGGGCACGCTGATTCTGGTCGAGCAACCGTCCGTGCCGGAAAAATATGTTGTCTCGAACATCGACAGCGACATTCAGCAGCAGCTAGACAGCATTACGCAGCAAATCCTGAGCCGCACCCGCCTTCTNNTGGTGGAGAAGATGCGCCAGGACATCGAGATCGAACTGTCGCACGGCGATGATAAGAAGCTCTCGGCCTTCAACATTTATTACGCGAGCCGCGATCCTAAAATGGCGCAGGCTGCCACGGCCGAACTGGCGAATCTCTTCATCACGGAGAATCTCGAGCAGCGGCAGAAGCGCTCCGAGAACACGACCAGTTTCCTCGGAGACCAGCTCGATCAGGCGCGCGCAAAACTCGCGGAACAGGAAGCGAAAATGCGCGTGTTCAAAGATCAGCACCTGGGCGAGTTACCCACCCAAACCCAGAGCAATCTGCAGATCCTGACCGGTCTTCAGAATCAGGTGCAGGCGAACCAGGACTCGTTGAACCGGGCCAAGCAGCAAAACACGTATTTGGAATCACTGATCAATCAATATCGCGCCCTGGGTCAAGGTTCGAAGCCGGGCGAAGTCGGCGGCCCGGTTGGGCTGGCTGAGATCGACAAACAACTGGACCAACTGAACGCGCAGTTGGCGGATTTGACTTCTCATTACACCGATAAACATCCTGATGTTCGCAAGACCAGGGAACAGATTGCACGGTTGGAGAACACTCGCGAACGGATGGTCGCCGACATGAACAGTCGAGCGAAGAATTCGAGTCCGGAACCGGTCGCCACTACCCCGCTCGATCCGAAGAACGCACCGCTGCTGGAGCTGGAAAGTCAGCTCAAGGCGAATCGCCTCGAAATCGCGAACCGGGAAGCGGAAATCAAAGAGGAGCAAGGCAAGATTAGCCAATACCAGGGACGGCTGAATATGGCTCCGGTGATGGAACAACAGTTTGCGGATATCACGCGCGACTATGATCAGTCGAAGGCCGATTACGAATCGCTACTGAAAAAGAAGAACGAGTCGGAAATGTCGACCGACCTGGAGAAAACTCAACAAGCGGAACATTTCCGCATGTTGGATCCGCCGAATCTTCCGGTAAAACCCTACAAGCCGAATCGTCTGCAGTTGTGCGGCTTGGGTTTGTTTGTGGGCATTGTTTTCGGCGCGGGCTTGGCGTTCGGACAGGAAAAGCTGGAGGGCAAGATTTACAGCGAGCGCGAAATCAAGAAGCTGGTACCCTTCGAT
>PMMJ01000176.1 GCA_003162255.1 Acidobacteriaceae bacterium | reverse complement strand
CAACGCGGACTTGAAATCCATCACCGGGATGTCGCTCGTCTCCAGTTTCATATGCGCCAGCTCTGGCTCCATAATCGCGCGCACGATAAAGTCTCGCGCCACGGCCCACCCGCCGTCGAGATAGAGCGCCGCCAGGATCGCTTCCAGTGAGTCGACGAGGAGGCTTGCCTTATTGCGCCCGCCGCTTTTTTCTTCGCCGCGGCCGAGACGCATGTAATGTCCAATCTCGAGCTGTTCGGCCACGCGCAGCAGATGCCGCTGGCCGACCAGATGAGCGCGCAGTTTCGAGAGTTGCCCTTCCTGGAATTCGGGGAAGCGGTGGAACAAGGCCTCGCTGGCGACGAGCCCGAGCACGGCATCTCCCAAAAACTCGAGGTTCTCGTTATCGCCACTCGACGCACCGGCGCCAGACGAACCACTGGCAGCGCCCAGCGCCTCCAGTTCGCGCGCTTGCGAGCTGTGAGTAAGCGCCTGCTCGAGCAGTTCGTGGCGCTGGAAGCGGTGACCCAGGCTTTCTTCCAGCGCCATGATTTCGCGTGCCTTCATCACAAAGCGGGGCCCTGGCCCTTCAGACCGAATTTGGTAGAGACGAGGGTTGCCGCGTCTCCCTTGCCCGCGCCTGAGACCGTGCCGTTGGGGAGACCAGGCAAAGCCCGGTCTCCGGGCAACGGCGGCTAGTTCTTCGGCGGAGTCGGCGGCTGGGCCGGAGCCGGAGCTGGAGCCGGGGCCGCGCCTCCAGTGAGTTGTTGCAAGCGGTCGCGTTCGCGGCGCGCCGGGGTTCCAATCGGGGTGTTTTCCTGCGTCATTCCCACCACTCGGTTTGCCGCCTTGAGCGCGTCCGGGTACTTTCCCTGCTTATCGAGCGCCAGCGCCAAACGGAGGATGACCACCGGATCGGGGTCGCTAGGGTACACGTCAATGGACTTCTGCAGATTATCCTGCGCTCCCGGGAAATTCTCTTTCTTGAACTCAATCGTGCCGAGAATCGAATACGCCTGCGAACGCAGCAGCGCTTTGTAGGCGTCGATCTTCTCCTGAGGCGCGCCCGCCGGGACGCTAATGTCGGTGTCCACCGTCTGAGTCGCCTTCTGCGCCAACGACGTGGCTTCGCCGAAACGTTGATCCTTGTCGATATCGGAGTCACGCGTTTTCTCGGCAATGACCTCGGCGACGATCACCAGAGCCTCGGGATTGTCCGCGTCAAGGCTCAGCACCTTGCGGCCCGTGGCCTCGGTCTTGTCGGCGTTGTTGGCATTCTGATAGAGCCGCATCGCGGTCTGATAGAGCAGCACGCGAAGTTCGCTGTCGGGGAACTTGGCGGCAAAATCGTCAGCCGCCTTCTCGATCGCAGCCGCGTCGGTATTGGCTGCCGCCGCTTTCCATGCGGTCAACTCCGCCTCGCTCTTGGCTTGCGGTGGACGCTTCCCCTGTGGCGCCGCCGGGGCGCCCGGAGTTGCAGGCGCCGCTTGACCCGCTGCCGGCGGGGTCTGTGGCGCCGGTTTTCCGCTGTTCTGGGCCGCGGCCCAAAGCGCGAAACTCAGTATCCCTAGAATGACTGCTGCTCGCTTCATACTGGTCTCCCATAATGCAAGATTTCGGACATCATAATTCCGAGCTTTCAAAGATGCGAACCTTCAAAGATGCCTATGATATCTCAGGCGTTCGTGCCGTGTCCCGCAAGTTTGCGGCATAAAACGCTGCCGGGCGCCAAAACGCATGTCGCCAATTTTCAGGCACGGCGCGGGCGCGCATGCCCCCGGCCTTACTCCGGCTCTTTCTTTACCGGAGGCTCATACGGTTGCTCGATGCCCTTTTGCGCCGCCAGCTTCGCTTCCGGAAGTGCTCCGGCCGAGCTCAGGGCCGCCCGATATTCGTCCACCGCGGCGAGGCGGTCTTCCTTCAAATCAAAGATACGCCCCAGGTAAATATGAGACCAGGCGATCACTTTGGGTTCATGCGCCGTCTGCAGCGCCTTTTCAAAGTAGGTGCGCGCCCCTTCCATGTCACGATTCGCGGTGGCGACTTCCGCCAAAATAAACAGCGCGCGTCCCGAATCTCCTTCCTGATCGTCGAGCGCCTTTTGCGCCAGTTTCTGCGCCGTTTCCGGATCGCCCGCCGCCAGCCGCCGCTCCGCGTTCAGCAGCAGGTGCTCGGCATCGCTGCCCGCCGGGCGCAGAAGTTCGGGCGCCGCCTCGGCCGCAAACTGGATCTGGGAAGCCCGCTTCTTTTCTTTAGGGACATCAATCTGGCCGACCATTTCCGCATAATCGCTGCGCATCCCCGCCGTATCTCTTTCGAACCTGCCCAGCGCGTCGTAGAAATAGCGCGTCAGGATGTAGCCTTCCTTGTCGGCTTGGTCGATGCTCTTGGCGCGCTCGGTCTCCGGAGTCTTCACCGGAAGTGTCCGCTGCTCAATCGCCCGCACCAGGCATTCGGTGACCAGCAGCGAAATGTTGCTCTTGAAGGCTTCGTCCATGGGCGCGTTCTGCACGGTTTCGAGCAACGGTACCAGACGATTGAACGAGTCGCCGTTCTTCAGCGCCAGCGGATCCAGCAGGTAATGCAGATACGTATGCCGGATGTGCTGCATCTTAATCGCCGTGCTCGCGGTCGGTGAAATGACGACGTAGTAATCCGAGGCGTAGTTGCGCGCATTGGTCTGGCCGGGCGCGCCCATCGCGTCCAGATAGACGGTGAACTGGCGTCCCAGGTAACCTGCCGACGGCATCCTTAGGTAGATCTCGGTGTCGAACGTCATCTTCGCCAGCGGAGCATGATAGACCTCGGTCAACTCCGTGTAGCGCGCGCGGTGCCGCTCCCAGATGGCGTGCAAGCCAATCTTTTCGTAGAAGGCCTGCACGAGCGGCGCGATGCCGGCCACCGCCGCGGCATCGGGCGGCAATTCCGCCGGCTTCGCTTTCACCGTGAAGGTTGGCGGCTCCCCCAGATAGAGGGACAGCGATACATAGTGGGAGAGGTCGTGTGCGGGCTCCGGCGCCTGGTGCTGCCGGTAAAACAAGCACATCGGGCTCACCACGTCGTGAGCCCCGGCGGTATTCTCCACCGCCTTGGCCACTTCCAAGCGGATTTGCATGCGCAGGGGGTCCGATACATTCAGCTCCTGGTCATAGCCGCACGTATTGATGGCGGTCAGCACCGTGAACAGGGTCTCGCTGGTTTCGAGCGATACCTGCGGCGCGCCCTGCGCCCAGCCATGCGCAACCATCAGCACGACCGCCAGGCCAAAGGCGAACGCCAGTCGAATAAACTGTGCCGGGAGGTCCCTTCTGATCTCAGGCATAGACGGATTATCTAACAACTAGTGTACGAACTGGTCAATTCGCGGTCAAACACTCATTCGGCACTCATTCAGCGTGCGGGAGTGAGGGCGGCGAAGGAACGGGCGGGAACGTTAAGCCAAGTCCCGAAGTGGCTTACATGTGTCATAATGTAAGCCACATGGATACTACGTTTACCGTGGTCAGTTCGAAAGGCCAAATCGTGATTCCCGCCGCTCTGCGCGAGAAACTGGGGATCAAGACCGGAACCCGGCTGGCCATCCGCAGCGAGGAGAACCAGTTGATCCTGCAGCCCATCACCAGGGAGTTCATCAGCAGCCTGGTCGGTTGCTGCAAAGGCGAGGACTCGCTGGTGGAAGCCCGCGAACGCCAGCATCGGGTGGAGAAGTGACAGGAACCTACGTCCTCGATGCCAATGCGGTACTGGATCTGATCGAGGCGGGGCCGGGGGCGCGAAAAGTGGAGCGTCTGCTCCAGTCGGCTCTCCAGCAGCGGAGTTCTGTGCTCATCTCCGTGCTGAATTGGGGCGAGGTCTTTTACCTGCTATGGCAGCGGCGCGACGAGGAAACGGCCCGGCGAACGATTGCCAATCTCTCGCGACTTCCGCTCCGGATTATTCCCGTCGATCTTTCTCAGGCGCTCAAAGCGGGCGAGATCAAGGCGGTGCACAAAATTCCTTACGTGGATTGTGTGGCGGCTGCTCTGGCCGTGCTGCAAGAAGCCACCCTGGTCACTTCGGACCGAGATTTCGAAAAACTCGGACGCCAATTTCCGATCTTGTGGATCGCACGTGCTTGAATAGCCGGAGAGTTACCCCTTCACGCTGATCTTCGAAAAAGAAAGCACGGCCGTCCCCGAAGTCGGCCTTCCCATCGAAAGCGCCGGATGGAAGGTCGTGAAAATCAGGAGGTTCTTCAACTGCGGCAGCACGGACTGGGCGTCGTCGGGCTGCGACAGGACGCGATAGTCGTCGATCCGGCCGTTGGCATCCACGTGAGCTTCAACCACCACCGCCTCGTCATCCGTATTGCCTAGTGTCGTCCCGAAGGCCGACCGTTCCAACTGCGGTCCGGTGTAGAGCATCAGCGGAACGTCTCCGCTGCTCGCCCGCAGTTCGGCGGGCAGGGCAAAGAAGCCCAGCAGCAGTCCGAAAAACAACACCGCGCTGACCAGTCCCGCCGTCGCCGGAACCATGAAAGCATTGAGCGCATTTTGCAACCGCACCAGCACACCTTCAAACCGCGGATGCCGCCCCTGTGCCGCTTCGCGCGAAATCGCAACCCGCAATTTCAACGCCAGGTCGGCCGGGGCCTGCTTCGGACCCAGACTGGCCAGCAACTGCTGCGTGCGCTGCATCGCGGCATACTCCCGCGAGCAAGCGGCGCATTGTTGCATATGGCGCGTGAGCGCGCGCATTTCCGAACCGCTCACCCGGCCGTCGAGATACGGCGAGAACAACTTCTTGATCTCAGCGCAGTTCATGGTGTCACCTCAACTTCAACTTCTCGGCTGCCACGCGAACCGCTCCGTCGATCGTTGGCAGGCACGCTGGCAGGCACGAGCAGTCCCAACTCTGGCCCCACTTCCCGGACATATCCGGCTAATCTCTTGCGCAACGCGTCGCGCCCGCGAGTGATGCGCGACTTCACTGTTCCCAGCGAGACCGCCAAAACCTCCGCGATCTCCTCGTACGACATGTCTTCCAGGTCGCGCAGGATCAGCGCGGTCCGATACGGTTCGGGCACCTGCTGCAGGCCCTGCTCCACCGCCGCGCGCACCTCGCTATGCGCGCACTTTTCAAACGGAGATTCGCCCGGATCCACCAGCCGGTCTTCTCCGGGAAATGCGTTCTCTCCCGCGGCTGAGCCATCAATCGGCGTTTCCTGTGCCTTGTGCCGGAACCACCACCGCCTGCGATTCGCCGCCTCGTGCAGTGCAATGCGGTAAATCCAGGTCTTCAGGCTCGACTCGCCGTGGAATTGCTTCATTCCGCGGAAGATTTTCAGAAACACTTCCTGGGTCGTGTCCGCGGCGTCGGACGGGTCATTCGTGATGCGGTAGATGAGGCCGTAAATCGGCTGGTGAAACTCGCCGATCAGCCAAGAGTAGGCCTCTTCCGAACCCGCCTTCAGTTCAGCAATGACGGCGGATTCCTCATTTCGGGCCCCGATCGCGCTGGCAAGTTCGCCCAATGTCGTAACTCCCGCCATAACGGCGTTGCCTCCAATTATAGAGTCACTCCAGCTCCAGCGGTGGGAATCTTAATTCCTGCTGACACGATTCCCCGATAGCCCTTCCCGCTTAACTACTTAGACTCCGGGGCGGGCCGTGGAGTTCCCAGGGTTAAGTCCAGTATTTGCAACCCGTCGGCGACAGGCGCTCGCACGAGGCTAAAGCGCGAGGCGTTTTCCTTTACTTGCGACACGACTGAACAGCTTGCGGAAAAGCTCACTATCAGGTGCCCAGCCCCTAAAGAGGTGATTGATTTCGAAGGACTTGCGGTATCGTTAAAGCGATACCCTGATACAAAACCGGAGTTCTTCCGCAAGCTGTGAAGTCGCGCCCTTCCCAAGACCTGCTCGGACCAAGGTTTTTCCGCGGCCTGCTAAGGGAGGACGGTCGCTGGCGCTGCGATCCGTCACTTCAGATCGCAGCGCCGTTGCCGTCATGGAGGCAGGCTAGGAACGCTGCTTACTTCTGCTAGCTACTGGACTTTTATCTTGCCGCCGCCGGTAGCGATGGGGCGATCGATTCCGTACGGGTAAGTATTGGGGCTGGATTTTGTCGTCTGGACAGCATTAGACGAAAAGCCGCAGGCGGCTGACGACGCGAGAGTTGTGAACGGGTTGCCTTTTGCGCCCCAAGTTATAGGGTATTGGACGCAGGGCTGGTCGTCAGAATAAATAGCCGCACTGCCCAGTTTAGGAATTGCCGCGGTCGCGGGATAGATTTCCGATGCAATAATCTGGATCTTCAGCGGGACCGCGTCGCCCAGTTGGATGGAAAAGGGCCCATATTCGTCCCCATTCTCGTCGAATATGAGATAGTTCACGCTTCCTTCGGCGGGACTGGGTGTCAGCACCGGCGAGACTTCATTATTTTCCAAGTCGGTTACGTCGGAGAACAGAGTCGGTCCCGGGCCAGAGGGCGCTTGAGGGGGATTGGGGTTGAACTGAATCAAGCTGATTTCTTGTCCGGAGTTGTTGGTGAAAGTGATCGTCTGCCCAACCCCAAGCTTGGCGCCTTGTGGCGTGGGGGTGAACGTCGAATCGATCGTGATGTTCACCGCTGCAAGGTTATCTTCGTACGGAATGTTGCGCGCTGCGGACATGGCTGGCTCCTTTTCGATTGAATTTGGTTACTTACCGCGGGGCCGGAAACTGGGATCCGAGATCAAGCCTTGCAGATCCGGAACATTCCTCAAGTCCGCAAGGGCGTAGCCTTTTTGCAGGCTCTTCTCGATATACTGCAACGCCTGGGCGCGATCACCCAGGTCTTCGTAGGCTTGGCCGGCGTTTTCCAGAACGTTCGGGTCGTCGGGCGCAAGCGCGAGTGCCGATTGTATGCGAGGAATGGCCTTTTCGCGAAGCCTTTTCTTGGCGTAGAGCAGCCCCAGGTTGGACTGCGCAACGGCGTCGCGCGGCGTGTCCCGGACCGTCTGCTCCAGCAGGGCGATTTCGCGGTCCCACGCTTTGCCTTCCTTTTCTTTGTCCTTGAGGCCTTCGTAGGCGATCGCCAGGTTGCCCCACACAACATACTCCTTGTCGTTCAATTGCAGGGCTTTCTCCGTCGCGGCTGCGGCTTCGGCGTATTTCTGCTCCTGGTTATAGAGATATCCAAGGTTGGCATAGGCGGGGTAGCTGGGCTCAAGGGCAAGCGATTTCCGCAGCATCTGCTCAGCTTCGGGGTAGTGCGTGGACCCCATGTCCGTGTAAACCCCGCTTAAGTTGAGATAAAGCGCCCAGTTGTCGGGAGTGAGTTCGATGGCATGGCGAAACTGCGCTACCGCTTCGTCGTAGCGCTGGTGGTCGTCCAAAAAATTAGCGAGGTGGTTGTAGCCTTGCCAGAAATCGGGACGAAGTGCGATGGCCTTTCTGTACGCAGCTTCAGCGTCGGCGGTACGTCCCGCGCTGTCGTAAGATTCAGCCAGGCCCATGACTGCGTCCGCGTTGCGCGGGTCGAGTTGCAGCGCGCGCTCGTACTCCTGCAAAGCGAGATCATATTTCCCAGTGTTTTGGTGGATATTCCCCAGCGTCACATAAACCACGGGCAAGCGATCGTCCAACTGCTGCGCTTTCTGGCAATTCGCCAGAGCTTCATCGATCCACTTTTTATCTTTGTCCAGCCGGTACTTCAGGCGGTAGGCTTCGCCGAGCTGGGCAAATCCCAGGGCAAAGCGGGGATCCTCCTTCACCGCACTATTAAGCGCCGCAATCGCCTGGTCGAGATTCCCCGGCTTGTCAAAGCGCTGCGTGTAGCCGAGCGCTTTCAGGTACAACTCATATGCCCCGGCATTGACCGCGCTCCCTGAAGAGCGCAGCATCTCCGGCGTCATGTCGATGCGCATGAGCTTGGCCAGTCGCGCCACCACCTCGTCTTCCAGCGAAGAGAAATCTCCGGCTCGATCTTCCAGCGTCACCGAGCCGACCTGGCGCAGGGTCTTCGTGTTCACCAGATTCACTGTCAGGTGGATCGTCTGCCCCTCGCGCCGCAGACTTCCTTCCACCGCCATCGTCGCTCCCAGTTGCCGTAGCGCCGATGCCGGATCGGCAATTTTCTGCCGCCGCACCTCGCTCGCCGGCACCACCCACAGCGACTGCTTCCCCGACTCCAGGTTCGTAAGGCGGCTGGCCAGGCTGTCCATCAGTCCGGCGGACACCTCTTCATTCGCCGGATCATTGCCAACATTCTCAAACGGCAGCACAGCAATGTGCTCTTCCGGGCGGCCAAACCATCCCACCACGCGGTCGCGCACCGGCGGCAGGAACGAGAGCGCCGCCAGTATCACCGCTGCCACGGCCACTCCGGCCAGCCACCGGGGCCACTTCGGCGCCGCCGTGGCCGGCACGCCCCACAGGGGACGCGACGCTTCTGCAATCTGCTTCCGTAGTTCCGACGCAAGTTCCGACCCGGTCAGCGTCGCCGTTCCGGACGACGGCCGACTGGTGGTTTGCGCCGTCGCCGCGGGATCGAGACGGCTGCGCACGTCCTTCAGGTCGGCCACCATCTCGCGGCAGCTCTGGTAGCGCGTCGCCGGTTCTTTCGACAGCGCACGGTAGATCACGCGCAGCAGATCGAGCGGAATCTTGTCCGGCATCTCATCGAGTGATCGCGGCGGCTCGTTCAGGATGGCGAAAATCGTCCCCGCGGGCGTGTCCCGCAAAAAAGGATTCTTCCCCGCGACCATCTCCGCCAGCACAATCCCCAGCGACCATATGTCGGTACGCTGGTCGACCAGTTTTCCGATTGTCTGCTCCGGCGACATGTAGCCGATCGTTCCCGCCCTGCTGATACTCTGCGTGCTGCCCGTCGACGACGCCAGCCGCGCCAGCCCGAAGTCCACAATCTTGGCCACTCCACTCTGCGTCAGGATCACATTGGAAGGCTTAATATCGCGGTGCACCACCGTGCCCGCATGAGCCGCCGCCAGGCCCTCCCCCATTTGGATCGCGATGTCGACCGCTGCCGCCACGGGCAGCGGACCACTGAGCATCTTTCGCGCCAGCGTTTCCCCGACGTAGTACGCCATCACGATGAAGGTGCGTCCGTCGCCGGTTTCCTCCAGTCCGTGGATCGCGCCAATGTTGGGATGGTCGAGCGAAGACGCCGTCCGCGCCTCGCGCAGAAACCGCTCTTTGTCCTCGCTGCTGGAAACCAGGTGCTCAGGAAGGAACTTCAGCGCAACCGTGCGCTCCAGCTTCACGTCGAGCGCGCGATATACCACGCCCATGCCCCCGGCTCCGGCCAGGCCGAGGATTTTGTAGTTGCCGACGAGATCTCCCGCGGACAGAGTGGCGTTTACCTCAGACACCGAGCGTCCCCCAATGCGGATCAACCCCAACGCTCGCAGCGATTATCGGCACCGGGACAGAATCGATCCGGTTCCGAGCCACGATGATATACGCTACCTCATTTTATTCAGCCAAGAAAGTGGCCAGAACTGCACGCGATGCCGACGCCGCCTGCCTCACTTCGTTACTTCGGCGGCGCGGCGCTCGGCGGNNCTTCGCGGGAGGCTCGGTGTCATCGACCACGATCTTTTTCGGCGGCGGAGGTGGCGCCGCGGTCAGCGTCTTGATCTGCGCCCGCAACCGCGTCAACTCATCTTCCTTGCTGGCCGTCAGTTTCTGCATGCGCTCGGCGAACGCTCGACGCGCGCTCTCGAGTCCGGTCATATCGTTGCCCAGGTTCTGAAATTCGTCTTTCGATCCGAATGCTCCCGCCGATTCCACCACCGAACCAAAGACGTCATACAGCGCATCGAGATTGCGGTAGAGCTTGAAACTGGTTGTCAGATCTTCTGGCGAATTGTTCAGCAGCGCAATCGTTTCCGGCAAGGCCGATTGCAGATTGCGCTGAATGGACTCCACGTTCGCCACCGTCTGCCGCT
>PMMJ01000238.1:2982-3104 GCA_003162255.1 Acidobacteriaceae bacterium | reverse complement strand
GCGATCAAGGTTGTCGAGTGCGTCGTCGAGGAATTCCGCAACTTGAAGACCACGCCCATCCCCGAGGAAGAGCTGCGCCGCTCCAAGGACCAACTCAAGGGCAGCCTCATGCTCTCGCTCGA
>PMMJ01000238.1:0-2849 GCA_003162255.1 Acidobacteriaceae bacterium | reverse complement strand
TTTTTCCGCACCGAGCAGATCGCCGTAACCATCCTTGGCAACTTGACCGGCCTGAAACTAACCCGCGACCAACTAAGCTGCTAACGGGTTCGAACTGGTCTCATAAATGACTCTTCGAGCAGGCTGTACGGCCCTCAGGGGCTAAAGCCCNNATTTATGAAACACGCTCTAGCAAAAAATGCACGGGCTCTTCACCAGCGCAGCCCCACTGTGATCGGCATGACGATGGTCTTGTCGTCGCTCTGATACGCGCGATGATAGCGCCATTCCACGTAGAGTTTGGAATTATGGAGATAGTTCAGAGGATAGGTAACTCCGGCCCCGTAGTTGAACCCGCCCGCAACCTTAGAGTTTGAGGACATCGTTTGCTGGACCAAGAAAGTCCCGGGGATGTTGTTATTCCAGGTCAGATCCCACCATCTCCACGCGGGCTGATAGATTGTGCCGGATGTGAGCAGACGGCTGGGCACCGAAACGGTTCGATCGTAGAAGCCTAAGCCGAAAATTCCGTATGCGCCAAATTTGAAAAGATGGCGAGGCACGTTGACGACGCCGTCCAAGCTTACCGACTGCATGTGTCCGCTTTGGCCGTGCAGGTTCTGGCTTTGGATCACGCCGGGCCTGAAGGTGAGGTCGTAGAACATGTATTCGGCATCGACGCCGAACATGCGGCCGAAATTCATCCCGCCGCCGACCACCCCAAAAGGAGAGTTCCCGACAAAGCTGGCGACATCGCCGCGGCCGATGCTCAATCCGCCGCCGAAGTTATAGGTAAAGCGATTGAAATCTGATTGCGCCGAAGCCGATGCGATGAGCCCGCTAACGGCAAATAACAGCAGTATCCGATTCTTCAATCTCGATCTCCTGTTTCCTGGACCCATAATCGTACAACTGCGGCCGTGAAACCGCGCTGGTAAAGCCACATTCGTACATCCACAATTAAGCCACAAAGGTTTGCCACAAAGTTCCGCCACACAATTCTGCCACGATCGCTGTTTGTCAACTTAGATGCGCGCACAGAATAGGGAAAGCCAGCCTTTTTCCCGGTCAGTCGTGCCCGGCGGTCGGCCGGCGCGAGTGGCTCATCCTCGCTAATAACACCGGCCAGTACTCCCGCAGCATGTTTCCGCCTGCTCGGCTTGCCAAATCCAGGCCGAAACGAAACAGCGTATCTCCGGCGGTACGGTTCCGCTCTGGCCAATACACATTGGCCAGCCCTTCGGCCATCAGCGGGCCGCCCAGCCTGGACCAAGCGACCACGTTGCGGCCGTCATCGCTGCGCATGACGAATACCCGTTGCAGCGAGTACTTCATGGCGTGGAAAAAAGTTGGATTGATCTCCGCATAGAAACGCGGATCCTCATGCAGCGCGGACGCCAGCAGGAATGTCCCGAAGAATTCACTGGATGCCTGTCGCCCCATACTGGACCCGAATCGCTTGGCATATCCGTCCCAACCCTGTCCGAAGCCGGTCGGCGAGTCGTCCGCCTGGCCCACCGCCGATCCCAGAGCCGCCCATGTCACCGCATTCACGGAAATGCTGTTGTCCACGAACAGCTCAAATTTCTGCCCCGCCGAAAGCCGTTCCGTGCTGAAAGCGATGTCGGGGAAGACAATGGACTTGCTCTCCAGCAGATTGTACAAGGCCACGGGCGCTGGTGGCGCGGGAGCAGTCGATGGAGCTTGATCGGCAGGAGGCCGCGCGGCCGGTGAAGGGCTGGGCTGCGTCTGCGGCCTCTCCTGTGCGACTGCTCGAGTCGACAAGCCGAACGCGATCACTCCGACAACCAACAACACGCACAGCAACGATCGCAGGCAGAACATCCTGCTGCAAGGCGTGACGGGCACCTTTCCAGAGATGCCGATTTCCTGGGTAGACGGCATCGCTAGAGATTACCCAATCGCCAGCCCGGCGGCAAACGTTCAAACCCAGGTTTCAAGGTTTCAGAGTTNNTGAAACTTTGAAACCTTGCCTTTACGCCACTTCTCCAGAACGGGCTGCCAGGAACTCCAGCAATTCGCCGACGGTCAGGCCGGAGTGCAGCAACTGAATCATCTGATCCGTGGTGACTCCCGCTTGTGCGCCCAACGCAACAATCTTGGCGACCGCGCGCTGCAGAGCTTCCTTCTGCGCCAAGCTGAGCGGATCGCCCAAGTCATGGTTTGGGGCTGCATTCAGATGTGGTTCTATCGTCATCCTTGGTTATGATCCGCCAATCCAGCCGGGCTGCGCTGTGACGCCGCTTACTTATAATTGTGATGGACTGGCGGGCTGGCCTCCGGTGAGCGGGACCGGCCAAAGCGTCCTTGGGCTTGCGCCCGAAGGCCCAAGACCCAGCAAGCCGAGTTTCTGCTTATCGTTAGGGCCGGCTCATCAGGGCTTGCCCATCAATTCGAGAATTGCCGCCATCTCGACTTCGATTCCGGTCTTGAGGCTGGGTTCGCGATCGGGCGCGAAGTAAGGCGAATGCGGTCCGGGAAGTTTCTCTCCGCTTTTCTTTGCCTCCGCATATTTCGCGGGGTTGACCGCGCCCAATTCAAGCATGACGCTGGGAACTCCCCCGTGGCGATACTCGGCAAAATCGTCGCTTGCCATCATCGGCTGCCCGAGTACGACATTGTCATTCCCCATGACCTGCTTCAGTCGCTCCGCCAGACGGCTGGTGGTTTGCGGATCGTTGTAAACGGCGCCGACGCCTTCCTCAATTTCGACGAGCGGCTTCTTCGGAGCGCCTGCCGCCGCCGCTTCCGCATCCGCGATGCGCTCGATGGCCGCCAGCAGGTGCTTGCGCACCTCATCCTTGTAGGACCGCACGGTCAACTGCATCAGCACTTCGTCGGGAATGATG
>PMMJ01000464.1:26956-27090 GCA_003162255.1 Acidobacteriaceae bacterium | reverse complement strand
CGCATTCTTGGCATGGGCGACATTCTCTCGCTCATCGAAAAGGCCGAGTCGCAGATCGACAAGAAGAAGGCCAACGAACTTGCCTCCAAAGTGCTCGCGGGCGACGGCTTTTCGCTCGAAGACTTCCGCGACCA
>PMMJ01000464.1:0-26891 GCA_003162255.1 Acidobacteriaceae bacterium | reverse complement strand
ATGTTCAAGCAGATGGGCAAGCCCAGCTTCGCGCGGCGCATGGCGGGGATGAAGTTTCCCGGCATGTAGGACCAGTTCTCATACCCTTTACCCAGCTCAGGCACCTGGGCGCAAACTTGAGAAGTGTTTCACGTGAAACGTTGTACTTGTATTTATGTTAGTATACTGACGTACTTACAATGGGGCGCAAATGAAACCAAAGAAGCGAGTTACGAAGCGGGCACGGGCATCGCGAAAGGTGACTAAAATCGAGGCGTCGGCGGGGTCGAAGCGGCGTCCGCGGTACCTCCCGGCGGAGTGGGAAGGCATGTACAAGCCGGTGAAGAAGCCGGTGACGCTGCGGCTGGACGCCGATGTGCTGGCCTGGTTCCATNNCCAGCGGGGCGGGCGGGGCTACCAGACGCGGATCAACCGGACTCTGCGCAAGGTGATGGTCGACGAGAGAAAGAAGGCGCGGGAGTGAGGCGGGTTGAAGGCGGTGGGGCGAGGAAAAGGCGAAACGGAGGGAGCGGTGCGAGTTTTTTGGTGACCTGCAGTCAGGAAAAATGACGAAATCGCTCGTCTAAGTCATTGAAAATGCTAAGGGGTGAGTGTGGTTAAATAGGCACAAGAGGGTACTTATTACTCTGTAATTATTACAAAACTCACTTTTTGGTAGGCGAGCGTCCCGGTCGGGTATCGCATCCCGCGTCACGAAACAGCGCGAGGTCTGTGGGCAGGCCGAGCCAGTCTTTGTCACTTGTACTACGAATCAAAACAACTCGATTGGGGCGGTGTGACCCGATGCCGACGCGAGTCGGCCATCACGTGTAACCAATCGAGCTCCGAGTTTTTCGGCAAGCACGACGTAGGCCGCATCATACGCGGACAGATTGTGACGGAGCTGCCAAATCCGGGGCAGCAGAACGAAGTGGGGATAGCGAGTGATTCGCAAGTCGAGCAAGTCTTCGATTGCCTGATCGGCTCGGTGTGCCGAGACTGTGCCTTCCCGCACCAGACGCCGCAGTACCTGGCCCACCTCAAGATCGAGCAGGTGAGGAGCATGCAGGGATTCGCGATGCGAGTAAATCCGCTGCTCGATCCGCTGTCCGGCAGCAGTCTGAAGCAACCAGTCGATGGCGGCGGAGGCGTCGACCACGATCATGGGCGATCACCGGACATCGGACATGGACATCGGACACCGGACATTGGTCATCGCCCCTGCGCTCTTCCCGCACGTTCTTCCCGCACCAGGCGGGCGGTATCGAGTTGCGCGGCAACTGGCTCGCGCTGGTGCAGACGGGCGCGTAACTCAGTCAAAGTTGGCCGCTCTGCGATCTCACGAATTTCCGCGACCAGATAGTCGGATAATGACATACCCGCGGTTGCGGCACGGGCTTTCAGGGTGCGATGGAGGGTGTCCGGCACATTCCGAAGCTGAATCATCTTCGACATGTGCTAAACATACTTTCATGTGGAGAACATGTCAAGCAGCACAAGTGGGCCACTCGGCCCTCATTACGGTTGTAATCTTGGCGCGGACATCTCTTGCGAGCACACTCGACGAATGGCGGCATGGGCGCCGGTCGGCCATTTTTTTTGAATCTTCTTGCCGAGCCTGGAGGGCAGCTTACTAACATTTCCTGGGTAAGCTGACGATCTTCCGCCAGTTAGGACAATAGAGAGCAACGTGAAACCAGTTACGAACCTGTTGCACCTGTTAGTTGGCATGGCCTTACTGGCAATTGGGGCACACTTTTTCCTCAATGGAATCCATGGCGGAAAAACTCGGCAGCAGCGGGAATCATCCATGGAGGCGCATCCGGCGAGATCCGCGACGTCCGATACTCCTGGCGACGATTTCACTCCAAGCGCGGCCGATGGGAAAGTGGATGTGTTCTCCCCGCAGGACGAAGCGGCAGGCGGAGACGATGCCGTTCCGGCGACGAGTAGCGACTCCCATTCGTTCGTTGACCACGTCAGCGCGGTCGATACCCGCGCACCAAATCATTTTCTCCATAAGCGCCTGTCGGTAGAGACCTTCCAGATCTTCGCATTCGAGGTACCGCCGCGCGCGCTTCGCCCAGAGCTGCGGGGAACCTTCCGGTCGGTTGCGACGCAGCGAAATCCGGACGGTGGCGGTTCCGTGGAAGTCTTGCTCGTGAATGAGAAAGAGTTTGCCCGCTTTATCAACAACCAACCCGTGACCGCTACGTTCACCTCGAATCCATCCCGTCGCGGCGAGATTGATTGGAAGCTCGACGCTCCTGTAGATAATCCGCAGAAATACTATTTGGTGTTCCGGAATTCCTCGGCGGGGCAAGGCCCGAGCCTGGTGGACGCAGACTTTACCGCCAGCTTCGAGTGAGTGAGGTCTGTGCCACCGTCAAATCCCTAGATTGACACGACCGTGGAATCCCAGAGCCTGCCCTGAGCCTTGCTTGCGGCAAGTGAATGATGGACTTTCACCTACTGCGGCGGGGCGGGGCGGTGTTGGAACGGAATCTCCACTTCGGAATAGCTGCCCGGCGTTGCTGCATCCACTGCGGCCACGACCCGTTCAACGTAGCGGCGCAGAGTGGGCCATTGCTGATTGCCCAGAACCACGAACGCGATTTTCCGGCCCGTCAGGTTTTGCTNNTCGGAGCGGGGCGGGAGTGCCGTTATCGAAAAGTATGAGCATCGGCCACTTGGGCGGACGGCGGGACGGGAGGCGCGTCCAGGCTCCGCGCCGCGAATTCGATCACGGCTACAACCTGTTCATGCGACAAATGGAACCACTCCATAATCTCGATGATCGAGGCGCCCACTTCCAGATTGTCGAAGACAACGGAGACGGGGGTCCGCGTGTCCCGGAAAACCCAGGCTCCACTGCGCTTGCCGGGAATGCTTTCTACGGCGGGACACTGGGACCAATCGAGAGTTGCCATGTGGTTACCCTCCGTTCAATGTAGTTTACTACCACAGTTGGGCGGCTGCCTCACATGCACGACCGTGGAATCCCAGAGCCNNTCAGGGCAGGCTCTGGGGCACCCCCGGCCCAGGTTAGCGCCCAAAAAACGGGCGCGAACCTGGGGCACCGTGCTTTTGCACGGCTCGGTGCCAGAACTCAGCCCGGTCGGTCCGGTTTCGACGGGTACAACGGCTTGATAATCTACAGGCACCCCGTGTAGTTGAGATGAGCGAAAGGGTGGGGCACCCGGCGCACAGGACGCGCAAGCATCGGGACGCCAACGGCTCATTTTTAATGCATCGAGAGAATGCCTTGCAGCGGATATCAGAGCGCCAGCAGGGTAGGGGTCCTTCGACTCCGCTGGGTCATGCGCTTCGCGCTTGACCCGGCTCCGCTCAGGATGACAGGGGTGTGGAGGGTGGAAAAAGCCGGGCCGAGCTTTGCCCGGCTTGGACGGGCGAGGACCGTCCCTCCACTAGCAAAAACAGCCGCAACTTCTTCTCCGTTCGTCTCATCTAAACCTTGACAATGATTCACTCAGGTTATAGCATGGCCTAGAGCATAATCATCATTTTATTGATTTCAAAGCACTTATAGTATCGGAGGATACGCTTATGGGAAAGATTATTGGAATTGACCTTGGCACCACCAACTCCTGCGTCGCGGTTATGGAGGGTGGAGAGCCGAAAGTTATACCGAATGAAGAAGGTGGACGGACTACGCCTTCGGTCGTCGGATTCACCAAGACCGGCGAACGGCTGGTGGGGCAGGTCGCCAAGCGGCAGGCCATCACCAATCCCGAAAACACGGTCTACTCGATCAAGCGGTTCATGGGACGCCGCTATGACGAGGTCAGTGAAGAATTGAAGATGGTCCCTTACAAGGTGGAGCGGGACGGCGACAACGTAGTGATCGTGGCGCAGGGCAAGAATTTTACCCCGCCCGAGATCTCGGCGATGATTCTGCAAAAGCTGAAGAAGGCGGCGGAAGACTATCTCGGCGAGAAAGTCACCGAGGCGGTCATCACCGTGCCGGCGTATTTCAACGACGCGCAGCGGCAGGCTACCAAGGATGCGGGCAAGATCGCTGGGCTCGACGTGAAACGCATCATCAACGAGCCGACCGCGGCCGCTTTGGCTTACGGGCTCGACAAGGGCAAGGACGAGACCATCGCCGTGTACGACTTTGGCGGCGGCACGTTCGATATTTCGATCCTCGAAGTTGGCGAAGGAGTGGTCGAGGTCAAGGCCACCAACGGCGACACGCACCTGGGGGGCGACAACATCGATCAGCGGCTGGTGGATTGGCTGATTGACGAGTTCAAGAAGAATGAAGGCCTCGATCTGCGCGGCAAGGGCAACGAGATGGCTTTGCAGCGTCTGCGGGATGCGGCGGAGCGCGCCAAGATTGAACTTTCCACCACCATGGAGCACGAGATCAATCTGCCGTTCATCACGGCGGATGCTTCCGGGCCCAAGCACCTGGTGGTTAAGCTGACGCGCGCCAAACTTGAATCCATGATCGAAGACATTTTGCAGCGGTCGGTGGGCCCGTCGAAGCAGTGCTTGAAAGATGCGGGTATCGACGCCAGCAAGATCAACGAAGTGGTGCTGGTCGGCGGACAAACGCGCATGCCGCGCATTCAGCAGATTGTAAAAGAACTGTTTGGACGCGAAGGCCACAAGGGCGTGAACCCGGATGAAGTGGTGGCGATCGGCGCTGGAATTCAGGGTGGCGTGCTTGGGGGCGAGGTCAAAGACCTGCTGCTGCTGGACGTGACTCCGCTGACTTTGTCGATTGAAACGTTGGGCGGCGTGGCTACGCCGATGATCCCGCGGAACACTACGATTCCGACGAAGAAGACGGAGACGTTTTCGACGGCGGCTGATAGTCAGACGTCGGTGGAAGTGCATGTGCTGCAGGGCGAGCGTCCGCTGGCGGCGCAGAACCGGACTTTGGGCAAATTCCATTTGACGGGACTGCCACCAGCCCCTCGGGGGATTCCGCAGATTGAAGTGACGTTTGACATTGACGCGAACGGCATCCTGAACGTGACCGCAAAAGATAACGCCACGGGCAAGGATCAGAAGATCACGATTACATCGTCTTCGGGCTTGTCGAAGGAAGAAGTCGAGCGCATGGCGAAGGAAGCGGACGCGCACTCGGCCGAAGACAAGAGCCGGCGGGAAGAGATCGAGGCCAAGAATCAGCTCGACTCGATGGTCTACAACATCGAGAAGATGCTGAAGGAGCATGGCGACAAGATCTCGGGCACCGAACGCGGCGACGTGGAGAACGCGCTGGCCGACGCGAAGAAGGCCATCGAAGGCGGCAACAAGGCACAGATGGATTCGGCGCGCGAGAAGCTGACCACGGCATCGCACAAGCTGGCGGAGCAGATGTACAAGGCGACGCAGGCAACTCCTGGGGCGGCACCGGGCGCGACTGGCGCGGGTCCGACCGACGGAGGAGGCGCGGCGTCCGGCACGGACGGCGCGGCCAAGAAGAAGGACGAAGGCGTGATCGACGCTGAGTATGTGGATGTCGACGAGAAGAAGTAAGCTGTCAGCCATCAGCCATCAGCTTTCAGGGGGCGCGTTGAGCGCCCCCAAGCTGCATCTAAAGCGTTAGAAGTTGTCATCCCTCACGAAGTGAGGGATCTGCAGTTGGGCGAGGAAAGAGGAAGGCGAATTGAGATTCGAAGTGAATGGTCAGATGTTTTTCGTGAACTTTGTCCCCGAAGAGGGGCGCTGGTACTGCTTCGCGCCAACCGCGACGGGAGTGCAGCGGATTCCCGTATCGATGGATGCCTCGCCATTTGAGGCGTTCACCGTGGCGGTGGATGAGCAAGCGAAGGAAGTGGTGAACTGAGTTGTCGGCGCGCTTTTCAGAATTGTCATCCTGAGCGGAGCAAGACCTTCACGAAGTGAAGCTCTTGCGGAGTCGTAAGGACTCCATACCCGCGTGAGCTGCGATTGAACTCGACAGGACGTTCTCTCGATGCAGTCGATGTCTTGTGCTGGTGGCACACCGTCGCCGTCGCGGGGAAGAATTCCCTGACGCGATTGTCGTCGACTTCGCCGATGACCATGTTCCGCCCAAGGCGACAGGAGTAAGCGGTGACGGACCAGAAGCGGTACTGGGTCTACATGGTCGCTAGCCGCACTGGCACTCTCTACATTGGAATGACGAACAATTTGTACGTCCGCGTTCTGCAGCACAAGAGCGGAGAGATCGAGGGCTTCTCCAGCAAATATCACTGCGACCGTCTAGTCTACTGGGAGAGTTTCGATGACGTTCTCAAGGCCATCGATCGCGAGAAGCAGCTCAAGGGATGGCGGCGGACCAAGAAGATCGTTCTGATCGAGTCCGTGAATCCGCGATGGGAAGACTTGGCGGAGAAGGCGGGCGCGGAAATGGTGTTTGCTGGACAGTCGATTACAGCGCGGTGAGAACGCCTTGCGTTGCCGCTGGTCGTATTGACAGGCATGGGGTCCTTCGACTCCACTTTGTCATCGGCTTCGCCAATGACAAAGCTCCGCTCAGGATGACACAATTGAAGGTTGAGCTCTTGATGTAAATTCGCACCTAGACATGGCCACCCAAACCAAAGACAAAGACTATTACGGCGTTCTCGGAGTAAAGAAGACCGCCTCGGTCGAGGACATCCGCAAGGCGTTCCGCAAGCTTGCGCGCAAGTATCATCCGGACGTCAATCCCGGCGACAAAACCGCTGAGGAAAAGTTCAAGACTCTCTCCGAGGCCAATGACGTCCTCAGCGATCCCAAGAAGCGGAAGATTTACGACCAGCTTGGGTTCTACTCCGACAACATCGATGCGGCTACGGCGGACGCCTATGCGCGCGGCGGCGGCCAACCCGGCGCCGGCCCCGGCGACTTTGGCGGAGGCTTCTCGGGAGGAGGCCGGCAGCCCGGTGCGCAAAGCAACGTCGATTTCGGAGGCTTCGACTTTTCCGATCTGTTCGAAGGCGCGCGCGCTGGCGGACGAAAGAGTCCGACCGGCGGAAGCGGCGGGTTCAAGGATATCTTTTCCAGCATTTTCAGTGGCGGCGGGCACGGTGGGGCGGCCGAGGAAGGCCCGGAGCCGGGCAGCGATCTGGAGTATCAAGTCAACGTGCCGTTCTGGACTGCGATCCGCGGCGGAGTAATGAAGTTGAATATCGCCCGGCGCGATGTCTGCGGGAACTGCCATGGCAATGGCTTCATCGAAGCTCCGGGAGTATGTCCTCAGTGCCACGGCAAAGGAACGATCGAACAGACGGGCGGACGGATGAAGTTCAACGTCACCTGTCCGCGATGTCATGGGACGGGCAAGAATATTTCGACCTGCCCGGTCTGCCACGGCGAAGGCAGCGTCGAGCGCACCGATCCGCTGGAGATCCGTATCAAGGCGGGAACGCGCGATGGGCAGCGCATTCGCATCGCAGGCAAAGGCAATGCCGGCCTGCGCGGGGGCGGAGTCGGCGATCTTTACGTCATTATCCGCATGGGCGAACACGCGCTCTTCCACCGCGAGGGCGACGACATCCACATCACGGTGCCGGTGACGGCGGTAGAAGCGGCGCTGGGATCGAAAATCGAAGTGCCCACCATTGATGGCCGCAGCATGTTGAAGATTCCTCCGGGAACGCAGTCCGGCCAGAAGCTCAGGCTGCGCGAAAAGGGCGTGCCCTCGGCAACCCAGGACGGAGTGCGTGGAGACGAGATCGTCGAAGTGAAGATTACCGTGCCTATGCCTCGCGATGAGAAGACCAAAGAACTGCTGCGCGAACTGGCCAAGCTGAATCCAGAGGACCCGCGGGCCGAGTTGTGGGGGAAAGTTTAGAGTCAAGAACTTTTAACCACGGGGCACACAGAGGAACCTGTGGTTATAGGTTTTCCAGCCAAACAAGGCACAGCGGCTCACATCGGGCCCGCAGGCGT
Source organism: Acidobacteriaceae bacterium (assembly GCA_003162255.1). Classification (GTDB taxonomy): domain Bacteria; phylum Acidobacteriota; class Terriglobia; order Terriglobales; family Acidobacteriaceae; genus Acidiflorens. The sequence goes on along the minus strand of PMMJ01000464.1, from coordinate 19,016 downwards.
GTTTTTCGCGAGTCCAAAATGAGTCCACCTGCAGGTGCTGGAGAGTGCCTGCGGGAGTGTGCGCGTGAGACTAGGAAAGTCTCTGGGCGCAGTCAGGAAAGGTTGAGGAGGTTCTGGATCCTCGCAACTAGGAGGCGCAGGTCAACGGGCTTCTGCATGAAGGATGCGTTGGGCAAGTCGTCTAGCACATCGCCCGGGTACCCGGACATCCAGATCACTTTTGCTTCAGGATGGATCTGGATAATTTTCGGCGCCAAGGCCGTTCCTCGCATGCCGGGCATTCCGATATCGGTCAGCAGAATATGGATGGGGTCTTTTCGCGCCTCGGCCATCTGCAGGGCGGATTTGCCATCTTCGGCCGAAAGAATATCGTAACCGCAGGTTTGCAGGTACTCGCACATGACCTCCCTCAATCCGGGCTCATCTTCTACGAGAAGAATGGTTGCCGTTCCCCTTACTGGGGATGAAGGAACATCCTGGATGGGGGCTGGAGATGGCAGGGATTGAGATTGGGGCAGGTATATGCGAAAAGTGGTTCCCTGTCCGACCTCGCTGTAGACCCAAACGAAACCCTCGCTCTGTTTCACAATTCCGTAGACCATGGACAGACCCAGGCCGGTGCCCTTGCCCACGGCTTTGGTTGTGAAGAAGGGATCGAAAATTCTGTCGCGAGTCTGCTGGTCCATCCCGCAACCGGTGTCAGTGACGGAAAGACCAACATAACGTCCGGACGGGACCTGGGCGCCGTGGCGGCGGCAGACTTCCTCGTCAAGTTCGGCGAGGGAGGTTTCGATGAGCAACCGGCCGCCATGGGGCATGGCATCGCGGGCATTCACCACCAAGTTCATGATGACGTGCTCGAGTTGGAATGGGTCGGCATGGACAACACCCGGCGTCGCCATGGGCGTGACAGTAAGTTCGATGTCTTCGCCGACCAGCGTGGGCAGCATCTTGCAGACGGTGGTGACGACGGAATTGATATCGACGTACGCCAGCTGTTGTGGCTGTTTGCGGCTGAAGGCCAAGAGCTGCGCGGTAAGAGAAGCGGCTCGGTCGCTGGCTTCAGGGACTCGATGCGCATGACTAACGACCGTTTCGGGATCAGCGGCGGACCGCTCTATCAGTTCCGTCCGAGTCCGTATGACCATCAGGAGATTGTTGAAGTCATGGGCCACGCCACCTGCGAGTACACCGATGGCCTCCATTTTCTGGGCCTGCAGGAGTTGACTCTCCAACAGGTGCTGTTGCGTAACGTCTTCGGTGAAGATAATGATGCCACCAGCTCCGGTATCAGCGTCTCCCCACGGCCTGACCTCCCATCGCAGCCAATGTTCCTTGCCATTTTGGTCGGTAAAGGAGTCTTGTTCGCTGCGCGAGACCTCGCCCCTCAGGCCGCGGCGGTGGATCTCCTTCCAACGCTCGGGAAGATCGGGAAAGACACTGTATTGGGATTTGCCGAGGATCGAGGCGCGGTCGAGACCATATTCTTTGCACCATCGTTTACTTACATCGATGTAGCACATGTTGCGGTCAAACATGGCCAAGCCAACCGGAGCACAGTCGATGAAGGTCCGGAGAATGTCGGCCTGCTCTTTTAGGGCTTCCTTCTTTTGCTCCAGTGCTGCGGTACGGGCAGCGACCGTGCTCTCCAGGTTGTCGTTGACCTCTTGGAGCCGCTTCAGAATGGCATAGATCAAGGCACCGCTGACGATGACGTACAGGAACCCCTTGGCGATACTCAGTTGCACGACGGTTTGTCGAGGGAGGTGGAGCTGGGCTACCAACTTGTCAGTCAGGGCGATCCAAAGTGCGGACAGAACGCAGTACATAAGCCCATAAAGAACGGGCCCCTTGAATCTCGGCGGAGCTTTTCGCATTACCATAGCCAGTCACGTAAGCGATGAAAGAAGAGCTAAAGAAGAGCTTTGGTAGGAGGACTACTAACAACCCGTATACGGTTTGGGAGAGCGACGATCTGTGATGCTGGTCACAGGCTAACGTGACTGCATCACATCACTGGAACATCGGGGTCTGGACCGGGCCCGAGCGCGCTTGGAAGTGGGGTGTGGCCTGGCCTATGCTGCAACTGCTCCGAGACGGATTCACCGCAAACAAGAAAAGCGTTAAGAACGCTTGTTTTCATCGATTTTGCAAGACCTTCGTGCTTGCCATTGTGTTCCAATGATAACTGGCGAGACATCTCGATTACATTCACCCCCCCCAATTGCGGGCGAACAAACAGAGCACGCTTGCGAGAACGCCTGGTTTCGCCAGGTATGGTTTTGATTTAGTATTGCGGCGAATTGATGCGTCGGATGCCGACGAAATCGAGGCCGTCTCACATGCGCTGCGCGCTAGGTATCGTGCTTCTGGTTTCTGCAGGATTTTCTCTTGGTCAGGGCCAATCCAACACCGTCACAATTGGGCAAAGGGTCCAAATAAAATCCAAGCTTCTGAAGCAGTCCAGGTCGCTCTCGATCTCCAAGCCGAACGACTATGAGGCCGGAACCGATCGTTACCCGGTGCTGTACTTGCTAGACGGCGAATCCAATTTCAACTTCACCGCGGAAATCGTCCACTTTCTGGCTGACAGCGAACGTATCCCCGATATGATCGTAGTCGGGATTGATAGCGGCGAGGTTGCGCAACGCACGCACGATCTCACGCCTCCGTCGCAGGTGGAGATCGAAAACCGTTTCTCACCGGGAAACGGTGGAGCCGATGCCTTTCTTGCTTTCATCAGCGGCGAACTCATCCCATATGTCGAACGGAACTACCGCACTCGGCCGTACAGGATCCTGGTCGGTCACTCTTTCGGCGGACTATTCGCCGTTCACGCTCTGACTACAAAACCTTCGCTGTTTAACGCGTACATTGCGATCGATCCTACCGCTGGATGGAACAATGGAGCTGAGATTGTGCGGGTACAGCACATTCTCTCCGAGTTGAAGGATCTCCGAGCTGACTTGTTCATCACCGCTGCCAATGATCTTGGGCGGGCAACGCCCGACGTTCAGCAACTCGCTGCGGCATTGGAGGCTAGCACATTGAAGGGCCTTCGTTGGAAGTTTGAATGGATGAAGGACGAGACTCACGCGTCGATTCCGCTGCGCGGTGTTTATTCGGGACTCTGCACAATATTTGATGGTTGGTACGTCACGGATCCGCTACGCCTTTTTGACGAGGGCGGCATCGAAGCAATCGACAAGCATTTCCGCGACGGTGGCGAGCGAGCCGGCTATGACCGTACTACGCCACCGTTCACCCTCTCGCTCGTAGTTGCTGGTCTAATCCGAAGAGGTAGCTTAGAAGAGGCTTCGACGGTCCTGCTGCGCGATCCCAAGGCTTACCCACCTCCGTGGAATCAACTCGATGCACTTGCGAGGGCATACTCTGAGCGTGGCAATGTCGAGCAGGCGATCCGCTATTACAGACTCTCCCTGCAAGAAAACCCGAACAACGCGTGGGCGAGGCAGAAGCTCACAGAGATGGGCGCGAATCGCGACACTCTCCCAAAGGAAAAACCGCAGTAGTTTGCGATTTTCCGCGCCTCTGCTAGCTTAAAACAGAACTTGCGTAACATCGCGATTCGCTCAAAACCACGATCACAGGGTCAAGGAGTGAAGTCGCCTAGTTACAACACCTATCGCGATTACGGCACCATCCTCCATGTGTGTTGGCGTTACACTGATGTCATGCGGAATGCGACCGTTCTGGCGCTTTTCATCTGCACAGTCGTTGTTGTAGGCAGTGCCGCCCAAACCACTCCACAGCTCTTGTCTCGTGCCGCTCGTTGTCTAGCTGTCGAGAACTTCCTGCCATCCTCTAGGGCCACAAGGCTGACTTTTGGCTATTTTCTTGATGAGAAATCCTATGCACCCGACAAGGAAATTTACGTAGTAATGTATGCGGCTCCCACTCGGTCGAATGGGCTAGTTTTTGCCATCGTCTTCACCGAACATCAGGGCCTTCAAGACTTCAATATTCAAAACAATGCCAGCTTCGTTTTGTCGAAGGATGGGCCTCATGGTGTTGATTTTGTAGACCCTCCGCTTGGCGGCACATGGACGCAGGAGCATCTCGCATCGGCCATCAGACAGATAGAAAAACAGCCGAGGTTTGCGATTTCTGTCAAAGATTTATCTGCCGCCGACGCTTCCATCCATTGCGAGTCGTACGCGGATCCTCAACCCGGTAAAGCCGAGCCAACGCCGCAGCCCTAGTCAATTGGCGTAATATCCCCATTACACTCAAAATTCCCCAATTGAATGCCAGCCCGCGTCCGATACGTGGAGTCTTGCCAGCCCTGTCCGCAAGGTCGAGTTCAAACCAATACAAATCACGCGGCCAGAATCTTGTCCCGCAACCCTCCGTACGCGAACGTCTTCACCATTTCATTCTCGTAAAAATCGTGCGGAAAGCCCATTTCGATGGCGCTCGCCTGATCGAGAGTTGAGATCTGCTCGCGCGTCAGCTCCAATTCCAAACTGGCGAGGTTGTCTTCTAACTGCGGCATCCGCCGGGCGCCGACAATCGGAATGACTGGAATATCGCGGTACCGCAGCCATGCCAGCGCAACCTGAGCGGGCGAGCGGCCCACCTCCGCGCTCACTTTCTTAAGCGCGGCCACAATCCGATCCGGGCGCTCTCCGGTGCGCATGAAAGACTTCGCCGTATCGGTCGAGTATCTTCCGTCCGCCGCGCCTCCGGAATGATACTTGCCGCTCAGCAGCCCCCCGGCCAGCGGCGACCACGCGACCAGCCCGAGTTTGAAAGCCTTCGCCATGGGGATGAGTTCACGCTCCACGGTGCGTTCGATCAGCGAATACTCAATCTGAAGACCGATGAAGCTCGTCCAACCCCGCAGGTCAGCCAGTGTGTTAGCCTGCGCAATCCACCATGCCGGCGCATCCGAAACACCAACATAGAGAATCTTGCCTTGACGAACCAGATCGTCGAACGCCCGCATCACTTCTTCGACTGGAGTCAACTGATCCCAGATATGAAGCCAATACAGGTCGATGTAATCCGTTTTCAAGCGCCGCAGAGAGGCTTCCAGCGCCTGCACCATGCTCTTGCGCTGATTGCCGGCCGCATTCGGATCGTTTCCCGCCATCGCGTTGGTATATTTCGTAGCCAGCACCACCGATTGCCGGTGATCGCGAATGAACTCACCCACCAGACTCTCGCTGGTTCCGTTGGTGTAGAGGTTGGCGGTGTCGACGAAGTTTCCTCCCGCCTCGCGATAGGCGTCATAAATTTTGCGCGATTCATCCTTGGCCGAGCCCCAGCCCCAGTCTTCTCCGAAGGTCATAGTTCCGAGCGACACTTCGGAGACTCGAAGCCCGCTGTTTCCAAGTAGTCGATACTTCATTGTTCACCTCAGGACGTTCAACTCAGGATTTCAAAATCTTTGTGGATATGTCGGTATGGATTCGTTTCATGCCGGTCGCGATCCAGAAAGTTCAGGTGTCAGGTCTTAGGTGTCAGGGTTTCAGAAAGATCCAAGGCCTTCCGGATACCTGAGAGCTAAGACCTGACACCTGCTTGTCAGTGTCCTTCCTCTTCCAGATATTTCTCCACTTCCGAAGCGGCCATGCAGCCGGAACCGGCGGCGGTGATGGCTTGGCGGTAGCGGCGATCCTGCACGTCGCCGCACGCGAACACTCCCGGCACTCGCGTGAAGACGTTCTTCTGCGTCACCAGATAGCCATCCGCATCGGTTTCAAGCTGGCCTTCGAACACTTTGGTGTTCGGGATGTGGCCGATGCCGAGAAACATTGCGCTCGCGGGGAGGTCCCAGCTTTCGCCGCTCTTCAGATTGCGCAGACGCAGGGCGGTGACTTCCTTCTTGTTGACATCGAGAACGTCGTCGACCACGGTATCGGTAAGAAACGCGACCTTGGGATTCGAGCGGGCGCGATCGAGCATGATTTTCGAAGCGCGAAACTGCTCGCGACGATGAATGAGAGTTACCTTACTCGCGAAGCGCGTCAGAAATGTCGCTTCTTCCATGGCCGAGTCGCCGCCGCCGATCACCGCGATTTCCTTCCCCGAGAAAAAGAAGCCGTCACAGGTAGCGCAGGAAGAAACGCCGTGGCCGATCAGCGCGTGCTCGTTGGGCAGGCCGAGCCAGCGCGCTGACGCTCCGCTGGCGATGATGAGGGTGCGGGTCTGAATGGTCTCTTTGCCGACGCTTAACTCAAACGGACGTTTGCTCAAATCGGCTTTGACCAAGTGGCCGATACGATACTCGGCGCCGAAGCGCGAGGCCTGCTTGCGCATGTTCTCGATTAGTTCCGGTCCCTGGATGCCATCGGGAAAGCCGGGAAAGTTTTCCACCAGCGTGGTCATCGACAATTGTCCGCCCGGTTCGTGGCCTTCGATCACGAGCGGCTTGAGGTTGGCGCGCGCGGCGTAGAGGGCAGCGGTGTGACCGGCGCATCCGGAGCCCATGATCACGATATTGCGTATGTCCATAGGAGTAAGAAAACAGCGTTAGTAGATAGATTCTGAAAAACAGATTTCGCTTCAAGGCCAGCGCTACCTGTTCTTCTTGCTGCCCGCGCCAGCCTTGGTCGTAGCTCCGCTCGAAGTTTTCACGCCCAGGTGCTCCAGTTCCTGAGGCACCGTTTTGCGCGCGCCCAGAGCGTCGCGATAGCGCTCCATGATCGAAGAGGCAGCGTGGAAGATCGGTTCGTACGCGGTCTGATCCGTCGCCGGATTTCCTTCGACTCCCGTGCACCGCGCCAGCACCACGGATGCCTTTCCAAAGCGCTCCAGTTTGACGCGCGAAACCGGCGTCGTGGAAGACAACATCGCAGCCGCAGAAGCAACCGCGGAAGCGCTGTCCTCGATCGAAACCTGCATCATGTCCTTCGGATCGCGCACGCGCAGCACGAGCGTTTCCACCATATTCTGCGCGTCCACGCTAAACGAGTATTGGACATTGCTGAAGAGGGTGGCGTCGGGAAACTCGCGCCGCACACGCACCCAGTCGGCCGCCGAGACCGCACCGGGCGGCAACGGCTGCATGCCGGGGATGGGAGTGGTCGGGTCGAGGGTGGAATGCCCGCGAGCTACTTCGAAATCCTTGCTGAACGCAGGTTTGCCGGGCACCTTGGCCAGCGCTGAGGATAGTTCCTTCTGCTCGTCGGCGGAAGGCGCACAGACATTGAGAACGTTTACTTTTACGGGAGGCTGCTGGGCGGAAGCCAGCGCGGCCATGGCGACGACCGCGGTCAGGATCAAACTCTTGTAAGGGAACACGGCGGAATTGTATCAGGGGAATGCCAATGCGTGATGGAGCGCCGGGCGTCCCCGCCCGGCTGGACCCTTCGGCTTCGCTCAGGGCAGGCTCGCGAGACGCCCGTCCCTCCACCGCATAATCCTACTCGGCTGCCCCGGGTTCGGCTTCGATGGCGCCATGCCGGCGCAGCAGTTGCGGTAGATTTTGCGAAAATGCCGAGCGCGGCAGCACCATGTCACAGCCCACTTCGTGCGCTTTCTGCTTCAAGTCGCCCTGCACGTGGGAGAGAAATCCGATGATCGACGTCCCCTTCTTCAGCTTGCTTTTCAGTTTTGGGATGAGCGTCAAAGGCTTGGCATTGGCGTTGTTCAAGTCGAAGATGATCAGGGAAGGCTTTTCCTCGCCGTTGCTCTTCATGCGCTCGGTGAGTTCTTTCTCGTTCTTGACGAACTCCACCTTCACGTTCATCTTGCGGCCGGTATCCTGAATCTTGCTCAGGAAGAACAGGTCTTCGACAAAGGCGAAGACACGCGAAGCCGCATCCTCTCGTGGAGCGGGCAGCGGCTCGGGATCGACCACGGGGTAGGACGCGGAAAAACCGGGCCGTCGCGGTGCTCGGCTTCCGCCGCCATTGCCGTTGCCATTGCCATTATTCATGCCCATATTGGCGCGGTAACTATGGTCCATGGGAGCGGTAAAGATTCCCTGCTGCTCCTGACGCTGGCGGCCCATCGGGCCACCCGCGCCTCGTTTCGGCGGACGCCGTCCACGGCGCCGTTTGTGTTTCCCTCCTCCTGCGGAGGAATGTCCCGATCCTGCATTCATATTTTCTTCTCTGGTCGAGCTTTGAAGTTGATCCGGCCTGGATCACAGGCCCGATCGTTTCGTCTTTCCCTGCGGTCGCCACGTTAAACGCCAGCCACAACGCGTGGTTCACTGCGCGTGGCTTACTGCAAACCGGCTACTGGCAGACCAAACCCCACATCGGCTGGATGCTATTCGAGAACGATATTCAAACTATCGAAGTCAGAACTGTCGTTGTTCAAACTGTCGCTGTGCAAACTTGGCGCCTTGGAGTTTTACTTGGCGCGAACGGCCAGCCTGGAAGCGTGGCCATTGGGAACATCTTGATGTTACTCATGAAACCGTCAAATGCGCAAGGGGGCTGCCCTTAAGTTTTCCACATCCGGAGATTACCAAAGTGGCCGATGGACCTAAGGAACCACTGATTAAGTCGTTTAACGGAGAGCCTTGAAAGGGCATGGCTTCAGCCATGCCGTTAGACCCCCCCACACAAGCGGCTTTATAGCCGCTGAGGGTCCGCGCAGTTCCCCCTGAAGTTCCATCCCTAAAACGCCGATATAAAAGGGGTGAAACCCGCTCCCGCCAGCGAAGAAGCCTCTGCATCGAACTCGCTTGCATTACCGGGGCAGCGCTTCGTTGCCCGCCAGCCAATTTTTGACCGGGCGCAGAACGTGTACGGGTACGAGATTCTGTTCCGCAACGGCGTCGAAGACTACTTCAACGCCGACCCGGAACTTGCCGCCCGCTCCACTCTGGATAGTTCCCTGCTTTTCAGTATCAATACGCTTTGCGATAAGCGCCGCGCCTTTGTGAACTGCACCCGTGAGGTCCTGTTCAAGGATTTGATTACGCTGCTGCCCCCGCACCAGACCGTGGCGGAAATTCTGGAAACGGTTGAGCCTGAAGACCGCGTCATCGCTGCCTGCAAGCGGCTCAAGTCGTTTGGCTACCTCATCGCCCTCGACGACTTCGCGCCCAACGATCCGCGCCTGCCCCTGGTCGAGTTTGCCGACATCATCAAAGTCGACATTCGGGCAACCCGGCCGGAGGAACGGGCTCGCATGATGCGCCGGTTTGGGTCGCCGAAATGCAAGATGCTGGCGGAAAAACTTGAAACGCCCCACGAGTTTCATCAGGCCCGCGACATGGGATTTGTCTATTTCCAGGGATATTTTTTCTGCCGTCCCGAAATCGTCATCGGCCATGAAGTCCCTGCCAGCCGGTTGCACTATATACGTCTGCTCGAAATGGTGTCCCGTTCGGAAATGGACATGCGCGAACTCGAGAGGATGCTCAAGCAGGAAGCCTCGCTTTCTTACCGCCTGCTCCGGTATCTGAATTCCCCGGTGTTTGGATTTGCCCTCGAGATCAAGTCGATCCGCCACGCCATGGCGGTTCTGGGAGAACGGGAAATGCGGCGTTGGATCCGGCTCGTGGTCACCGTGGGTGCGGCCGAGCAAACCTGCAACGAACTGGTGCTGATGGGATTGGCTCGCGCCCGTTTTTGCGAACTGCTCTCCAACCGCGTGCGAGCGGACACCGATTTGTTCCTGATGGGACTGCTCTCCATCATGGACGCCATCCTTGAGGTCACCATGGACGTGCTTCTGGAACAACTGCCCGTGGACCGCGAAACCAAAGCGGCGCTCCTCGGCCAGAGCAGCAGCCTGCGGCCGCTGTACCAACTCATGCTGGCCCAGGAATCGGGGAAGTGGTCGGAATCGAGCGAACTCGCCAAACAGTTAGAACTACCAGAAGGGGAAGTGGCCTCAACCTGGTGGCAGGCCCTGCAGTGGGCGCAAGAAGCAAGCGGAGTGTGAGAGAGCCATCAGCCGTCAGCCATCGGTGAACCCAGGTCGGTTTTACTGATGGCTGACGGCTGATGGCTGATGGCTTTTCTACGGCGCTTCGATCAGTTCCATCTTGCCGTCGCGGGTCCGGTGCAGCACAAACAATTTGCCGGAGGGATCGCGGAATACGAAAACATCTTTGTCGCGGAAATGCGCCTCTTTGATCGCTTCTTCGAGCGTCATCGGACGAAGCGCAACCGAGTCCTTGGCATGAACCAGGTGCACTTCGGTGGTCCGCGCCACCGATGGAAATTTATGAACGAGNNTTCTTGACCGCCTTGCGCTTTTTGCTCAGCCACTTCGTCTTATGTTTGAGCGCCTGCTTCTGCAGGTGGTCGAGCGCTTCATTGACCGCCGAGAGCATGTCGTCGGTCTGGGCCAATCCCACAATCGGACCGTTGGGCGGGTCGATGGTGATTTCGGCTTTATGTTGGCGCTTTTCGACGGCCAGAATTACCTTGGTCTCGAATCGGTCGCCCAGAATCTTGCGGAGTTTGTCGAGGCCGGTTTCAACTTCTTTGCGGATGGCGGGAGTAATTTTGTATTTTCTCGCGGTATATTCCACGTTCATTGCACTCTCCAGTGAGGTCGGAGTCGAGATGCAAAAAATCAGAAGTCAGAAGTTAAAATGAAGAAGTAAGACCGATTCGTGCCAACACTTCTTCATTGTGACTTCTTACTTCTGACTTCACTTTTTCACTCTTCTTTGATGCGTGCTGGGAATCTTCATATCCTCCCGATATTTCGCGACCGTTCGGCGCGTTACCTGAATGCCTTGCGATTGCAGAATGCGGGTGATTTGTTCGTCCGTCAGCGGACGGCTGGGATCTTCATCTTCGATCAGCTTCTTGACGCGGCGTTTCAAAATCAGGAGCGAAGTGCCGCCGCCCTCGGGGCCTTGCACACTCTCCGAAAAGAAATACCGCAATTCGAATACGCCCTGCTGGGTGTGGACGTACTTATTGGCGACGGCGCGGCTGACGGTGGAAGGATGCACGCCGATCTCTTCGGCGACTTCCTTGATCATCATCGGCTTGAGCTGATCGATTCCGCGTTCGAGAAAATCCTGCTGGCGTGCCACGATCGAGTAGCAAACCTTGGTGATCGTCTGCTTGCGCTGTTCGATGTTCTTGATGAGCTGGATGGCGGACTTGTAGCGGTCTTTGACGTAGTTGCGCGTGTCGCGGTCATTGCCGTCGCGGGTCAGCAGGCGCTTGTAGGCGGGATTCAAGCGCAACTGCGGCATGTCCTCGTCATTCATGATGACCAGCCACTCGTCGCCATGCTTCACGAACGCGACATCGGGCTCAATCAATCGGGCTGGAACTTTGTTGTAGCGCAAGCCGGGCCGGGGATCGAGTGTGCGGACGTAGTCGAGCGCCGCCTGCACCGCTTCGACTGGACGCCCGATGGCGCGCCCAATCTCCTTGAACTGCTTTAGCGTCACTGCCTTCAAATGCTGGTCGACGACCGCAATCGCGTCCTTCACCACTTGCTCGGTCAGGGCGCTGCCGTTGCTGTGCAAATGCAATTGCCCGAGATGGTAGCGCAGTTGATAGAGCAGGCATTCGCGCAGGTCGCGACAGGCGATACCCGGCGGATCGAACTGGCGCACCACCTCCAGAGCTTCGTGCAGGTCGGCGACCGTGAAGTTTTCGGGCGCAATCCGGGCTGGCGCCGCCGCTGCTGCCGTGGCCGCGGTTCCGTTGGACGGCGCTCCGGTGGCGTCGGTTCCGTGGCTCCGCGCGGCGGGCAGCGCAGCCTCCGTTGCCATGCCATGGTGAATATCCGGCGTTACGTCCTGCGCAGCACTCGTGTGGTGGCGGGGCAGGGCCCCGTCATCACACAACTCAGATCCGGCGACTTCCTCCGCCAACTGCGCAAAACCGAAGTTTGCCCCGGCGTGGTCCTCTGGCGCGTGAACAGAAGCTTCCAGGCCAGAAAGGTCGTGGTCTGAACCTTCGGAGTCGGAAGCCTCTTGCGCGCCATCGACAGCCAGCCCGAGCGCCTCGGCTTCGCCAACGATCTTGGCGGCGACTTCCACATCGGCCTCGGGAGGCGCCACCGGAGCGATCCCCAGCAGTTCTTCGTCGCTGGCAATCAAATAACCTTCTTCGTTCAGGTTCCCAATGATCAGCTCCGCGGCCCGGTGCACCGGCGGTCGCACCGAAATCGAGCCCAGTTGCCAGAGTAGGTGATCGCTCAAGTTCCCCGGCTTCGACAGGAAGTTCTCGAACGAAGGCTTCTCGATCTCTTCCATTTCTCCCGAGCTGCGATAGCCGGGATCGAGATAATCCTGGAAGAATGAGCCAAAATCGATCTCCTCGAACGGATCCTTTTTTTCATCCGCGAGGGTCGCAGGACCTTCTTCCGGGGTGGCGACCTTGGCGGCTAGACGGTCGCGTTCTTCCTCTTGGCGTCCGACATCGTCGAGCAGGGGGACGGCATCTTCCAGCTCTTCGAGCACAGGGTTCTCGACCATCTCGGCATTGATCATGTCCTTGAGCTCGAGCTTGTTGAGCGCGAGCACCGATACCATTTGCACGAGACCCGGCGTCAGAATCTGGCGCTGCGACAACCTGACGTTCAGTTTGTGCTGAAGAAGCACCATTTCTCCCTAAAAAAGGTCTCAGTTCCCGGTTCTAAGTTCTAAGTCAACCCACTGCTCTTAACTTTCCAGTACAGCGGGGTGTGGAAAACTTAGCTTCTCATGCACCTAGGTAGATCGCATGGACACGAAAGGTCAATGTGGCCACGCCTTGGTAACCAGAAGCAGTTATCAGCTATCAGTTGTCAGCTCTCAGTTAACCCGCTTTTCTGAGAACTGAGAGCTGCCCTCTCACACCAATGAGAAGCTTTCCCCTAAATAAACTCGCCTTACCTCCGGATCACTGCCCAACTCCTCGGGCGTACCGGAGCGGAAGATTCGGCCCTCGTTAATGATGTATGCCCGATCCGTCACCGACAACGTCTCGCGGACGTTGTGGTCGGTGATCAGAATCCCGATCCCGCTGGCCCGCAGGTCGGAAATGATCTTCTGCAAATCCAAGACGGCAATGGGGTCGATGCCCGAAAACGGCTCGTCGAGCAATATAAATGTGGGGTTGATGCACAGCGACCGCGCAATTTCCACCCGCCGCCGCTCCCCGCCCGACAACGCATACCCGCGATTCTGCCGTATGTGCTCCAGCCCGAGCTGGTCGATCAGCTTCTCTGTCTTTTCCCGGCGCTCATGCCAGGAAATCGGCTGGACTTCCAGCACGGCTAGGATGTTCTCCTCAACCGTCAGTTTCCGAAAAACCGAAGCTTCCTGGGGAAGATAGCTCAGTCCCCACTGGCGCGCCCGTAAGTACATGGGAACGTTAGTGATATCTTCGTCGTCGTACAGCACTCTACCGGTGTCGGGAGGAATCAGGCCTACGATTGCATAGAACGTGGTGGTCTTTCCGGCGCCATTCGGTCCCAAAAGGCCCACTACCTCGCCCTGCAGAACCTGAAGGCTGACTCCGTTTACCACGCGTCGGCCACGATAAGACTTTCCGATTTCGTCGGTGGCCAGCGTGTGCATTTATCGTGCCACTTGGGTCTTAGTGACGGTTGGGGAAGTTTCTTTGCCTTCTACGAGCACCTTATCATCGTGTCTGTAGAAAGTCAACGAATCGCCCGTGGTTTTGCCTCGTTCGGCATCAAAAATGCTGGGAGGTCCGCCCGTCAGGACGAACTTGTCCTCGGCTGCCGTGTATACCAACCGCTCGCCGGTGGCATGACGCCTGGGCTCCGTGATCACAACCCTCTCTTCGGCCACGATCCGCTCTATCTGTCCAGGCATTGCCGGGCCGGGCCCTGCTTGCGACTGGCTCCGCGGCTGCAGATACACCGTCATCTGCTGTGCCGCCATGGTCGCGTCCGACCCCCTTGCGGTCACTCCGCCATCGAGGAAGATCTTCCGCTCCTCATCGGTGTAGGTCAGCCGCGCTGATGTGATGTGGACCGGCGTCGTCTTCCCGCTCTTGTCCATTTGCACCAGCACGGTCGAAACCGGTTGAGCCACGGCCGTCTGCGCTACTCCCTGCGCTACCAGCGACCGATGATCGCGATCGAATTGCAACGTGGGCGCCTCGACTACGTTCGCGTTCTGCCACAAGCGGGCATCTCCGGCGTACACCGCAATCGCCGGCGACCGATGTGCCGTCATGCTGCGGCTGGTCACGTGAATCGGGTCGGAGGAGGCGAGCATGGCGCCGTCCGGTTGCGCCTTCAGATCCGAGTACGTGCTCTTGACGTTGCCCTCGGCAATAGCGTCGCCCGTCGTGCGATTCATACGAATCGTCTGGGCCGTCGTGGTCATGCCGTTGTCCACTACCCTGGGCGACCCGCTCAGCACCAGCATTTGATCGGCAGTCGTGTACTCGCCGCGCTGCGCCCAAGCCTTTTGTATGCCATCGGAGTAGGCGAGGTCGCCGGTTTGCGTGATCGACGAAATACCGCCCGCCGGCAGGAAGACGACATCCAGCATTCTGCTGGTCGATACTCTGTCGGTCTGTCCCGGAACGGTGCCGCTCTTATTAGCGACAATCTTGCTGCTGTCGATCGTGCTGCTGACAATCTTCGCGTCCGGTTCTCCGTGGAGCGTGGCCAGGCGATTCTTCTCCGTGAATTTCGCAGTAAATTTGGCGGCCGTGACCACGGTCTTCTGATTCGCGCCCGGCTGCGTGATCACGATCTGCGGCGGTCCGCTGGTCTCGGCACGCTCCAGCAGGCGGCCGTCTTTCACGATGAAGTCCATCACCGGGGCGGTCATCTCGATATCTTGCGCGCCTCCCTTCGCTGACAAAGGCGACACAACCGGCGACGCCACCACAGCTCCGCCTTGGCTGTTCTTCTGCGATAGCCGCACGCCGTCTTCGGCATGAACCGTCTGCAGCATTTGCTGGCCGGCCGAGGACCCGGCAAAGTGCAGGGTCACGCGTCCGGCGGAAGCCTCGGCGGGCTGCGCGCCCCGGGCTTGCGGCGCCGTGGAGACGGAGCTTGCCGCCTCTCCAGTGTCGAGTTGCACGTTACCGCTGAGAATGGCCGTGGTAAGCAGGTTCCGCGTCCCAGTCAGCCACAGTTCGGCCTGATCGGAACGCGCGTGTGTCTCCGAGTTGGGCTTTGCTGAGTTGGACGCGCGCCCATGGAGCTCGGTCCGCACATCGCCCTCGGCAAGAATACGGTCCACCGTGTTGTCCTGACGCAGGAAGAACGTCGCCTGGTCGGACTGCATTTGCTGCCGCTCGCGGGCCATGCGCACCGCGGTGAGCACGACCTGCCGGGGCTGCTTCGTAATTACGCCACGATCTGCATTCAGATGGACCGGCTTCGGCCGGTTGACCGTCATCGCGACTGCCGACAGCAAATTCATCGTGCCGGTCTTCGCCACATATTCAATGCCCACCGCCGAACCGGATGCCTGCGGCGTCTGAAACACCACTTTCCCGCTGGCGGAAGCATCCCCCGTATTCTTGTTGAAGACGAGCCCATTGGTTTCAAGATGAATTGGGTTTCTGGTTTGCGCCGGCGGCGTCTGGTCCGAATGCTGCATCCCCTCGGGATTCGCTTCCAGATCAATCAACACCGTGCCCTTGGTGTTCACATCGCCCGACGCCGGATCGTACTCGAAATCATCCCCGGCAATCTGGTCGAAGCGGCCGGCATCCTTGCCGTAGACGATGATCTTGACATCGTGCAATTCCGCTCGTCCGCCCCCTTTGAACTGCACCGCCTTGGAGGCGCTCACGGTAAACAGAGTGCGGCCTTCCACCGACTTGGAGACAGAGAAGCCCTCTGCAGTCTGCTGAATGTCCAGGCCGACTTTCGCTGGAATGTCGTGGACGACTTTACGCACCCGCCAGCGCGCGTAGAAATACATCCCCGCGACCATCGCAATCATAAGAATCGCGCCCAAGGCGAACCAGCGGCGCAGACGTGAAACCGGGGAGGCCATCAGAGGCTAGTGTAACTCGTGGGGTGCAACCCGAGTGCTGCCCGAGACAAGCGACGCGCAGGCGACTTTTGTTCACTTGCAGGTGAGCGTAAGCCGCCGCAACTCGCCGTTCTTCCACCCCGTGCCATCGGTCGGCAAGTGCGTAAAGTAAATGTAGAAGCTCTGCCCCAGTGTGTGCGGGTCATCGCCCAGTCCGACAGCGGTGGGATAGGCCGCAATCGGCCCGTAGGTGCCAAGCGCTATGGGAAGCGTCCACCTAAGGCCGTCGGTCGATTCGGCGTAACCGAACGTCGTGTCGTTGGAGATGATCATCACGTAGCGCTGCAGCGCGCTGTTGTAGTGGATATCGAGATAGCCCTGATACGCCGAGTTGGGATTGAGGTCGGTAGAGGCTCCGCCGATCCCTGGTTGCAAATGCCAGTTGCCCTTGTAGAACTTCTCGAAGGGGATAGCGTGATGAGGTGCAACTCCGAACGCGGCGTCCAGCACGGATGACGCCAGCGCTCGTGCAACCGAGACATTTGTAGTCGTCGTGGTGTGAGGCGTGCCGTTGGCGATCCAGTCCGGAAAATACAAATAGAAGTACTTGCCGTCAGGCGAGAGCACGAGCGGTCCGTCGCCGATTTCGAATCCATCCAGCCCGACCGCATAGGCCTGGTTCAGGCGAATGATCTCGCCGAGGTCCGTCCAGTGCAACCCGTTATCCGAAGACGCGGCCAGCCCGAGGACCGCGTAGAGCGCATCGTCGGGGAGTTCGGCGTGATAGGTGGCCAGCAGGTTGCCCGCGCCGGTCATGCCCGCTGGAACTTGAAAGACGGGGCCTCCGCCCATGTAGCCATAGCTGGGATAGTTGGGGTTCACCGAAGAATTGGGATTCAGGGAAACGCTGACGTCCTGAGGATCACCCGAACCGAGCGGGTTGTCGAGCGTGCCCACAGTGGTGACAATCGATCCGGACTTGTTGTTGCCGACCCAATGGCCTTGCCACATCTGCCGGTAGTGCGCCCCGCCATCGCTGCCAAAAAACTCGTAGCCAGTGCTCGTCTTGATGATTCCCAGGGGCGTGTCGGGCCAGGCGAAGCCGTTATAGGTGTCCGTGAGCGGCGGCTGAGCCTTGCGGCCGGCTTCCAGTCGCTGCTTCGGCGAGGCGACGATGATAGGCTTCGTCACCGACGGCTGGCACACCTGAGTGACACCGACTCCGGACGAGAGTTGGAAAAAGCTGGCCAGTAAGGCAAGAGAAGTGAGCGGCAGGCGGAAGTGCATGAGGCATCCTCGAAGCTGGTATTGTGCGGTCGGATGGGCCGGAGGGCGCCCCATCACGGAAGCGTCACCAGCCCACATCGTATAGGAACACTACAGTCCGCGGAATGTCGCGGGGGAGGGAATTTATGGCGCTTCGCGCGAGTTTCGTATCAGGAGAGCTTACTTCGCTCTATCCTCGCCGTACGAGCGTCCCGGCCAGCAGGTCGTGCAGGCCCTGCTTGCGCTCCGTGAACCCAACCATGATGTAGCCGATGCCCAGGATTATCTTGGAAAGCCACTTGGCAAAATATCTGCCCGTCGCGCGCTCGAACGAAATCCGGTTGCCATAGAGATCGGTGACTTTCATCCCAAAGATCATCTTGCCGATCGTGGCCTGGTACGACGAGCTTTCCATGAAGGCCTCATACAGCCAGGACGCGAAGACTAGCGCGACGAACGTAACGCCTCCGCCTAAAATACCCAGCCCAATATGGGGAACGCCACTCATCATTCCGGCCAGACCGAGACCGCCAAAAATAAAGCGAACTGGAGACACCACAACCTGCAAAATGATGGCGTCGATAATGGCCGCAACTACCCGAATCCAGAACCCTCCGTAGCCAACTCCGGCCACCGGCACAGCTGGCGGATACGAAGTTGTTGGGACTGAGTAGGGAACTGCTCCGGGCGCTCCTGCCGGTATTGGGACGACGGCGGGCGCCGGGGTCGTAGGCGCTCCGCAGCGATTACAAAATTGAGCGCCCGCGGCATTCTGCGCGCCGCACTTGTTGCAAAAGAAAATTCCGTTCATGCCCCGGCACTATAAAGATAGATTGGTTCCTTGTCAAAGATGAAAACAGACAAGATGAAAGCAGCAAAGACCGGAGAAAGTAAAAGCCGAAGCAAGCGCGCTCACCGGGCGCGCACCACGTCGCGCAACGTCAGCTCCAATCCGCCGAATTCAGGATGGTCGTTCATGCCGAGCGAGTAGGCGATATCCAGGCGGTCCCCGGCCAGCAACTGCAAGCGGTCGCACGAGTCCTTCAGGCCCCAGCCCATCGCTTTGAACGCGATGTTATCGCGCCAGGTTGTCGACGCGCTGCCACTCTGCGGGGGATCCGCTGTGAGAGTCGCTTCGCCACGTCTCTTCGGAATCGCCGCCGCGTCGGGATGGCAGCGGGGAGTGAAGTCTGCCGCCGCCTTACCATTGACGGCCGGCGACACTCGCAGCCGCACATGCTTGTCTTTCACCGCCTGCGGAGGCGCCATCAGCCGCACTGCCCGCGCGGCGAAAATGGGCTCCCGATTCTCCATCCCAAAGGGTTCGAGCAAAAGCAGCGCCTGGTAAAGTTCCGGCGTTCNNAACTCAAGCTGCGGTTCGAAATCGGCGGGAGTGAGGCGGGCGCGCGCGTAGGCATCAAGATGCGCGCGCAGTTTCTCCACGTTGGCGCTGGGCAGCGCAAAACCAACCGCATGCGCGTGTCCGCCGTAGCGGGAGAACAGCTCGTGGCACGATTCGAGCGCGTGCAGCAGATGGAACGCCGGAATCGATCGTCCCGAACCGTGCGCTTCGTCATTCTCACGCGAGATGACCAGCGTTGGACGCCCATGGCGTTCCACCACCCGTGACGCCGTGATGCCGATCACGCCGCGATGCCAGCCTTCNNACGTCGCGAGCCACGTCCATGCGTCCGGCAGCATTCAGACGAGGCGCAACGCGGAAGGCAACTTCGGTCGCGGTCAGCGCCCGCCCGTCGCCGAGTTTCGCAACTTCCAGCAGCGCCTTCAGCCCAACGTTCACCGGACGACGCAGTCCCTGTAATCCCAGCTTCGCAAACACGCGATTCTCGCCCAGCAAGGGGACGGCGTCGGCGATGGTGGCGAT
>PMMJ01000239.1:4714-4865 GCA_003162255.1 Acidobacteriaceae bacterium | reverse complement strand
GCTCCCTTGATAAAATCCCTGCGGCTATTCATTGAATCCTCACCTGTAATGCGGTTGCAGTAACCCTATAGTTTTGCTTCCACCCCGTGCGCCAGGACCATCAGTGCCTGCTGCGCCTCGGGCGTGGGCTCATAGGCAACGATGCGCACCA
>PMMJ01000239.1:0-4698 GCA_003162255.1 Acidobacteriaceae bacterium | reverse complement strand
TCGCCGTCGATGTACTGCCAAAGATCCTTGGCCGCAAAGACGCGCGTCTCGCCGGTCTTTTCCCATCCGGCTACCGCGCCCGATGCCGGAAACGGATTGATCTGGCCCTTCTTGCATCCCATCGCGGCAAGGATGAGCGCGAGCGCGATAACCATGCCGCAATGAACCGGCGGCATCCGATACTTCGAGCGAATCGTCACGGTACAGTCTCCTTTATTTCCGGTTCAACAAGATCTGGCTGCCGGGCGAACGGCTTTCGCCGATGCTGGTCACGTAAACAGCGGGGCGCTCCTGGAGCGGGCAGGCATATTCGCAAGCGCCACAGCCGACACAACGAGCAGGATCGAGATAGGGCTGCTTCAGTTGCTTGACATTGCCTTCCGCATCCACCACCTCGGCAGGCTGCAGATAAATCGCCTTGGGCGATGTGGGACACCACTCCTCGCAAACAATGCACTCGGTCGCCATGGCCCAAGGCAGGCATCGGCCGCGGTCGTAGAACGCCGTACCCAACCGGATCGGCTTGGCATCCTGAATCGCGCTGGACGCCCAGCCCTTTTCTTTCGACGTGATCTCCCAAATTGCGCCCGTGGGACACACCTGCGAGCAGAGCACACAACTGGTTTCGCAGTAGCCAATGCGTGGAATCATGACCGGCGTCCACAGACCTTCCACCCCCGCCTCGTTCCAGGCGGGATGCAGCGCGTTGTTGGGACAAGCCTTCATGCACTCCCCGCACCGTATGCAGCGGGAGAGGAAATATCCCTCGTCCAAGGCTCCGGGTGGGCGCAGCAATCGTTCGTGGTGCTCGGTGGCGAACCCCGGTGTAGCTCGCATCAGCGGAACCAGAGCCGCTCCCGCTCCCAGTGACGTAAGCACCCTGCGCCGCTGGAGGTTTACACCCGCGGATTCTTGCTTATAAAAGAACTTGAACTGCAAGCCATGCTCTGGACACTCACCCACACAATTGAGGCAGAGATGGCACTCCGGTTGATGCCATGGAACGCCGCCAATCGGATCGTCGCCACCCTGGCAACGCAACAGGCAGCGGTTGCAGTCTTTGCAGTGCTCTGGGTTCTTTACCAGCCCGAGAACCGCCCAGCGCGACACGATGCCCAGAAGCGCGCCGAGTGGGCAAAGAGCGCGGCACCAGAACCGTGTCACACGAAAATTGAGTGCCAAAAGAAAAACAAAGATCGCGCCCAGCCAGACGCCTTGCCGGAAGTAGGGCTGCTTTAAGCTGAGGAGCAGCAGCCATCCGAAAAGAAAATGCAACACACTGCCCACGCTTTGCACTGGCCCGAATCGGCTGCCTTCCAGGCCGTATCGGCTGGCTTCCAGACTGTGCAGGAGCGCCCGCAAGGCATAGCTCGTCCCCGGCAGGATCGACAATCCCAGCGAGCGCACCAGCAGCGAGAGAGGGTCCATCCACCCGACGACACCAGTACCCATCAGAGCGGCCACCAGGAAGCCGAACAGGAGGTAGTACTTCGTGGTCTGCCAGCGCTTGTACCGATTCGATTCAATCAACTGTTTTCCGCGCTTGCGCTCCGATCGCAGGCTGCCGAAGAAGTGATGGAGCGAGCCCAGAGGGCAAATCCATCCGCAGAAGAAGCGCCCGAGAAACATGCTTGGAATCAGAATCACCAGGCTCCATAGCAGCCCGCGATACAGCGCGCGACTCGAGAGCACATTCGAAACTGCCACCAGCGGATCGATCTCGAAGAACCAGCGGATCGGATAGGGAAGCCGGATTTCGTTTCCGGCCGCCTGCAGCGATCCCCGGAACTCGGTGTGCAGAAGAAGAAACAGAAACAATAGAAAGAAGACGATCTGCGAAGACCGGCGCAACGTTGTCATTTTGACAGGACGCATTCTGCTCTCTCATCGACCAGCAGTTGGCAAGATTGCGCCTCCTGCGGCGTTTTTGGACTGCGTGCAATACTCCGCGCTCCATGTTCTATCCGGCGGCGTTCCTTTTTCTGTGAGCAGGATCACGTCTCTTGGTCCGGGGTGGTCGGTCTGCGCCGGACGCAGTGCGCACCAGGTTAGCGGAAGTGGGAACAGTGCCTTGCCTCGGGCTTGATGATGTAAGGGGCCATTGAGCAGCATGAAGTGCCCATAGCGACGCCCTAGAGGCCCATTACCGTCGTAACATTCCCAGCCCGAAATTGCCAAGGTAGACTGCTGCAATAGGGTCGGGGCCTTTTCGCGCGGGGGGCGACTTGGCGATGCCGAAGGGCGGAGAACCTGAACCACAACCCGGGCTTCGCACTCTGAGGCCACGAAAGGAAGAACTGTCGGCGGCGCTGGCCGACGCCGTGCATGCGGGAGAACTCGCGTCTCCTGTCCACGAAGAGTGCCGGCCTGAAAGGGGCTTGCGGATCACGCGCGAACCTCGCTTCCGGAATCAATCCGTGGAAAACTCAACCCAACCCGCACACCACGGCCATGATTGCGACAGCGTCTTGGCCAATGTCAATCGGGAACTGAGAACGCTGGAGAAGCGCGACTGGGAATTGTGGCTGATTGTGACGGCTACCGGAATCCTGGTGGGAGCCGGGCTGCTTGCCGTCCTGTTGCCCGCTGCCTTCCTCAACTCCGGCAGTCTGCATTTTGAGATCACCGTATCGCGGGAACTGGCCTGCGGTCTGCTCGTGCTGCTGACCCTTGCCAACACCTACATCGTTTCCCGACGCATCGAATTTCGGCAATTGCGGCAGAAGACGATCTCGACAGCGATGCAGAATGAGCTGATTCGCCTCCAGTCTTTTACCGACCCGCTGACTGAAATCTACAATCGCCGTTCGCTCGAAGAACTGGCCGGCCGGTTCATCGGCCAGGCGAGGCGCATGGGAACCCCGCTCACCTTCCTGCTGATTGACCTGGACCGGTTCAAACAGGTTAATACTCGATTTGGCCACCTGACCGGTGACTTTGTGCTGACCGAGATTGCCACCTTGCTCAAGGGCTCGATCCGAGGCACGGACGCTGCCATTCGTTACGGAGGCGACGAATTCCTGGTCGCACTGTCGAACACCCACGCGGATGGAGCTGCGACTGTGGTAAATCGGATTCAGACTTCCCTGGACGAATGGAATCAGTCGAGCAGTCTCGACAACTTTACGGTAAGCCTCAGTATCGGCAAAGCGGAATGGACCGACGGTAAGACGCTCGACGAGGTGCTCGACCTCGCCGACCGGAACATGTTCGAAGAAAAAGTCCACCACGCGCCCTTCTCTGAACCCGGGCATGGGGCGATTGATTCAACTCCGCGAGCGCGGCACTAGAAACGGTTGTGGCCAAGCGCCCAAATTTTGTCGATCCAGCGCTGCCGGCATTCGCATTACGTCCGAACGGCGTTAGTATCGGGCAGTAATGGAAATCTGAAACCCAGAACTCAAAGCATGACATGACAAAACGAACCCAAGTTCTGGCCTTCGCTTTTTTGTGCGCCGTGTCCATCGTGTTCTGGTGGCATTCTCTGGTCGTCACGTTGGAACTGGCGCTGGCCAACGATGCCTACACTCACATCCTTCTGATTTTTCCCCTGAGTGCCGCGCTTATTTACCTCGACTCGAAATACATGGATTCGAAAGCGCCCGATTCGAAGGCGCTAAGGATCCGTCCGCAGCCGAGCCCTAGCATCGGCGCAGCTCTGCTGGCTCTGGCGTTGGTGATCGGCGGTTATGCAAGATGGGGGATGGGCGCCACGCCCGGCGATGTCCGGTTATCGCTCGCCATGTTCGCCCTGGTGATGTGGTGGCTCGCCAGTGTCCTATTGTGTTTCGGAGCACGAACCTTTCACTCGTTTCTGTTTCCTCTCTGCTTTCTCTTCTTAATGGTGCCGATTCCTGACTTTGCTCTGAGCCGCATAATCGAATTCTTGCAGCAGCAGTCGGCGCTAGCGGCGCGAATCATGTTTCGGGCGGCTAGGGTTCCGGTGACGCAGGATGGAATCATGCTGTCGATTCCGAACCTCGATATCGAAGTTAGCCTCGAATGCAGCAGCATACGATCCAGTCTGATGCTGGTCGTCACCACCATGGTTTTCGCTCATCTATTCCTGCGCTCATGGTGGAGGAAGGTTCTGCTCGTGGCGGCGGCAATTCCGCTGTCTGTGGCCAAGAACGGACTTCGCATCTTCACCATCGCAGAACTCGGCACTCGAGTCGACCCTGGATTCCTCGACGGGAAACTCCATCACAACGGAGGGATTCTCTTCTTTGGAATTGCAGTAGTTGCGGTGGGCGCGCTGCTCTGGGTGCTGCGCCGAACGGAACTCCAAGCATCAAGCGCACACCCGCTTATCCGTTGATTCCACTTCTTCTCTACTCCTAGAATCGATTAAGCTGGGTATTCGCATTACTGGAGAATCCGTGAACCTATTTCACATCGTCGGAGCTCGTCCCAACTTCATGAAGGTCGCTCCCGTCCTGAATGCCCTGAAGACGCGGGAGAATGTGGTGCAGACCCTCGTCCACACTGGCCAGCACTACGACGTCAATATGTCCGATGTGTTCTTCCAGCAACTCGGCATCCCGGCTCCCGATGTGAACCTTGCGGTTGGTTCGGGCACCCATGCCAAGCAGACGGCGGAGATCATGATTCGGATGGAACCCGTCGTGCTCGAACGCCAGCCGGACATGGTCCTGGTGTATGGGGATGTGAACTCGACGGTCGCGACCGTACTGGTTT
>PMMJ01000554.1 GCA_003162255.1 Acidobacteriaceae bacterium | reverse complement strand
CTTCTCGATCTTCTCCAGTTCCTCGATCGCGTCTTCCAGCGTCTGCCGTTGATTCTTCTGCAGAAAGGTTGGCGAGATCGAGTATGGGAAACCCAGGGTGCGCACGGCGTCGGTCGCGATCGCTCGCTGCGCGCCTTTTTCGTTGACCACGATGCCAATGATTTCCACATCGTCGGGCGGGTCGAGTTCTTTCAGAACTTCTTCGGAGTCGGCCATCTGTGGGATGGCGTTGGGAGAAACAAAGCTGACGGCGTCAATGTGCTTGAAACCGGCGGAGACCAAGACTTTGAGATATGTGACTTTGAGATCAGCGGGGATCTGGCCTTTGAGGCCTTGCCAGGCATCACGAGGACATTCGATCAACTTGACGGCTTCGCTCATACAGGATCTCGGAATCGGGACATCGGAGTTTTCAGATCGCCCGATGATCCGATCGCCCGATTTACGTTTGCAGCACTCCTACCTTAAATTCTGGCACATCCGGGTTCAGCGATGCCGCTTCGAGCGCCTGTGTGATGGCGTGCCGCGTTTCCATGGGATCGATGATTTTGTCGATCCACAAGCGCGCGGCGCCGTAGCGGGGGTCGGTTTGCTCTTCGTAGGCTTCCTTGGTTGAGTCGAAAAGTGCTTTTTTTTCTTCTTCGCTCAACTTTTTACCGCTGCGCTCCAGTTGCTTAACTTTTATTTCTACGAGCGTGCCGGCGGCGGAATCTCCGCTCATGACCGCGAATTTCGCGGTGGGCCAGGCGAAGACGAAGCGTGGATCGAAGGCTTTGCCGCACATGGCGTAGTTTCCGGCGCCGAAAGAACCGCCTACGATCACGGAAATTTTGGGCACGACCGAGTTCGAAACCGCGTTCACCATTTTGGCTCCCGCCTTGATGATGCCGCTCCACTCGGCGTCGCGTCCCACCATGAAGCCGTTTACGTCGTGGAAAAACACAAGCGGGATCAGGTTCTGGTTGCAGTCCATGATGAAGCGCGCGGCTTTTTCGGCGGACTCGGTGTAGATGACGCCGCCGAACTCGATGCGTTTGTGGCCTTCGTGGTCGGTTTGCTGCGCGTGAAGTTTCTGGTTGGCGACGATGCCTACGGCGAAGCCTCCGATGCGCGCGTAGCCGCAGATCATCGTTTTGCCATACTCAGGCTTGTACTCATCGAAGCGGCTTTCATCCACGATGCGCGCGAGAATCTCCTTCATATCATAGGGACGCGCGGGCGAGGCGTCGTAGGCGCCGTAGATTTCTTCGGCCGGCATCGCCGGGTCGACGGGCTTTTTGCGGTCGAAGGGAGACTGGCGGCGGTATCCCCATTTGTCGATAAGCGAACGGATGCGGGCGAGGCAGGCTTCGTCGTTGGGTTCGCGGAAGTCGACGGTACCGCTGATGGCGGAGTGCATGGTGGCTCCGCCCAATTCTTCGGCGGAAACTACTTGGCCGATGGCGGCTTGCACGAGCGCGGGGCCGGCGAGAAACAGGCCGCTGCCGTCGGTCATGAGGACGTGATCGCACATCACGGGGAGATATCCCCCGCCCGCCACGCACATGCCCATGATGGCCGCGATCTGCGGGATGCCCATGGCCGACATGACGGCGTTGTTGCGAAAGACGCGGCCAAAATCGTCGGTGTCTGGGAAGACGTCTTCTTGCAGAGGGAGGAAGACTCCGGCGGAGTCGACAAGGTAGATGGTCGGGATGTGATTTTCGATGGCGATGTTTTGCGCGCGAATGACTTTCTTCGCGGTCATGGGAAAGAAGGCGCCAGCCTTGACGGTGGCATCGTTGACGATGAGCATGACCAGGCGTGAGTGGATGCGGGCAAGTCCAGTGATGACGCCGGCAGCGGGGGCGCCGCCCCATTCTTCGTACATTTTGTGGGCGGCATAGAGGCCGAGTTCGAAGAAGGAGCCGGGATCGGCGAGGATGTCGATACGCTCGCGGGCGGTGAGACGCGATTTGGCGTGCTGGCTCTCAATGGCTTTGGCGCCTCCGCCTTCGCGGATTATTTCCTCCTCGTTTCGGACTTGGGCGACTAGGTCGGCGAGCGCGCGCATGTTGGACTCGAAGCGAAGAGAGCTGGGATCAACTTTGGTGGGGAGGACGTTGTTGATCGTGAGGGCGGTGGATTCGGTTTGTTCGCGCATGAGGGCAGAGTTCTCAACAGCTTGAGAAACTACTTACTATACCAGCCGAGGAAGAGCGCAGCGCGCCGATTAAGGGTGCGGCGGTTCGGCGAGCGAGGGAGCGCCAGAGACGGGCGCTACAATCTAACCATGTTGCGGAGGCTCGCATTCCGGCCAGACTGGCAGATCGCCATCACTCTAACCGCTACGCTGCGCGTGTTTTACACGGCGATCGCAGCGGCATTCTTGCCGTTTCTGCATCCGGATCCGGCGCTGATTCACAGCAATGCACTCACTGACAATTTGCCGGCGCCGTACGGTCTTCACTATGCATTGCTTGGGATTTGGGAGCGCTTCGATACGCTCTGGTATCTGCGGATCGCCGCGCGTGGATATGATCTGCCCGCGGGAGTGATTTTCTATCCGCTCTACCCTGCGGCGGTTCGGGTGACGAGTTGGTTGATGCCCGCGATGGCAGCGGCGCTTCTGGTCTCGACCGTGGCGGCGTTTTTTTCATTCTGGGGACTGCTTCGCCTGGCGGGCGAACTATCTGCGGACGAACTATCTGAGGTGGGAAGACTGCGCATGCTGCTGCTGTTCTGCGCGTGGCCGACCAGTTTTGTGCTCTTCGCCGGCTACGCGGACTCCTTGACGCTTGCGCTGGTGCTGTGGGCCGTCGTCTTTGGGCGCGAAGCACGGTGGGAAGCGGCGACCGTTTGCGGGCTGCTCGCGGGATCGGCGCGGCCAACGGGTGTGGTGGTTTTCATCCCGCTCGCGGTGATGGCGGTGCGCAGCCGGCAAGCCCGCTCGCTGGTGGTGGCATTGACGCCTCTCGGATTGCTTGGCTATTGGTGTTGGCTGCGCTGGTCGGGGCGACCTTCCGTGGTGGAAGCTTACCGGCTCTATCAAGGCATGACGATGGCGCCGCCGTGGAGGGGTGTGGCGGAAGCCGTGCGGTTGATTGTGACCGGGCACGACGCTCTGCTGGCCATCAAACTGGGACTGGTGATTCTGTTCGCGGTCATCAGCTTGCGGCGCGGAGTGCGAATCGAAGTGCGAATCGAAGACAAGGCGTTCGTGCTGGCGGTGGTCCTGCAAATGCTGATGTACACGGGGCGTCCGCTGCTGGGGACAGCGCGCTATCTGCTTATGGTGTATCCCGCGTTTCTGGTTTGCGGCGGCTACGCCGAGCGTTGGAATGGAAGGCAGCTCACCTTCTACGTCACAGCGCTTGGTTTCCTCAACCTAGCTTGGATGTGGGCTTTTCTGAGCTGGTCGTTGGTTTTGTAGAGCTGGATTTGGATCCCTGGATCGCAGACTAAACGACGGGCACGCCGTGCGGCTTCACGTGCTCGC
>PMMJ01000204.1 GCA_003162255.1 Acidobacteriaceae bacterium | reverse complement strand
GAAGGCGACCAGACCTACAGCGAAAAGCGCGGACACAACTTCACCCTCAATGCGACCTTCGATGAAGTGCATCCCGAGAGCTACGACGCGCTGGTCCTTCCCGGAGGCCGCGCGCCCGAATATCTGCGCCTGAACCCGCGCGTGCTCGAAATCGTCCGCCACTTTGCGGAGACCAACAAACCGATCGCGGCGATCTGCCACGCCGCGCAATTGCTGGCCGCCGCCGGAGTGCTCAAGGGCCGCCGCTGCAGTTGCTATCCCGCCGTGGCTCCCGAGGTCGTGGCTGCGGGTGGAACCTATGCCGATGTCGCCATTGACCAAGCTTGTGTGGATGGAAGCCTGGTAAGCGCCCCAGCCTGGCCGGCGCATCCGGCGTGGCTGGCCGCGTTTCTGGTAGTGCTGGAGAAGGCAGGCACGCATCCGAAGGAGAGCGCGGCGTAAGAGCCCTCAGTTGCGGGCGAGATTCAGTCGTCGAGATTCGGTCAGGGAGCGCCATATTTCGTCAACTATCCCCAGGCTAGACGCTACAAGAATCTGAAACGAGTGGACGTAGGCACGCTACAGTTGTGGAATGGTGCTGTATGACATGTCGGCAGTTTGAAGATGCAATGCGTTCCGAATTCGGATCAGTTGATCGCGAGGAATGGAAGGGCAGGATCACTGGCGAGAACTGGGACGGGCTGCCACCATCCGAGCACATCGGAGCGCGGCAAAGAACCAGGCCTCCTGCCGTGATTGCGTCACCCGAAAGCATGATTTCCGCTGCGTTCCTGCAAAATCATCCGAAAGGATGACGACATCCGGCCCGGTTACACCGTATCGTGACTCCATCCTCACTCGCACCAGGAGCCTCACATGAAGAAAATCGTCCTCACCTTCGGCCTCATCGCCGGCGTCATCATCTCCGTCCTTATGGGAGGCTCGCTTCTCCTCGCCGACAAGATCGGGTCCGGCCACAGCATGGCTCTCGGCTACACCATCATGGTGGCGTCGTTCCTGCTAATCTACTTCGGCATCCGCAGCTACCGCGACAACACCCTCGCCGGTCAAATTTCCTTCGGCCGCGCCTTCGCCTGCGGCATCCTGATCGCCCTCATCACCACCGTCTGCTACGTCGCCATGTGGGAGGTCCTCTACTTCAACTTCATGCCCCACTTCATGGACGGCTACTTCGCCGCGCAGATTCACAAGGTCCAGTCCTCCGGACTTGACCCCGCCACCACCGCCGCGCAGGTTGCTGCCATACAGCGCTCTCAGCGGCTCTACCAGAACCCCTTCGTCAACATGGCCTACACCTTCATGGAGCCCATGCCCGTCGGCCTTATCATTACTCTCGTCTCCGCTGCCATTCTCCGCCGCAAAGCCCCTGTCGAACCCACCGCCGCTCCCGCAGTCATTACCACATAAATCAAAAGGCTGGGGCGTAAGCCCCGACCTTCCGTCTTCTGAACTGCCAGCCCGCTTCCCATGCTCCGGAGCCTGCGGCTTAGCAGGCGATTGCACTCAGAATCCGCGGTCAATGCGCGCAACCGCGATTTTTTCGACGACAGCCCGCGGTGGCGGACTCCCTGAGACCCCTATTGCGGCTGTCGCTGCTCGTTGTTCGTCGTTCATTGTTCATTCACGGACAGCCGCTGGTGAAACCGGACACCCAATTCGGTTCCCATACCCCTGCTAGATCCCCCAAGCCGCTTCGTTCTCATAAAGTTGCATTCGCGGCACTTTGGCTTGAGAATTGCCCTTCTTCCCCTGTTGCCACGTTGTCGCCCAGAGGCCGACCATGAGCACCCTGCTGCAGGACCTGCGCTTCGCCTTACGCCAGTTGCGCAAGTCTCCCGGATTCGCCATCGCCGCGGTTTTGACGCTGGCATTGGCCATCGGCGCCAACGCCGTGGTTTTTGCCGTATTGAATGCGCTGATCCTGCACCCGCAGAATGTGCCACGAGCCGAGAGTCTCTACGCCATCGAGCGCCGGAGCGATCAGACCACATGGCAGTCGTATCCCGACTATCTCGATCTGCGCGATCGCAACCGCAGCTTTGACGGTCTGGCAGGTTTTAGTCCCACTGCGGTAGGACTGGATACCGGCAATGATCCATCCAAGGTTTGGGGCTACGAAGTGACCGGGAACTACTTCGACGCATTGGGCATTCAGCCCTATCTCGGCCGCTTCTTCCACCTCTCCGATGAGCATGGCCCGAACAGCGCTCCGTACATAGTCCTCGCCTACGCGTATTGGCACAGCCACTTTCAGGATGACCGCGGCGTGGTGGGCCGTGTCATTCAACTGAACAAGCATCCTTTTACCATCCTCGGCGTGGCGCCGCCTGAGTTCC
This sequence comes from Acidobacteriaceae bacterium, assembly GCA_003162255.1. GTDB lineage: Bacteria > Acidobacteriota > Terriglobia > Terriglobales > Acidobacteriaceae > Acidiflorens. Next base: position 9,944 of record PMMJ01000204.1, on the reverse strand, counting down.
AGGGGACGTTGTTGTTTTTCTCTCCAGATCTCTGGGCGCCGATGGTTGATCAGCAGCAGGTGGAGGGGTTGAATGTCCTGAACGCGCGCGGGAACCGCGGCATTTTGATGGTGTTGGGACATCTGAAGGCGGGAGTCACTCCGGCACAGGCTACCGCCGATCTGAACTCCGTTGGCTCCTATCTCGAAAAGAGCTATCCCAAGGACGATAGCCAAATGGCCTTCACATTGGCGCGTCCAGGCCTTCTCGGGGACTTCTTTGGAAGTCCGGCGCGGGCGTTTCTAACCGGGTTATTGTTGTTGGCGGGGTTGATCCTGCTGGCCGCGTGCGCCAACCTCGGCAGCCTGTTTGCCGCGCGCGCCGCCGACCGGTCCCGGGAAGTTGCTCTGCGGCTCGCGCTGGGATCGAGCCGCACGCGCATCCTGCGGCAGGTGTTTACCGAAGCCGTGCTGATTGCACTCGTCGGAGGCACTGCCGGACTCCTGGGCAGCGTAACGCTGTTGCGCGAACTGAGCGCGTGGCGGCCGCTTCCCCAATTTCCCTCTATCCATATTCCTGTCAACCCGGACGCATATGTTTATTGGGTCGCTTTGCTGTTGGCTGTAGCAAGTGGCTTCCTCTTTGGCGCGGTCCCGGTGAGACAGATCCTCCGCACCAATCCCTATGAGGTCGTCAAGTCGGGATCAACCGGCAGGGTGGGGCGGCGGATGACGGTTCGAGACCTGTTGCTGGTCGTGCAGATTGCCATCTGCGCTTTGCTGGTCACTTCTTCATTGGTCGCCGTGCGTGGAATGGAGCGCTCGCTGCGCGGCAATTTCGGCTTTGAACCGCGAAATACAATGCTGGTCAATACCGTTCTCAGTATGGCCGGTTGTAGCGGCAACACATTGCCCATTATGCAAAGGCGCATGATCGATGCTCTGGAGACGATTCCCGGCGTACAGTCTGTGGGACTGGTCAACTACCCGCCATTAAGTACGGCCATGGGAAGCTCGAATGTATTTACCGACCAGACAACGGATCTGAGCCCATCGAATGTCGCTGCCAATTCCATCCTGTACACCATATCTCCCGAATACTTCCATGCGGCGGGCACCGCCTTGCTGTCGGGAAGGACCGTCACCTGGCATGACGATAAAGGTGCGCCGCGCGTGGCGGTGATCAACCAGGAGTTTGCGCGCAAAATCTTCGGCTCCGTAAGCAACGCGATGGGCCGATATTACAAGCCGCCGGATGGAGCGCGCATACAAGTGGTGGGGATCGTCGAAGACGGGAAATATCTTAGCCTTACCGAGAATCCCCAGCCGGCGATGTTTTTCCCCTTCCTGCAATCACCCACCACTTGGACAACTCTGGTGGTGCGATCGGACCGCGATCCGCAGCAACTGGCGGCAGCCATCAGGAGCACGTTACGTGATCTTGATGCCGGCCTGCCTTTTGACATCAAGACTTGGAGCGAGGAAATGGGCGGAGCTCTGTTTGCTCCGCGCATGTGGCGATAGTGTCGCTGGGCGTGCTGGGCGGGATGGGCGCGATGCTGGCGATCACCGGCATCTTTGGCATGGCGGCGTACTCGGTGAGCAAGCGGCTGCGGGAGTTGGGAATTCGCGTCGCCCTCGGCGCGCAACGCAAGGAAGTGTTGCAGGCAGCGTTGGGACGGCCATTGAAATTGCTGGCTTTTGGTTCGGCGGCAGGATTGTTCCTCGGAATTCTGGCCACACGGGTGCTGGCCTTCATCGTGTATCAGGCGACTCCCCGCGATCCGCTGGTATTGGCTGGTGTTGTCCTGGCGATGCTGTTGCTGGGGCTGCTGGCGACATGGATTCCAGCGCAACGCGCACTGTCGGTTGAGCCCTCGATACTGCTGCGCGAGGAGTGAATCGGCTTCATGCGCATCGGAAGGTGACTTTCGTTACCTGCCGATGGTGACCGCGAGGGGCTAAAGTGGACCCATGAGAAAACTATCTTTACTCCTGGCGTTCAGTGTTGCGATATTGATTCCAGCTTTCGCGCAGGGGCCGTCGGCCACTCGCAAGATCGATAACGATTTCGTGCAACAGCAATTTGGCGACCAGTTCACGGTACTGCCCGAGTTTGCGCCCGCGTTCGGCGATCTGGACGGCGACGGTGTGGAAGACGTGGCCATTGCCGCGCGCTGCAAGAATCCAATGCTCGATCAAGGGGAGCACAATTACACGGTGGTGGATCCCTACAACGATTTTTTCGGCTATGGCGACCCCAGGATGACGACCACGTTCAGCGAGGGCGATCCCACGCAGCGAGGCTTGGTCGTGCTGATCATTCATGGCGCCGGGCCGGAGGGATGGCGATCGGCAAAACCGAAAGCGAAGTACGTACTTGTGAATTTGCCGTTTCGGACGATCTCCGTTCGAAAAATGAGCTTGAAAAAGAAAAAGATCGAAGCCATCTACGTGGAAGAGGCGGGCAACTTTGGCACTAGCTCCGCCGTGTTCTTCGACGGCAGAAAGTTCCGCTACGTGCCCATGGGCGGAGACATGGAGTAGTAGCAAGAGTCCAACCGGGCAAGAATCATTTGTAGAGACGAGGCTTCTCGCGGGAAAATCCCGCACTCGTGGAATCCCACCCCTTCGGCTTCGCTCAGGGCAGGCTCTAACGTCGAAAAAGCGCGACGTTAGAGTGGGACACCCAGCCGATGTAGTAACCTTCCTTTCTGAATTGCCTCATCACTTGAAATATCGCGTTCTCGCGGAGCGGCTGGCCGTTTGCCGGCTTGCCTCGGACGCTCCTTTCCCTGCCTGGGCGTTGCAGGAGGGATTTTTCGGCGTTGTACGTACGCACGAAGAGCTTTCGATTATTTGCCCGGAGGCCGTCTCCGCAGAAGATCGCCTGCCCGACGGCGCCCGGGTCGAGCGCGGATGGATTGCGCTGAAGCTCGAAGGGCCGTTTCCGTTTTCGATGACCGGGGTGCTGGCGTCGTTTGTGCAACCGCTGGCCGAAGCGCAGATCCCAATTTTCGCGATGTCGACGTTTGATACGGACTATGTGCTGATCAAGCGCGAGGACCGGGAGCGGGCGTTGGCGGCACTGGGCACGGCGGGACACGAAACCGTTGGTGACCAAGTCAGTTGAGTGCGATGGAACTGAATTGCCATTCGACCGCGCTTTTCCGCCGAATACTGCTGTGAATTGTGCGCTGGGACGCTCGCTGTGGTGAAATGGAAGGAGATCGTGAGATGACAACCGCGATGACGACCAAACTGACGGTCGAATACATAGGTCCTTCCCCTTCGACAAGCTCAGGGTCAGGATGACAGGTGATTATCGAACTATGACAAGCAGGTTAGTGGCATGGCGCCGCAAGTTCAAGGCGGCGGAGCGCACCGCGCATGGATTGTGGCAAATCCTGAAGGCCGTGGCGTCGACGGACCATCCTCTGCTGGCGCATCTGATCCCGATCCGGCGCTGCAATCTGGCCTGCACCTACTGCAACGAATTCGACGATTTTTCGAAGCCCGTGGCCACGGAGCAGATGTTGCGGCGCGTGGATCTGCTCGGCGACCTCGGCACGTCCGTGATCACCATCAGCGGCGGCGAACCGCTGCTGCATCCGCAACTGGACGACATTATTCACCACATGCGGAAGCGCAGGATCGTGTCGGGGCTGATCACCAACGGATATTTGCTGACCGCGGACCGTATCCAGCGTCTGAACCGGTCGGGCCTGGAGTGGCTGCAGATTTCGATCGATAACGTGAATCCCGACGCCGTCTCCAAGAAAAGCCTGAAGGTGCTCGACCGCAAGCTGCAACTGCTGGCTGAGCACGCGGATTTCCACGTGAATATCAATTCGGTGGTGGGCGGCGGAGTGAGTCATCCGCAGGACGCGCTCACAATCGGCAAGCGCGCGCTGGAACTGGGCTTCAGCTCGACCGTGGGAATCATTCACGACGACTCGGGCCAAGTGCAGCCGCTGAACGACGAAGAGCGACGCGTGTACCACGAAATGAAGGGACTGGAGAAACGCAGCTTCACGCGCGTGAATGCGTTTCAGGACAACATCGCGCTGGGTCGTCCGAATCAGTGGCGCTGTCGCGCCGGGGCGCGCTACCTCTATATTTGCGAGGACGGACTGGTGCATTACTGCTCGCAGCAGCGCGGATATCCCGCTATTCCATTGGAGAAATACACGATTGCCGATGTGCGCCGCGAGTTCCATACGGAGAAGCCCTGCGCGCCGCATTGCACCGTATCGTGCGTCCACCAGGTGTCGGTCCTGGATGCATGGCGCGCCCCGCAACGCCCGGCACGGGCGTCCGAGCCCGGCAGCGGACTGGTGCACATCGATTAGCAGTAGCCAGTACCCAGTACCCAGTACCCAGAAAACCCTCTCAGGTTCAGTTTCCATTCATAGTTTCTCAGACGTGGCTGCGCTGCTGCGGACGTGGCGTTTCCATGTCCTTGACTGGGGTACTGGGTACTGGGTACTGCTTTTAGAACGTTGTGGCCACCGTGAAGCGGAAGGTTTTTCTCGGTTCCAGAAGAGTGTAGTTGGAACCCAGAGTCGAGCGGGTCAGGTTATACGTGTAGTTACCAGCCGCATAGGCTGTACATTTAGGATCTCCCGCTACAGGACAGGGGAACATGCTGCGGTCGATCTGTATGGGCGGCGATGCGCTGCCGTTGAGGCGCATGGCGTTGTAGGCGTAGTAAATGCGGAAAGGCGCATTCACCACCGGAAGCATCATCTGCAATTCGATGCCGGTGGACATGCGCACAACCCAATTGGTGCCAGGAACCGGGCTGAGGTTTTGCGAGGGGAGGGCAAGGCCGTTGGTGCCAAGCTTCACCCCGCCGGAACAGGCGTAACCCGAAGTCAGCGTCGGACAGCCGAACGAAGTGCTGATCAGGTTCTCATACTGGACGGGGTTGGTCTGTAACTGCGAGGTACGCAGGATCGGATCGGTGCCCGTGTCGACAAAGGGCGCGATGGCGACGGGCCCGGCGATAGTGATGCGATATTCAAGATTTCCGTGCAGGCTGAGGTCGCCGCCCGGAGTCACGAGTTGATAGTACGGAATCGGAATATTCCAGCAGTTGCTGACGCAGGAAGACCCCGAGGTCACCACCGGGAAGTTTGGATTGGCGGGAACAAAGCTGGAATCCTTGTTCCTGAGGGCGACGGTCTGGGCGCTGGGCAGGTAGGCGATGGGAGACACGGTGCGAATATCGAAGCCGCGCAGGTCGTTCTCGCCGCCCAGGTAGGCGCGTTCAAATGGGGGCGCAACGATCCCGCCGAACCCTGTGATGAACGAAGCCTGAACGTTGTAGCCAAGGGCATTGCGGCGCTTTTGCATTGGGAAAAACTGTTTGTACTGGACAATAGGACGGATGGTGTGAACCGTGCCGCCCAGCCCAGCGAACTCCCCACCGATGAACAGGCTCTTGCCCTTGTGGGGAGCGTAGGCCGCATCGAGCGTGTTCATGGTGAAACTGGGGGTGATCTTGCTGGTAATGATGCCGTTGAGCGCGTTGGGGCCGGTGATGCCGCGGAAGTTGAGATTCTCGAACAACAGCTTGGAAGCGTTGCTGACGGCAACCAGCGAAGAGCGGTCGAACGAATAGCTGATGCCAAAGCGCTTGAACGAACGGCGCAGCGGATAGCTCACGCTCAGCATCGCGCCCGTACTGGACTGCGAGTAGTTCTGCAGGTTTTGCAGGTAAACCGAGGGCAGGTTCAGATTCTGCCCGGTGGCAATGGCATACTGCCGCGCCTGGTCATAGCTCGTCTTCCTGGTGTAGACGTTGAAGCCGGCCTGGATGGGCCGGTCGAACAAATAGGGCTCGGTGAATCCGAAAACCAGGTCGCGCTGGCGGCTGCCCAGGCTGGCTTGCACGGAGAGCGTCTCGCCCAATCCAAGAAAGTTGTTGGTGGCGTAATTGAGGCCCACAAAGGCTCCGGCCAGGCCGCTGACGCCGCCTTGCAGTCCAATGCTGTTCTTGCCTTTTTCGTGCACTTTCAACGTGAGATCGACGGTGCCGGCTTTCTCGTCGAGGTGGCGTTCGGTGGTATTGGGATCGTCGGGCTTGAGCTGATCGAAATAGCCGAGCTGATTCAGGCGCAGCAGGCTCAACTCCCAGTAACGCGAGTTGTAGATCTGGCCTTCCTCCAGCGCGATCTCGCGCCGGATGACCTTGTCGCGGGTGGTGGTATTGCCTTGAAACTCGATGCGGCGCACGTAGAACTGCTTGCCTTCGTCCACATCGAAAACTACATTCACGGTCTTTTTTTCATCGTCGAAATTTGTATCGGGAACGCTGGTGTAATTGATGTAGCCAGCTTCGCCATAGGCTTTGCGGAGGTTCTCGATTCCCTTGGCCATTTTTTCGCGGCTGAAAATGTCCCCATCCTTCATGGGGATGAGGCTGCGCAGAGCGGCGTTGTTCTGAATGGCTTTGTTGTTCTTAAACGTGATGGTGCCCAGGCGGTAGCGATCGCCCTCCTCGATCGGCATGGTGATATCGACGGATTTCCCCAGCCCCGGCTGGACCCACGGAATGTGGAGGCCCGTGCGTCCGGTGTCGTGGATTTCGGTTTTGGGTTCGTCCACCAGTACCTTGAAATACCCGCGGTTCTGGAACTCGGCGCGAACGCGTTCGGTGTCTTCTTCCAGTTTGGTGGCGTCGTAGGTCTTGGCGAACAGGTTTTCCAGAAAGATCGAGTGCGGGATGCCGATGGGCTTCAGGTTCTTCATGGCCGCCCGCAGCGTGCGGTCGTTGATGTGTTTGTTGCCCCGGAAGCGTATGCGCCCAACCTTGACCTTGGGCCCTTCCTTGATCACAAACGTGACGGCGACGGCGGCCGGCGGGATGGCTCGAATTTCGGTGCGGACGGTGGCGAACTGATGCCCGTGTTCCGAGAGCAGTTCCTTCAGCACAACTTCCGCCTTCTTGATTTTGGTGGGATCGTACTGGCTCTCTACCGAGAGTCCGACTTTGCGGTCCTTGAAGCGGTCGAGCACGTCGCTGGTGGTGACCGCGCTCAGGCCGCTGTAGCTGATCTCGCGGATGGTGGGCCGTTCTTTGAGGTAGATGTGCAGGATCCAGCCCTTGCCTTTGGGGTCCTGCTCGCGCTCGAAGCGTATGTCCTCAAAGTAGTTCGTGTTCCAGAGGGCGTTGAAGTCGCGCTCGATGGCGGCGTTGTCATACACGTCGCCGACCTTGGTGAAGATGCGAGCCCTGACCGTATCGGCGGGAATGCGGCGGTTGCCGTGGATAACGATGCCAACCACCAGATCCTGCTGGCCGATGACGGGGACGACCAGCAGCAGCAGCCCCACCAACCCAAGGAGGCAGTTCCAGACAGACCTCTGCTTCCCAACTCTTGCAGTGGAAAAAGAGGATGGAGACCAGGAAGGGTCTCGCTGTGAGCCCGTGTCGTGGCCGAACCGCGGGGCCCACCCAGGCATAGCATGATGACGGCGATGAATCGCAACTACCTCGAAAAACTAGAGTTAGGAAAACGGTAATTATACGGTAGAGAGTGAGAACCGTCCAAGGCGGAGAGAATCGCTCTTAGCTTTTGGCTTGTAGCTAAAAGCCAAAGGCGAAGAGCAAAAGCGGTTTCTTCCTTGAAATCCTCCCGAAAAGTCACGCCCGAAAAAGTTCTACCTCAACAGAGACGGAATAAAACGTGGCCGCGTTGCCCATGTCAGTAAGTTTTTCTGAGGTTAGCACATTGATATTGCCGCCGGCGGGACTGAATCGTGCCCAATCGAGCCGCGCGGCAACCACTCCCGGAGGCACGGAACCATCGATTCGAGACTCATCGACTCGGGCCCGCAGGACGATTTCGCCGCGCGGGTTGAAAGCGCGAATGCGGTCGCCATCGCGCACGCCGCGCGCCGTCGCATCGGCCGGATGCATCTCGAGATCCCCCATGTGCGGTTCCATCTCGCGGACAGAAGCGACGTTCGCGAATGACGAGTTGAGATGGTTGTCGGACTTGCGGGCAAGAAGCTCGAGCGGGAAGCCGGCGGCTTTCGATCTTGATCCGTGTCGCGATTCGTCGGGCGGCGTGAAGGCGACGACCGGATCGAGACCCTGACGCTTCAGAGTTTCGCTGTAGAACTCGGCTTTGCCGCTGGGCGTGGGGAAGTTGCCTTCGGCGAAGGATAGAAAGGGGGCTGCGTTTTCCGCCTCGCTGCGCTTGGCTGGACGGACGAATGCGTCCGTCCCTACGCGATCCGTGGCCGCAAAATTGAGCCTGATGAAGGGCTCGCTCTCCAACCGATCACGGGTGATTCCTTTGAGCAGCGGATTCGGCGAATCCAGGGCGCGGTCGATCATGCCATCCACCGTTTCTTGGAAACAGTCGTCGTCAAGTCCCATGCGCTCGGCCAGCGCGCGGAACAGATCGACATTCGACCGGCATTCGCCGAGCGGTTCTATCGCCTGATTTGAAACCTGCAGGTAGTAGTGTCCATACGCCGTTTGCAAGTCTTTATGCTCGAAAAACGTGGTGGCCGGCAGCACGATGTCGGCGTAGTCGGTCGTGTCGGTGAAGAACTGCTCGTGGACCACGGTGAAAAGGTCGGGGCGCTTTAGTCCGCGAACGACTTCGTTGTGGTTCGGGCAAACCGCCGCCGGATTCGAGTTGTAAACGAACAACGCCTTGATAGGTGGCCCAGCCAGCGAGTTCAGCGCGCTGCCCAACTGCACCATGTTGACGGTACGGGCGGCCCGCCCCAGCGCTTTCAGCATCAACTCGGGCATCTTGAGCGCTGCGGAATTCAGACCAAAAGCACCACTGGTCGAGAGCTGCAATCCGCCCCCAACATCTTTCCAGGACCCAATCAAACAGGGCAGCATGGTCACCGCCCGCATGGCCATGCCGCCGCCATCGGAACGCTGGATACCGTAGTTGACGCGGATCACGGACGGTCGCGCGGTGGCGTATTCGCGCGCCAGCTTGCGAATGTCGCCGGCGGATATGCCGGTCCAGTGCGCAACTTTCTCCGGCGAATACTGCTGCGCGCAAGCCTTCAGCTCTTCGAACCCCACGGTGTAGCGAGAGACGTAATCGGCGTCGAAAAGATTCTCGTTGATGATGACGTGCATCAGGCCAAGAGCGAGCGCCGCATCCGTGCCAGGATTGATGGGCAGGTACCAGTCGGCCAACTTCGCGGTGCGCGTGCGGTACGGATCGATGACCACCAGCTTCGCCCCTTGGCGCCGAGCTTCGGCAATGAAGGGCCAGAGATGAACATTGTTGCCATGAATATTCGAGGCCCAGGCAATGATGTAGCGCGAATGCGCAAACTGCTCCGGTTCGGTGCCCAGCTTGACGCCAATCACCGATTGCAAGCCCACCTCGCCGGCGGTGGAGCAGATGGTGCGCTCCAGTTGCGAAGCGCCCAGCCGGTGGAAGAAACGTCGATCCATCGAAGCGCCGTTGAGCGCGCCCAGCGTGCCTCCGTAGGAATAGGGCAGGATGGATTCGGAACCATATTCAGCGATGATCCCGCGAAAGCGCCGAGCAATTTCGTCAAGCGCCTCGTCCCAGGAAATGCGTTCAAAAGCCTCGCCAGGTGTAGCGACCGGATGGCCGGGCGAGGACGCCCGGCTCTCCANNGCGTCCCCGCCCGTCCGGGGAGACCGAAGCTAAGTCCACCCTTAGGTCTCACCCTTCGCATCGGATACAACACGCGGTCGGGTGAGTACACGCGGTCCAGATACTTGGCGACTTTGGCGCAAAGAAATCCGCGGGTAACGGGATGCTCGGGATCGCCCTGAATTCTGGTAGCGCGTCCGTCCTCGATGGTGATCAGGACGCCGCAAGCGTCCGGGCAGTCATGCGGACAGGCGGCGTGGACAACGCGATTCATCCAAGGATTATAAGGTCTATTCGCGGCAGAAGAATCCATCCGTGGAGGAACCGCCGCGGCTGCCGAGCTGCGCTCGGC
>PMMJ01000103.1 GCA_003162255.1 Acidobacteriaceae bacterium | reverse complement strand
TCCTTCGAGGACGCATAGAGAGCGCGGACATTCACGGAAATCGTCTCCGTCTGCGCCAGCTTCAACGGCGACCCATCGCGATACCCATCGCTGATCTTGATTGCCGCGGGAGTTCCGTTGCCGATCTCGGCATACACCCGTTCGACTGCGTTCTTCTCGACCGTTGCATCCGACGAGACCATCCGCCAATCCTGGACCCAGGACCACAGCGCCGCGCGTTTCAAACGATCGTCGGCAACCGACGCCTGAACTGCCGTTCCCTGGCTCACCACCTTGCCCAGGTTGTCCACCGCCACGATGTAGGGAATTACCTTGGGCTTGGCCCCGATCACAATCAATCCCAAGACCGCAACAAGCGCAACCACGCTGGATGTCACGGCTAGTAGCCGCCAATTGCGTGCAGCCGCGATCAAATCCCGATACCGCTCGTTCCACTCGTCGCGAGCTGCCAGGTACGGGCTCTTGCCCGAACCTTTTTCTTCCACTTTTGCCAGCGATGCAATCATCTTTCGCTCCTACTCTCCGTGTTGAATGTTCAGGGTCGGCGCCGACACGGTCGCCGAATCCTCCGGTAGATGTTGTTGTACCTGTGCCGCGGTATTATGAATCCCCGAGATCTTCTCGCCCAACGACTGATCGTCGGATCGACCTCTCCTGTCTGACGCTTCCTCTCCAGCAGGATTGACACCTCCGAGAGGACTCTCCTTCAACACGCCCGGCACTCCAATCGGCACGCCGGCCGTGCGACCAACACCTTCACTGGCCGCTGTGCTTCCGCCCGCAACTTGCGTAGGCACCGGACTCACTCCACTCGCGTCGACGGGTGGCACTACAGTAGGCTCCCCAACCGAGTCGCTACCGGAACCGGCGACATCTGGCGCTTGAGCGCCCTCAACTTCCACGCCGCCTCCGCCACCGTTCACGGGTACGCTTGCGCCCCCGCTCGCTCCACTCGGCCCTTCAGTTTCGGCAGCGATCGCCTCCGGCGCCTCATCTGGCGAGTCCCCAATGTCGAATCCCGCCATCGTCTGCGGCCCTGCGCTATCCCGCATCTGCGCTCTGCGCCTTATACTCCTCAGACTCTGCCCGCCAACCCTAGATACCGGACTCGACCCAGCGCCACTCTCCACAGCGGTCGCACTTTCATCCGCCACAGCCGTCTCCTGAGCCTTAGCAACAGCCTCCGCACCCCTCGGCCCCGCATCCGTAGAAACCCCCGGCACGACACTCGGACTGGCACTACCCGTTTTCCCCTGTGCCCCCACGGTTACAGGAGGTGGATCAACGGCCACAACGCCACTATCTCCACCGCCCGTACTCGGAGAAGGCGGCGGCACACTGTTGATTGCGCCCTCAACGCCCGGTTCTGCGCCGCTGCCCCCACCACCGGCCATCGTGCTGCCCATGCCCGGTATCATGCCCCCAGCTCCTCTAGGCATAAAACTTCCACCCATCCCACCGGCGCCTGCTCCGCCGCCAGCAGCCGCGCCACCGGCTGCTAATGCGCCCACGCCGCCCGCAACCACTCCTACCCCCGCCGTTGCTACCGCACCGATCGTTCCGGCTGCAATCGCGGCCGAAATTGCAGGAGCGATCAGATCCGCGCTACCCATCTGTAGCGACCCTTGCAGGATGCTGCCGGCGAGCTTCGGCACCTGCCAGGCGAGCGCCATAAACACGATGACGCTGGCGAGCAATCCGAAAAGCGATTGAAGCCCAGCCGTACTCATTGGAATTTGCGAGGCTTGCTGAATCCATGTGTTCGATAAGGTCTGGCCGAGGCCGACAATCATGTAGAGGACCATCAGCCGCACTCCCGTCGATACGACCAAGGAGATATAGCGCTCCGTATACGGAACGGTCCACCGGGATGCGCCGAACCCGAGGAAGATCAACCCGGCGCTCATCACGACATAGCTCTCGACAGTCGCCATGATGAACGTCAATGTAATGACCACATACGCGAGAAAGATCAACAGCGCGCAAAACAGAGCAACAAGCGCAGGAATCAGAGAAGCAGCCGTCAGAGCTGCCCCCGCGCCCGGAATGATGATTCCTAAAACAGTTCCCGCCGTACTACCTGCCGCGGCATTCGGTACACACGCAGCCAGAATCGCTCCGCTGATTTGAACGCCAGTCCACAAAATATCCGAAGGATTCAAATACCCCGACACTCCCCCGGCCTGTTGACCGATCTGGACAAAGCTATTGACAATTGCAGGGAACCAGGTCGATTGATTGATGAGCAGAGCATAGAAAAAGCTGATGGTCATGAACTTTTTCAAAAAGCCCGCGATCCATCCCTGCAACTCCTGCCCTTCAAGGAAAAGAACGATCATCGCCCATGTGAAGTCGATAAATGCGAGAAGCCCAAACAACTTATTCGCATATCCGAACGTGGTTGAGACCCAGGTCGTTGTTGCGTTCTTGTAGACATCGAGCAAATCNNGATGGCCCAGACTGAGGCGCCGTGCTTTGCCCGTAGGCCAGAGCCCCCGTCGCAATCACCAATGCGCTCAATACCAACAACGACCTGTGTCTCAATTTCATCTCAATCGCTCCGCGCTACTACTGCTGTGGAACCGGCGAATAGGTCCGGGTATCCGTATTCGACCCGGTTGGCACTGTAAAAAACGTATCGTTCATATCGCCGTCAGCCTGCGCGGAGGCAGCTTGCTGTGCCTGATACGTCGCCTTGGACGTAATGTCCGTCAGCATCAACTGGCGTAGTTTCTCCAACTCAGCCAGTTCCTGCGCGGCAAGAGAATTTCCCACCTGGAGGGTCTGCAACAGCGTTGTCGAATTCTGAGACTGCTGCTGCAACGTCTGCACCAACGCGGCATCGTTATTTAGCTGCGAATATTGAAGTCCAGCGACCTTCAACGCCGAATGAGCCGTATCCAGGTTGGTGTTGTACCAATTCCGGTACATGCCCGCGTAATTCGTTGGATTTGTGCTCCCATAACCGGGAAAGCGCGCATTGAACTCATCGTCTAAATTGGCCATAGAGTAGGCCAGGCTGTTTCCGTACTGCACAACACCGTTTAACGCAGACAGGTCATTCGCAATGGCGCTGAAATTGAAGTTGCCTTTGGCAATTCCTTGCACCATCGCAGTGGTTTGTTTGTATGCTTGCTCCAGATGCTCGACTTGCATTTGCGCCTGTTGCAACTGAGTCGCATACTGTTGAATCTGCTGTTCATATTGCAGAACAAGCTGGATGTTGTTCATGATTTGGGTCCACTCCGTGGCGAAACCCGCGACGACGCCCGCATGTGCTTCTTCGACGCTCACACTTCCGGTGAGCACGAATCCAGCCATGACGATACCGATTCGCAGCAGCAACCTTTTCATGCACTCCTCCTCACGACACACGTTTCAGGCAGACCGCTTCGCTTCATACTTCGTCTCGAAGTAATCCGCCCAGTTTTGGACACCACGCACGCGCAACCACTCCGATATCCACCCATCGCCATGCATTTTGCGGATCTCGCCGATGCGAGCGCGCACCTCAGGACCGCTCACGCCCACAAACGCAAGCGCAACCGGACCGAATCCGATATTGAAAAGCCGGCGCCCGTTGGGCGTCCGCTGGTAATACTCGCGCTTAGGGATTGCGCGAGAAATCATCTCGATCTCCCGAGCGTTGACTCCCAACATCTCGTAGTACACGCGCACCGTCTCGCTTGTGGCCTCGGGGTTGGGAAGGAAAATCTTGTTCGGGCAGGTCTCGATCAAGACATCTTTAAGGGAGGAATTGAAAATATCCGACCAGTTCTGAGTCGATAACATCAGGGCCGCATTCGCTTTCCGCAACGTCTTCGCCCAGTCGCGGATAAACTCTTTGAACAGTTCGTGCTTCAGGAACACCCACGCCTCATCGAGAACGATTGCCGTAGGCGACCCATCGAGACGCTTCTCGATCTGATGAAAGAGAAACAGCAGCACTGAAACAACGGCCCGTTCCCCCATCCCCATCAGGTGTTCCATCTCGAACACCATGAAGCGGCCACGGCCAAGCACGCTTTGATTCGCCTTGGCTTCCAACAGGCCACCGAGCGAACCCTCAAGCGTGTACACCCGCAACGCATCCCGCAGAGACAGGTTTTGCAAGTTCACCAGGAGTTCAGTGAAGGTCCTCGTCTTGGACTGGACCAGGAGCTGAAGCGCTTTCAATATCTCCTTGCGTTCGGCAGGTACTACCGTGTGTCCCGCCAAAGCGCACAACTGCTCGATGTATTGCGCNNCCCCCCGCGGCCTGATTCAGAGCCCAGGCCGAGTACCCTTTGTCGAACACGAATACCTGTGCATTCGGATAACGGAAGAACTGCGCCTCAATGCCGCACAACAACGTGCTCTTTCCGGCTCCCGGAGGCCCGACAACCAGCGTGTGAGCCAGGTCTCCTACATGCAGATTGAAACGAAACACCGTCGAGCCGGTGCTCGTTGCATACATCAAGGGCTCGCTATTCTTCGGCATCAATGCCGAAGAGTTCACGCGGTCCCCGGTCCAGATCGCCGCAATCGGCATACAATCGGCCAGATTCAAGGTGTGCAGAATGATGCGGCGGACGTTGCGATACCCATCCCCCGGCAGTGTGCCGCGCCACGCCTCCACTGCATTGAACGATTCCAGCCGCGCCCCGAAGCCAAGATTCTTGATAATCTTCGCAACCTGCCGCGCGCGATCCTTTACTCCCTCGCTGTCCTCATCCATGAGGATGATGTTTCCCGAGTAAAGAACAAATTGCACATCGCCACTGGACGCTTCGCCGATAGCGACGGTCGCATCCTCCATCATTCTGAGAGCAAACGGATCGATACGCTTGGGCGGCCTGCCCATCAGCTGGTCGATGAAACCCCGAGCCTTCGCCGTCCACTTCTTCAAGGCATCGGTGATGATCTTTTTCGCTTCTTCCGGATCGAGCAAGACTGCTCGCGTGTTCCACCTGTACTCAAAGGGCAGTGTGTCCAGAGCTGCCAGTATCCCAGGGAAGCTGGTAGCAGGGAATCCGTCGATTGCGACGATCTGAATATGCTTGTTTCCGACCATCGGCTCGACGCCGGTCTTGAAGCTCGCACAGCCGATCAGGTCATGCAGAAACACTGGAATCGCCGGCAGGATGAACGGATAATCCTCCCCCGTCACGCAACGCCGCACGTGGCGCGCAAGATCGCAACTGATCCACTCCGTCTCCGCCCCATCGTCTCCGACGACAGGGTGACCGCAAAGCCGCTCCACACGTACCTGCGAACTCAATACATCGTGAAACAGCCCGAGACGATCTTTGTAATATAGGAGGGCGGTCTCACCGGCAGTCTTACTGTCTTGCTCGCCGCCACTGAACAGGTATCCTTTGACCTTCTCCTCGCTTCGCATCGGAGGAAGATAGGTGAGCGATATGTAATAGGTGCTCTCGAAGTGCCGGCCTTCGGCCTTGAACTGCGCTCTGCGCTCATCGTCGATCAAACTCGTTACCGGGTCCGGGAACGCTCCCTGACTCGCGTATTCGCTCACTTCCGAGCGAATTGCATCGCAATGCACCAACCATCCCGACCCGAGCTTCAAGACGGAATTCAATTNNCGGAACCGAGATCCGGACCGGCATAGCGCCAGGTCGCCATCAAGGCTCCGTCCTGAAGCAGCAGGATGCCATCGTCGATCATCGACGCATAGAGCAATAAGTCCGGAAGCCCGGCAACCCACCTCCGGCCCTCGTCAGCCCGCGTACCGCGTGCAGTCCAGGCAATCAACACACACGCCAATACACCCGCGCACGCTACAAGCAGAAACACCGTAAACGAAATCATTTTCCCCTTCCGTCTCCTTATTTCCAGGAACGCCGCTGGGTCGTACTCTTACTCGATAACCGGGATTTAGCCGGGTAATATGCCTTGTACTGCAAGCTTCGCGTTGCAACATCGCGCATCATCGGATCGACCTTCGCCAACCGAGCTAGCATCGACGTGGCCACAGGCCAGAACGCAACGCCGATCNNTTCACGGTCGCCGCCCATGAGAAGATTGGGGCGGTTGATCGACGGATGGAATACCGTCTCTCTCGGCCCATGCATCCTAAAATCCCCCCATCATCGCGATGACAGCGCTGGATGTTGAAAACAACGTGGTCATCAAGGTGCCCGCGCCGACAATCGCACCGGTCGCAATCACCGCATAGCACGCGCGCTTGGCAAACTCCGATAGTTCGCCGCCAAAAACCAGCGCCATTCCGCCGCCCGCGATGCCAACAACCGAAATCCCGGCCGCTACCGGCCCGGTTATGGACTGTTGTACCGTTTGCAACGGCGTTTCCCACGGCAGTCCGGTTGTGCTCGTTGACGCGTAGGCGAGCGCGTTCGAGACCAACGCCAAGCCCGCCATTGTCAGAAACTGCCTCCCGGTCGCAAGATCAATCAGCTTCCCGGCCATCTTCCGCATCCCCTTCAACATGCCCATCTCCTTCTCCACGGTTGAATGTTTTCGACTTGCACCGGCAGGG
>PMMJ01000006.1 GCA_003162255.1 Acidobacteriaceae bacterium | reverse complement strand
ACGCCGCAGTCGTTGCAATCGGCTCCGGCCCATAGGGCCTGCACTTCGCGCTGAGCCTCGTCGGAATGCCAGTATTCCGGATAACGGCTGCGGATGTTGTCGATCTGTTCCGTAAGGTCGATGACTGTCATGGTTGCCTCCCGGTCAGCGGGGAAAGCGGGGAGGGGTGTCGACCGGTATGAACTCCGCGACGATGTTCTCGTTCTCGTCGGTGACTTCGACGATGCGGCGGCAAACCGCATTGTGCCAGTCGGGGTTCGTCGGCACGCCGGTCAGATCGTAGCTCCGCGCCTTCTCGATGGCATCGACGGTATCCACGGCCTTGATTTCGACGGTCGAATAGTGCCGCACGTCTTCGGCGTATAGGGCGATGTAGGTCTTCATCGGTAACTCCTTTTCTGTCTGGTTGTCCTCAACATGGGAATCGACAGGACCGGGCGGAAAAGCCGGGAAGTCACACGGCTTACACGGAATCTCGGAGCGGGCTGGCCGTTGACTTCCCGGCGCGCGCGGTCAGAGTCCCATGATTGTTGAGGGCAACCGGTAAAGGACCGATGAGGAACAGCAGGCGCATCCGGTCATAACGGGCGNNGACTGTTTCAGAGGGCTGGTCGGTATGTGGTGCTGATGGCGGTCTCCACGGCGGCGCCGGCGGCGGCGGTGATCGTCATTATCGTCATGCTGGTCATCATCATGCTGGTCGTCATGCTGATCATCCTGCTGCTGATCGTCGCCATGGCGGTCATCCTTATTATCGCTATTGCGCGCCCATGCCGAGAATTTGCCGAAGTCTCGCCTTGAGCACCGTTTCCTTCGGGCTCTTGCAGCCTCTGTTCAGCCAGTTTTCAAAATCCTGAATTTTGACGATATGCGTGACCTCGGGATTCCGGACCTTCACGGGAACCGTCGTCAGTCCGCGTCCGATGTCGCCGACCGCNNCTGTGCGACCGCCTCAAAAAGCGTCTCCGCCGTCACGTCGAGGGAATGCGCGGTTTCGTTCAGATCGTGGACAACGACAGTGCAGGCTTTGGGAGCCACGATGGCAATTTATCATATTCGCCATTTGTTCGCCCATTAGTTTTCGCTAATGTACGGCGGATGCCGGGACAGGTCGCACTTGACTTAAGGTGTCTTATAGTTTACCTTATGCCTTGTATGGTCAACTATCGTTTACCTTAACTATCAGGGAGATCGAACCGTGCTGAAGCTGCCCATCCCCGTTTCTCGCGCTTTACGCAAGCTCGGCCACGATATTAAGGATGCGCGGCGGCGGCGGCGCATCCCCATGGCGATCGCGGCGGAGCGGGCCTCCATCAGCAAGCCGACATTCATCAGGGTGGAGCGGGGCGATCCGAGCGTTTCAATCGGAAGCTACGCCACTGTCCTTTATGTGCTGGGGATGGCCGACCGGCTGGGCGACCTCGCTGCCCCGAAAAACGACCCGGTGGGCCTGCAACTTGAAGAGGAGAATCTGCCGCAGCGCATTCGCGGGGCGCGCAAACAGAAACTCACGAAAGACAAGTGATGGACAAAGAAACCTTTGTGTACGTGGATCTCGACGGCGTCCCGCACCTGATGGGGCGGCTGTGGGCGCATGCGCGCAAGAACAAGGAAAGCGCGACCTTCGAATACGACAAAGCCTGGCTGGAAAATCCCGCGCGATTCTCCCTGGAACCTGCCCTGCAGGTTGGCCCCGGCCCATTCCATACGCCGGCCGACACGCCGATGTTCGGCGCGATCGGCGACTCCGCGCCGGACCGGTGGGGCAGGGCGCTCATGCGCCGCATGGAGCGCAGGCGCGCGGAACGCGAGGGCACCGCGCCGCGCACACTTCAGGAAATCGACTTCCTGCTGCTGGTGGACGACGAGGCGCGGCAGGGCGCACTGCGATTTGCCGAAAAGGAAGGCGGGCCATTCCTGCGGGAGGAGGGCGTCAAGCGCATCCCGCCATTGGTCGAACTGCCGGAACTGCTTTCCGCGGCCGAACACGTCATGGAGGACAAGGACACCGAAGAGGATCTGCGCCTGCTGTTCGCACCAGGATCATCTCTCGGCGGGGCGCGTCCGAAGGCGTCGGTGATCGAGAAGGACGGACATCTCGCGATTGCGAAGTTTCCGCGCAAGGACGATGAAATCAAAACCGTACTGTGGGAAGCGGTCGCTCTCAGCCTGGCAGAAAAATCCGGCATTCCCGTACCTGCCGCCCGTGTCGAAAACATCGCGGGCAAGCCCGTACTCCTGTTGCGGCGTTTTGACCGGGACGGCGAACGGCGCATTCCGTTTCTTTCCGCCATGAGTATGCTGGGATCGAAAGATAACGAAACCCGAAGCTATCTGGAAATCGTCGACGCCCTGCGCCAGCATGGCGCCGCGGCGAAAGCCGACATGGAGGCGCTGTGGCGGCGGCTGGTATTCAATATCCTGATTTCCAACACCGACGACCATTTGCGCAATCACGGCTTTCTCTACGCGGGGCAGGAGGGCTGGCGCCTGTCGCCGGCCTACGATCTCAACCCCGTGCCGACCGACATCAAGCCGCGCATCCTCGCCACGGCGATCAACGAGGATGACAACACCGCTTCCCTGCCGCTGGCTATGGAGGTGGCGGGATATTTCGAGCTGGAAGACGGCAAGGCCCGCGAAATAGCAAAGCAGGTTGGCAAGGCCGTCTCGNNGGCCGTCTCGAAGTGGCGCGACGAAGCCGCGCGGCACGGTCTGACGAAAAACGAGATCGAGCGTATGGCGTCAGCGTTTGAACACGAAGATCTGAAAGCGGCGCGCGGATAACCTGGCACAACACTAACCGGCGAGAATTGCGAAGGAGGGATAAATGGAGAAAAGACTGGCCATTGTCATTGCAGTCGAGAAGTATGCGGATTCTCGCATCCATGCAGTCAAACATGCCGAAGCCGACGCGAACGGGTTTGCCAAAGCTTTGGAGAATGGAGGCGCGCTCGACAAGGTCTTCCTGCTTAGCGGCAAGGCCACCAAAACAACGATCAATTCGCAGGTGCGCCAGCATGTAAAGGCTCTCACCAAGGAAGATTATCTCTACATCTTCTATGCAGGGCACGGCTTCTCAAAGAACGGCCACAATTACATCACCTGTTACGACACGGACCCCGACGATCTTGAGGACACGAGCATAAAGCTGAAAGAGCTGCTTGAGATGTGCGGGAAGTCCGCTTGCAAGCGGATTGCTCTCTTTCTGGATTCTTGTGAAAGCGGCATTACGGACGTGCCGGGGATTAGAGGGATATACACCACCATGTCGGCGACGGAATTGGATGATTTCTTCCAGGCGGCTGAGTACAGGACCTGTTTCGCATCCTGTAAGACATCGGAGTCCTCGTATTCGAGCGATGCGCTGAAGCATGGTGTCTGGACATATCAAGTGATCCAAGCTCTCGAAGGAAACGCCCGTGCCGCTCTAGAAGGGGGCAGGTATGTAACAGCCTTTTCCCTTCAGAACTATCTCGCAGCGGAAATCCAGAGAACTCTGCGGAAAGTATTCAGCAAGCCAGTGTCGCAAACACCTTGGCTGTATGGCAGTCAAAGCCAGGACTTCGTTATCGCTGACCTTGATGATGTCCTGAAAAAGAAGACGGCCGTAAAGCCCGGCTACGACCAGGTCAAGAGAGCGTTCCTCCAGCTGGAAGAGTCGGTTGAAATTCGATCGCTCAGCGGCTTCAAAAAAGGCAGTCACCGAGTTCCGCAATGGAAAAGCAGCGCGACGGAATCCTTCGTTCAAGACATTTCGCAGAAGGAGATCGAAGATGAGGTAGAAGAAGTCCACGGGCGGATTCGCGCCCACATGAATTACAAACGCAAGGACATGGTTGTCGACACTGGGCACATAGTGACGCCCGATTTCGAGTTCTGGGTGGAATGCGCTCAAGATTCCGAAGATCCGGCCTCGGCCGTCATTTCCCACCGGTTGACAAACATCTCGCCTAAAATCATCGACGACGATGGATTTAACCAGGTTTTCGAGAGCTCCTTCGATGACATCACTTTTGAGTTCAAAACGGAAGTGGACGTTGCGGATTTGATCGATCAGCTCGAAGAGCTCGATGCGAAGAACGTTGAGCTGGATTATCCTGCGGATTGTTCTTATTGCGACCTTACCATCGAGGGTTCGAAGCTTGAGATTCGGATCAGCGCCACTGGCGTGACCATTCATGCTCCTGAAGCGACCGCCCCAAAGAAGCTCGTGCAATCGTTCATCAGTGTCCAGAAAGCATTGGCAGGAAGTCCGGTGCAAAAAGCGATTGCGGGCAGCTCTAAGAAATAAAGGTTGGGGATAGGGGCGGTTTCAATCTTTAAGGCGGTAAAGCCCGCGGGAAACGCGCACAAAGCGGGCAGTGGAACTGCCAGTGCCGAGGCTATGCTTAGCGAGAAAGTTCCCGCCCCACGTTATTCCCAGAGCCTGGTTGAGGTCTCACGCCGCAATGGAGGGCCGTACCGCGGCCTTCTGTAGCCGGATCTCAAGATGCTCGTAGTTCCCCAGATGCGCCCGCATAAGACTTTTCCACAGTTTCCCGTGATTGGGGACGGAGAAGTGCAGGAGCTCGTGCACGATAACGTAATCCGCCAGGTCTCGCTGCAAGGACAGAAGCTCGGAGTTGAAATTGAGGCGCCCGGCTGTAGAGCAGGAGGCCCATTTGTTCCGCATCGGCCGGACGGCGAGGGAACGAACCCGTACACCCAGCTTGTCTGCCCATGCGAGAACATGGTGCTTGAACTCGTCTTTGTCGCGCCAGCTTTTCATGGTCGGAAGCTCTTGTGAAGAAGCGTGAACAATGATTCCACGGTGGTAGTGACCTTCTGCATATCGTTCTCCTCCGCGTAGAGGGCGAACGTCACTTGCTGACGCAACTCGCGCAGCTCAGCCTCGCTGCGCTGCCAGTTCGGGAATTTCCCGAATGCGGCGGCGACTTTCTTGCTCGCCGCCTCGGGGTTCGGAATTCCGTCATCCGTCAGCTTACAGAGTACGAAGTAACTGAGCCCGTCGAGACCCTTGGCAACCTGTTCCTTCTTTCGCCGCACATCCCTTTCGATTTCCTGCAGGAGATCGGCAAGGGCGTCAGCAGTGCTGGTCTGCCTGTCTTCGAAGAGCTCAAGGACCGCCCTGGCGCGCTCGGCCATGGCGATGAGGAAAGGGTCTCCGCTGTTTTCCTCGGCGGTCTTCTCAATAGATTTAATCAGATTGATGACCTTGGTCCCGTCACCGCCTTTTTGCTCCTTGATGAGTTCAACCGTTTCGGCATCGATCTTCACAAAGTCGGAAACGCGCTGCAGCTGGTCAACGCCGATATGCTTCTGGACCAGCTCGTTCGTCTTTTTCTGGAAAGCTTTGTCTATATAGATCTTCTTCGTATAGGCATTGCGCACCACGGCATAGATGGAAGACAGGGTCGTGTAGTCGTCGATGTACGGCCGCAGAAAGGCATCGGGAGAGATGATCTCGTAGAGCATCTCCACTTCTTTATATTCCTTGAAGAACTCCTCGCGCCGGCCTTTGTCACGAAAATGCTCGATGAGGTTGTCCACATCCTTGTCATCAAATTTGCGGGTGACAAGCGTGAGGTAGGGTGGGACCTTGCTCTCCATCTTGGCCCTGAAGAGCTGTTTCAGAAGGCCGATATCCTTGACGATGGCATTGATCTCATCGCTGTCGAACGCGAGTGCTTTTTCCAGCTTGTCAAAGATGCCCACGAAGTCGAGGACGAAGCCGTGCGGTTTGACCATTTCCGCAGACTCGTTCTCATAGGGCCGGTTAACGCGCGCGATGGCCTGGAGCAAAGTATGGTCCCGCATCGGCTTGTCCAGATACATGGCATACAGGATCGGTGCATCGAATCCGGTCAGCAGTTTCTCGGTCACGATGAGGATTTTCGGAAAGTCACCGCCCTTGATGAAATTCTTGCGGATCTGCTTTTCTTTTTTGTCGTCGATATGCCACTTCTTGAGGTGAGGGGGATCGTTGTTGTTGCCGGTGAAGACGATTTCCGAATATTCCGGCGGCAGGATGGCGTCGAGCGCCTCCTTATAAAAGGTGCAGGCCTCACGGTCCACGGCGACGAGGAACGCCTTGTAGCCCAAGGGCTCCACGTTCTGCCGGTAGTGGTCGGCGACATATTTCGCCACCTCGGTCACCCGCTTCTTGCCTTTTAGGAAGTTCTTAAGGTTCACAGCCCGTTCGAGAATCTTGTTCAGTTCCTCGATGTCAGCGATTCCTTCCGTTTCGGCAAGGGCGAAAAACTCTTTCTCCATGATGTCGTGAGGCACGAGCATATGGTTGGGCGCCAGGTTGTAGTAGAGGGGCAGGGTGGTTCCGTCCTGGATGCTTTCAGCGATTGAGTATTTGTGCAGGTAACCCTTGTCATCCTCGCAGCCGAAGGTCTTGAACGTGCCTTTCCCATAGACGGTCTTGTCCACGGGTGTGCCGGTAAAGCCGATGAAACTGGCGTTGGGCAGGCCTGCCATCAGGAAATTTCCAAGGTCACCGCCCGTGGTCCGGTGGGCCTCGTCTATGAGAACGAAAATATTCTTGCGGGTATTGAGCTTCGCTGGCATGTCACGGAATTTGTGGATCATGGTGACGACGATACCGCGATAATCCTGGCCTTTCTCGTCCAGCAGCTTGTTGAGCGTGGCGATGCGGTCGGCGTGCGCCACGTTGGCCATGCCGACGGCCGCGAGATTCTTCAGCAACTGATCTTCCAGCTCATTGCGGTCGATCATGAGCAGGATGGTCGGCTTCTGCGCTTCGTTCGCCCTGAAGAGAAGTTCTGCTGCCTTAATCATCGTGTAGGTTTTGCCGCTTCCCTGCGTGTGCCAGACAAGTCCGCGCGAGCGTTTCGGATCGAGAGCGCGGGCGACGACCTTGTCGACCGCTGTCGTCTGATGCTGGCGCAGAATGACCTTCTGCAGTTCCTCCTCTTTCTCCGCGAAGATAATGAAGTCTTTCAGGAAGCGGAGCAGGTGGGGCACGTCACAGAAGCTCTTGACCTTCGCCTCAAGATTACCGACCTCATCGTGCTTCCAGTTGAAGATGTTTCGCCTCACGGTGCTCCATGTCACGCCGTAGGCAAAGCCTATGGCCTCCGTGGCGGTGAAGATCATCTCCGGCACCATCACTTCCGGCGTTTCCGCGTGGTAACGGCGGATCTGGTCCACACCCAGGGCGATTGCTTCATTCTTGCTGGCGTTTTTGCACTCGATGACCAGCACCGGAATGCCGTTGATCAGAAAAACCACATCCTCGCGCGTTCCGTAATGACCGTTGTGGACGTAAAACTCCTCGGTGACTTCATAGACGTTCTGCCAATCTTCGCGCTGACGGGCGAGATCGCTGTAATCGATGAGCGTCAGATCCAGCTCGCGACTTTCCTCGGCGCTGAAGAACTTTCCCTGGTTGCGGAGATATACGAGAAAATCGCGGTTGCCGGCGATGTCAGCGTTGAGCCGCCGGAATTCACCTATGAGGGCGCCCTCGGCTTCCTTGTATTTCGGGTTAAAGGCACAGACCTGGGTGTGCAGCAAATCTCCAAAATAGGGCGTGGCCGGCCGGGCGCGGTCTTCCGCCGTAGGCCCGTCAGCATCGAAACTCCGCCGTGCCTCAGCCTCGGCGCGCGGCACATAGCGCCAGCCGATCTCCTGCGCGTAATGCAGGATGCGGGCCTGGACGGTCTTGTGTTCTCCGGGTCTGGACATGGCTAGGTTTCTGTTAGCAACTTGATCGCTTCCATTGCATCATTAAATTGACCCGTCAGTTCCGGCTTGTCAATGAAGTGGTAGGAGACAAAGCGGGCGGCGCCGTCGCGCTCCAATCGGTTGAAAAAATAGCACGCGTTCTTCGCTGATTGCGGCGAAGGTCCGACCTGAACCAGGGGGAGCAGTTTCAATGCCCGCCCCGAATCTTTATTGCACAGATAGAGGCGCTCGACATCCAGCCAGGTCGCCATCGAACGCGTTTCCTTCAAGAACTCGCTGTTGCTTCCCATTAGCACAGCCACTTCGTTCTCGAAGAGACCGCGGCGTGGGCGACAATGCAAGGCGTGAATCAACTGCGCCGTAGCCCAGGTGTCGGCTATGGCATCGCGCAACTTCTGCACCTCCCCGATAAGCTGCTCGTTGCGGAGTTGAGCTTCCTCTTGTCCAACCACTCCCCCGTGACCGCTCCAGTCATTGCGCATCTTGTTGGTTGTCGACAGGGTTACGGCCAGCTCTTTGCGGGCAAGCGCCTCAGGCAAAGCGAGTGACGGATCAGAGAAGATATCTGCGCAAATCGCCCTCGCGTCTTTATCACCAGAAAGCAACTCTCGGGTCTGCTTTCCAAGATATTCCACAACAAATTTCCAGGTCCCGAATGTTGCCCGCTGAAAGCTTAGATTCTGCTTCTGCATCGACTCAGTAATCTTTTGTTTGTGAGGAGCGAACAGGGCTTCGTTCGAACTAAAGGCGCTCAGCAGAATTACGCTGACAAACTCAGCCGTGCCTTCGAAGAAGTGCAGAAGATGCTCATGCTTCGTTTTGAAGTCCTGACTCGGCGTAGCCTGCCATACGCGGAGAATGGATGCGATGGGAAAGGGCAGGGTCTCAAACCACTGATCGAGACTTTCGGACGCGTGTTGTTTAAGGCTGCCGGAGAGATGGCCTGAGAGAGCTGCGAGCCGTTGAGAGACTGTCGGCGCTGATTGCGGATTTGCCCACAGCTCCCGGTGAAATCCCCCGAGCTCATTCTGAAGGCCGAGAAGCGTGTTCTGTTCAGCAGCGATGGACGCCTCTATTTCCAGCATCATTTTCTGCGTCTGGAGGTCGGGGATAAAGACGCGGAGGTCCTTCAATGTCTGTTTGTTCAGCTTGGGGATGACCGTGCCGGATTTCTTCAGCTCCCGGATTTCCTTGCCAAACTCGGAATTCAGAAACTGGGCCACAAAGCGGGCGTTCGAGCGCATCGGGTCAATAGCTACCTGGGCGTAGTTCTGAGGTTTTATGTTCAGGTCCTCCACGGACTCGACGACATCGCTGATGCCGATCAGGGGAATAAAAATCGCGTTCGGCTGTTTTGGAAATCTGAAATCATTGCCAAAACGTCCAAGATTAATGACCGTTGCCAGGTCCTCAAGACGGACAGCAGGGGCTCCGAACACCGTGCGTGCCTGATTAAGTCGCTCGGTTGTCCGTATCGACTCCAGTCCTGTGAACGACAGAGGATCAACAAGCCGACCGAGCTCTAGGCTGCCTCCTTCCTTACCTTCGCTGAGATTGACAAGGATCTGGAGGTTTGTGTTCGCGTCGGCTGAAAGCTGGGCTACAAACATCCGGGAGACTNNTACGCCGTCTGACAAGGACCAGATAGGTTGGGATGTTCGTATAGGGAGCGAAGGAACCGGATGGCAGAGCAAGCGCAGCCTCAACGCCGAATCCCAGTGCCTGGAACTGTCGGAAAACTGAGCGCTGCGAAAAGAAAAAGGACGGGGGTATCACAAAAAGACCAAGGCCGTCCTTGCTTAGGCGCGCTGTGGCGGCAGCAAGGATAAGGTGGCCGAGGTCATCCCGCAATTCGACGGGATGCCCGTCTGTTCCTGTAAGAGTTATCGAGCGACCAGTTTTTGCACCAAACGGAAGGATGCTCGCTACCACGTCAAGATCTTTCTTAAGAGATTCGAGTAGCTGCACGGGGTCTCCGAGCTGCCACTCTGCATGACTCACGAGAATCTGCCCCAGTGTGAATTCGGCTTCGTTCTGAGTAAAAGCGAGAGCTTTGGTGGACTTCGTAACCTCACAAATGGCAGTCAAAACTTCTCCGAGTCCTGCCCATGGATCACAGATCACCTTTGCGGGATGCCCCTCCAATATTTTTGCGAACACCTGAAGCAACGGCGTGGGAACGTGATAAAACCCGCCATATCCATCGAATGCCCGTAGAATTATCGGTATCAGTTTCGGCAAATCTTGCGGAGGAACAGAAAGACCGAGTTCCGCAAGCCGACCCGCCAGCGAAGCCGGATCGGATGGCTGGGCGCCATGGGCAATTTGGTTTCGGATTTTCCGGAGCTCGTTGAAGAGTTCGGGTTTCATAGGTGGGTTTTTGCGAGAGATTTCAGTTCAGATAGATCGAGCCCGTGGACCCGGATCTGCGCGGTCATCAACTGGTGCAGCAAGGTGCGGAAGAGGCTTTCAAACAATGACTTCTTGCAAGCAGCATTTCGCTCCTTCTGTTCCACACAGTCCAGAACTCGGACAAACTCATCCTGCTCCGCCTTGTCCGGAACGGCAACAGGGATGTTCCGAAATGAATTCCTATTCAGCGTCGGAACTGCCACGCCTTCCCGATATTTTGTTAGATCAAGGCTCTGAATCATGTAATAGACGAACTTAGGATTGTGTCCGTGAAAATCCTTTACGAAAAGAACAACATTGTGGGCCCAAAAATCGGATTCTATGAAGAATGGTTTACCTGCGGATGAGCCGCTTCGAACGACAGTGACGCCGGGTCCCCGAACTTTCCATTGGTTATGAAAGCCAATAACACTTGTTGCCCCAACCACTGGAAATGGGCCGTCGCTAAAGGAACTTCTCGGAAGATCGAATCCTCTTTGCAGTAAGGCGAAGTTTTCAAACGGTACAATCTTCCAGCTCTTCGGCACTGGGCCGATTTCCGTTTCCTTTTTGGGTTCACCGCGAAGACCTTGAGCAAAAAGTTGGTGGAGAAGTGTCTTTTTCAGTTCGGCAGTAAGTCGAAGGAGTCGGTCCTGTTCTTCTATCGCCCGCAATATCAGGCCCAACACTTCCGCAATCCTTCGCTGTTCGGGCAAGGGAGGGGCCGGAACGAGCAAGACCTTCAACAGTGAACCGCTCACGCCTTTTTTTAGATTCGCGTTCTTCTGTGCGTCCACCTGGCGCCAATAACCTCCTGAGCGAAAGAACAGACTGAGAAAAGCAGGATCGAGGTCCCGCTTGGTTCTAACGCGAATAAGGTAGGACGCGAAAACAGACAGCGGTGGATTCGTTATCAGGTAACTTTTCCCTGTCGTCGCACCGATACGAGCAAAGACGATATCTCCTGTTGCGAGTCGATATTTGTCCAAGAGTTCGGTCGGACACGANNCGGTCGACCATTTGACACCGGACTCCGTGATGTCAGTAATTCGCAGGAGCCGGGCGTTTCCTTGTTCCTCTGCCGAAGCGGTGTAGCCATATTGCGGCGGTTCGCAGACTTTTTCGAGCGGCACAACGCTCCAGTTAGACGCTATCGTGCCGATTTCCGTCTCAACCAGTTTGCTCATGAGGCCGCCAGTTGTCTGAGAATGCTCTTGAGTAGTGCATCGTTCGCTTTCGCGTCTTCCTCGATTGCCTGCAGGTCCTCGACGATTTCCACAAGAGGCCGAAATTCCTCGTTTTCGCTGGTGTGTATGTAGCGGCTTGGGGAAATGTTGAAGTCGTTCTTGGCAATCTCCTCGAAGCTGACGATGCGCGAATATTTCTCCACCTCCCGCCAAGCCGCGAAGATGGCGGCTATTCGAACGATCGCATCATCCGGGACGTAGTTCTTCGGGTCGCCTTTTACGCAGTCGCGGTTCGCGTTGAGCAGGAAGAGGCGGCGCTGTCGTTCCTTGGGTTTTGCTTTATTTAGGAAAACGATGATGCCTGGCGCGGGGGTGTTGTAGAAGAGATTGTCAGGCAGGTAGATAACTCCTTCCAAGAGATCCTGCTCTACAAACCACTGGCGTACTTCTTTTTCCTTGTTGGAGCTGGCGCTGCCTGAACCGCGCGAAGCGGCACCAGTGTCCAGGACCACGGCTGCACGACCCTTGGGTTTCATGCTGGCGAGAATGTGTTGCAGCCAGCCCCAATCGGCCTTGCCTCCGGGATAACCTGCGCCCTTCGGGAATCGGTCTAACTCGTCGGCATCGTAATCCTTCTCCTTGAATTCTGACTGGTTCCACATCGGATTGGCCACGACGCGGTCAAAGGTCTGGAGTCGATTANNTTGAATTTGGGCTTGCGGAACGTGTCGCCGATCTGGATCTCGCCCTCCATGTCATGAATGATCATGTTCATGTTTGCCATGGCCCAGGTGCCCGGCTCGTTCTCCTGGCCGTATAGCTTCAATGCCGCTGAGCTTTTTTTCTTTGAGGCGCGCAGTTTTTCATCCAGCACAAGGCGGCACTTAATAAGAAGACCGGCGGAACCACAACACGGGTCATACACGTCCATGCCCGGTTGCGCATCCATGATGCGGGCCATGACGAAACCCACTTCAGCGGGTGTGTAAAACTCGCCCGCGCTCTGGCCGCTGCCCTCGGCAAACTTGCGGATGAGGTATTCGTAGCTGCGACCGATTATGTCGGCCTCGACATCGGCAAGGCCGAGACGCTTCGCGCTGATTTCCTCGATGAGGTTCGAGAGCCGGTCGTCGTCGATGTCGCGCTGACCGTGAGTGGTGGCATTGAAGTCGATGCGGTCGATGATCCCCTTGAGCAGGGGGTTGGCATCGGCGATGGAGCGCAGGTGGGTCGTAAGCTGTTCGCCGATCTTGTCGGACAATGTGCGGATGACGGACCAGACGGTGTCGTCCGGGTTCTTCGGTTCCAAGGGCAGGTAGAAGCGCACAAGCTTCTTGTCATGTTTCACCAGCTTGAACGCCTTGGCGCGTGAGCCGACTTGGTCGGCGATGCGTTTGAGTTCGTCATCGAATACATCGCACAGACGTTTGGCAAAGATGAGCGGGAGGATAAACTCTTTGAATTTTGGGGCATCCTTCGCGCCACGGATTGAGCAGGCCGCATCCCAAATCCAGGATTCAAGCGATTTGTTAGTTTCGGGTGGGATTTGCTTCGGCACCGCGGGGCGAGATCCGTTCTGTGGAGCGCCCGCTTTCTGTGAATTACCACGTGCCATTCTTTGATTGTCCTTCTTTTCGATCTGAAATATTTCAGCCGAAACTATTACACGTTGTTAGCGATGGTTCTAGGGAGACTGCGTTTTCAGCTTACGGAAAAAGAGCGCCTTCTTGCCAGTCTATCTTTAACCGCCTCTGAACGCGGGTCGGACGGGCGCGGATGATGTCGCGGGCGGTACGCGAGGGAACATCAGTCAGGCGGTTTTACACCCCAAAACTATATGTTTGATTTTCGGACATCTGTGCGCTAGAATGTTCATAAATCAGACGCAGGTGACTGTATGACCACAATTACGACAGCAAAGCCCGCAACAGCAGTGGCTTTCCCGGCCAAGGCGATTGAGGCATCCATCCGGGGATTTCTTGCACAGGAAGGCGCGATGCAAGCCGCGCTGCATGGAGGCGCGGCAGCGGGCGGACCTGCCGGTATCGGCCCCCAGCCGGTGATTGATTCGCTGGTTGTCGTCGAAGTTCTGCTTGAGCTCGAAACGCAGGTCCCTTTTGACCTGCCGGAAAGTCTTGTGCAGGCTGGTGGATACGACAGTGTGGATGAGGTCGTCCAGCACCTCATGCCCAAATTACAGAAGCAGTGGAGTGAACATCACAAGGAGAAGATCTGATGCCAGAAAAAGGAAAGGCCAAATCCGCTAAGGACGAAAAGGTCGACCGGCAGAGACTAGGCGCTCGGCTTCGCGAAGCGCGCGAGTATCTGGGTCTTTCGCAGGACGAAGTGGCGAAGTACCTAAGCATACCGCGCACAGCGCTATCGCATATCGAAAGCGGCCAGCGTGGCGTCGACGCGCTCGAACTCAAGAAGATGGCGCAGCTATACAAGCAGCCAGTCGTCTATTTCACTGGAGAAAGCCAACCGGCCGCAGGTATGTCCGAAGACGTCGCCCACCTTGCCCGCGCCGCAGCAGGCCTGTCGGAAGGAGACCGCCGGGAATTGAACCGTTTTGCCGAATACCTCCGCGCTCGGGCGGCGAGTGAGGGGTCCTCGAATGACTGATACGCGGCACGCAATCCTGAGAGGCAAACGGGAAGCCGCGCGCCTGCACCGCGAATTCGGCATGCGTGAACGCATCGAGCAGGACGGCGGCCGAATCGATGTATTCGACACGATTGTGAAATGCGGCGTGCCCCTTCTTTTCAAGCCCCTTGACGGACTTCTCGGGGTTTTCATCGATGTCCCGATGCCGGGCGTCATGGTGACAACCAAGCGCGGCCTAAGTGTGCAGCGCTTCACCGGCGCGCATGAATTAGGTCACTGCCGCCTCGGTCACAGCCCAAGTCTGGATGATGAATCGATACTGCGACGTGTGCCGCTCAACGCCGGACCCGATGTCAAGCAGCAGGAACTCGAAGCGGATGCTTTCGCGACGGAGTTCATGCTGCCTCCATGGCTCTTTGCAGCGAATTTTCAACGGCAGGGTTGGACGCCGGCGATGATGGCCGACCCGATGGTGGCTTATCAGCTCTCGCTGAGAGTCGGCGCCAGCTACGAAGCGACCTGCCGGTCACTAATGCGGAAAGGGGTCGAGGTTATCACGAGGCGAACGCTCGACAACTTGCTGGAAGTGCCACGACGCGCCATCAAGAAGGCGCTTCTGGGCGGATACGAACCGCCCGATTTTTTCCGCGATGTCTGGCTGCTGACCGCCAAGGACGAAAATACGGTCATCGAGGGTAGCCGTTCTGACCTGTTCGTGCTCAAGTTAACCGAGCATAGCGGGGCGGGATATGTGTGGACTTTCGACGAGCTTAACCAGACCGGCTTCGCCGTCGTACGCGACGAGCGGGAGGGCGCAGATGGCGAGACCGTAGGCGGACACGTCACGCGATCAATCACGACCCTTTCTGAAGGACAGCAACTTGGCCGTATGGTTCTTGCCGAACGGCGGCCATGGATACCGGATGGTGCGCCGCTCGGAGCGTTTTGTGTTCACTATGATCTGACCGGACCTGAAGATGAGGGATTGTCTCATGCCGAACGGCGGCTCGTGCTGGAGGCCGCCTGATGGGGGTGACGATCGACTGTGATTTGCGATCCATATTTGGATCAGTGCGCGACCAGGGGATGCGGCCGACATGCATGGCTTTCGCCGCCAGTGACGCTCACGCTGCAGTGCGGCCCGGTTGGGAGCCGCTGTCGTGCGAGTTTGCCTACTTTCATGCTCTGAAACGGGATGGCGGAGCCCCGAGCGACGGAGCCACGCTTGGAGGAATGCTGACGGCGATCAAGGAAGACGGTCAGCCGCCAGAGCAGGTCTGGCCATATTTGGCCAACGTGCCGACTGACATTACGTCGTGGAAGCCGCCTGCGAAAGCCGAACCGCGTTACCGGCGTGCAAGCGCGCGGGGCCGCATCTCTGTCGTCGAAGTCCTGCAACTTCTTGACAAGGGTGCGCCGGTGATCCTGACCATGAATTTGTCAGATGCGTTCTACCGACCGAATGTCGATGGCCTAATTACGTCCACGGAACCACCAGACCCCAAACGCCGGCACGCGGTCGTGGCTGTCGGCCATGGTAAGAATGGCATTCGCAGACTGGTTCTGATTCGAAATAGCTGGGGGCCACTGTGGGGCATCGGCGGGTACGCATGGCTCAGTGAAGATTATCTAACGCCGAGACTTTATGGATTCGCGGAAATGAGAGAGGACCTATCAAATGTATCTGCCCATCACACCAGCACAAACGTGCGCAGCGGCGTGGCTTAAAGCTGCCACCACGGTCAATGCCGCGCCCGGCCATGAAGCGCATAACGTCATCATCGACGTGGCAGAGCCATTGAGTGAAGCCGCTCCTGACCGTCGTGTTATCCAGTTGGTTGATAGTTATCTCCGCTCAAAAGAGGCTATGCCTGTTCAAGCGGTGGCGAACACTATCTTCCCGCAGGATCTTTACAGGCGGCACGGCGCGCCCAAGCTTTACGATGTTTACCAAAATGTTTATGAGCACATCAAGAAGCAAGGGGACTGGGGCAGATATTTCGAGCGCATGATTCGGCGGAAAACCTCTGCCGGCAAGGTTATCAATCCCCTGGGGGACATGGTCGCGAAGATGAAAAAACATGTGCATGGGGATGGCAAAACATTTCGGAATATCTACGAACTTACAATTTCAGACCCCACCCTCGATATTCCTATCTACGACCCCGAGCGCGATGCCGGACCGGTGATGAACCGGCAGTGCCTGAGTTTCCTGAGTTTCAAGCTCGATCATGACAACCGGTTGATGCTAACTGCCGTCTACCGGAATCATTATTACGTGGAGCGCCTGCTCGGGAATCTGTTCGGGCTCGCGCGGCTTATGGCATTCGTGGGCAATGAAGCAGGTGTTCCGGTCGGTCCCCTGACTGTGGTCTCAACGCACGCAGTGATCGACGCTCCCAAGGGCGGCGGGCGCAAAGGCATAAATCAACTTCTTTCAGAATGTGGGGCCGCTTACGAAACCAGTGCGGCTGCGTAGACAAAATCAATGCGGAAGCTGGGGACGAAGGTCGTACAGTTCGTTCATCCCGCGGATGAATTCCGTCTGACCACCATAACTCGGGTGCCTGACCGCATGACAGTCGATGTCAAGTTCGAGGAGCGACTGATGCGCGTCTCTGCCGATGGCAATCACACTTTTAGGACGCAGCATCTTCAGGAGTGTGAACAGCAATTCTTGGAACACCTCGCGCTCGGCGCGCGTGTGACAGCGGTTGGATAATGGATCGCCGGGCTCAAACGGATGTAAGGGAAAGATATTCCAAAGGAATACGGGCTTGTTAATTTGCGTCAAAACCTTCCAGATGATGGCCGCGGTGCGCTCGGCGACAGGAGGCCCTTTCGTTGCGCGCGACAGCGCCAGGCCTCCGTATATCTCGCTGAACGTCTGAAGGTGGATTTCATCCGTGAGCGGAAGGCCGGTTCGCCTGCCGCCTCGGTAGCCCAGATCGCGCGCTATCCATACAGAGTCGATACCATCTTCAGCGGCGGCTTCGACAACGGCGAGAAGATTGGCCCGCCGTCTTTGGGGGGCATCGGCACGGTCATGCAACGTACACCGGTCGCTGTAGGGATTAAAAACATCATCAAGGTGGATGGCGGTCAGAGCTTCAACAAAGGCGGCTGGTTTCATTTTGTCATCTTCTTGAATGTGATGGTTCTCTTGGTTAGGTCAGCGACGATAGTGCCGCCGCGATGCTTGCGCAGCTGGCGAAAAACATCGTAGCCTCTCAGGATTGCTTCTTCCCATAGCCAGAGGGGGCAGCGCTCCGCTTCGTATCCCGAGACCAGCTCGCGCACGGCCTTGAGTAAGCCAAGGTCGAGGCTCTTCAGTTGTTCGAAATCATTAAGTCTCGTTGCGTGATTGAAAACCCAGGTTGAGATGCCTTCCTCGATGAGAATGGCACGCGCACCATCTTCTGCCTCGTCCAGTTTGGGACGGCTCTTCCGCTTGACGCGGAACAACGCGCGCAGTACGGGGGACCATCCGAGGATGGCGGCATTAGCCAAATGAAAAACGTCATGAAATCGGTAGTCATCCTTTTCGAGCTTGTTGTCTGTGAGGCGATCGCCGATGTTGATGCCGTTGCAACGTAAAAACACATACGTCTGGTTGTTCACCGCTTTCTCAAATATCTGCATTTCTATGCCTCGTGGAATCTGCTCGGCCGGATCATCGTCCGCGTCGAATAGTGCCGGATATGTACGCTTCTCGGGCCAGCGGTCGAAAGTCTTCTCCAGGTTTCGATGGGCCGCTGCGGCCAGACTCACATGCGCTTCATTCGCGGCATCAATGAGTGCCCGGAAGATTGACGACATGTGAGTTGAAAGCAGGTCTGAATTGCGTTTTATGCGTCCTGCGGAGAAGTCGGCAACCAACTTTCCGGCTTCGCCAGCCAAGCGCATCAGAGTGGCTTCGAACGCATCCTGAGCACCGGGTCCTGTTGCCTTCAAGGCTGGCTGGAGAGCAGCAAACATGATGTCACGTGGTTGACGCCTTGGCCGTCCGCCGCGAGCTGACTCACGGTGAATCTGCAGAGACATCTCTGATAGCGATATGCCGGCGCGAGTTGCCAGACTCGAAAAATACCACAGTACATCACCGAGTTCTTCGACAACCGACTCCTCATAACCAAAATAGGAAACAGTATCACGTTGCTTTTTCTTAAGCTCGCTTAGCAAACTCCCGATCTCGCCAAAGAGCCCGAGCAGGGGGAAGTCGAGACTACCAGCACCTCGTCCGACAGTGCGATCGGTCGCTCGCGCAAGTTCCTGATACTGACTGACGCTGAGTGCCATAGGCGACGCCGCGAGCACAACAGCCAAGTCCGCCGGACTTCCTGCTGCTGCCCCTCGTTTTTTCGAGATCCTTGGGTTGCTTTTGGTCGTAGTCATGAGGCCTTCGGCGGATGTGGCGCCGGCAACCGCCAGCTTGGGCCGAACAGGTGTAGTGTAGCCACTGGATAAACGCTTGGATAGCCCGGATCGTGTACCCGCTATTTACTGAATGCGGAACATGTGGTCTTTCTTGGCGCCCCTCTCCCGCTCACGATCTGGGTCGCTGAGGTGCGTGGACCGCCAGGATCGGTGTTGGATTGCTTCGGGTCGGACTTGGGATCATGCGAAGATCGATCACTGTGGATGCACGGAATAACGTGACGAGAGCATTACCGATTCAACGCGGTGCCAACAGATTATGAAAATACTCTGCCCTCGGATAGCAACTTATTTTCCGTAAGATACATTATCACATCGCAGCATTACGGAAACTATTTTGGTGCGTCTTCCCGCAGACCATTGTTCGTGCGGCTCTGCCGAAACGCCGAAACGGGCCGGTCGCGGATATGCAGGGTGCGGGGAGGAAAAGATGAGGAGCGGCAGGGAGTTAGGGGGCTGGGTCCGTCAGACCATCGGCGCACAAGAGGGGCTGGCGCCCCCTTGTGTATCCCCCGCCCCGGNNGGGGTGCGGAAAACCGCACCCCTCCTTAATTCTTATATTCCGGTTGTCGGAACGATCAGTAATATTCCGTTACGATGATAAGTCCGGAACCGCCACCGCCTGAACCACCGGCACCAATGGTGTAGGTATAGGTCGCTGACGGAGACGCTATGTCGATAATAACGTATTCTCCCGATCCTCCCCCACCGGCGTTGCTACCTCCGCCACCGCCGCCGGAATTAGTACCCCCGGAGCCGCCGGAGCCTCCTTCGCCGCCGCCGCCGAAATAACTTCCACCACCCGCGCCGCCAACAGAAGNNCGTGAACAGAATTGAAAATCGTATCGCCACCAGCACCGCCGCTGGAGCCGCTGCTGGCACCACCGCCGCCGCCGCCGACCATTTCAACGCGAATAGCGCGGCAATTTGCCGGCGTCGTGTATGTCGCGGAAGAACCGCTTGTCAGATATTGAAAGGTCGGGACATGCGGTAACGCAGCCGCCCTATCGACATAGGCTGTCGTGGCTATTTTTGTGGAATTGTCGGCGGCAGATTGCGTGGTCGTCGTCGGGTTTCCGGCAAGCCCCACGCTGGATTTTATCGAGGTAACGCCGGCATTGGTGATTGTCACATCACCGGACATAGCGACGTCAGTGGCAATATTTGACGCGTTGCCGACCAAAATATGCCCGTTGGCCAGGGCTACGTTTGTGACCTGAAGCTGCGTGAACGTGATCGCCGTCGTACCGATCGTGAACGGGCCGGCGCCGGTTTCTATCCAGAACGTGCCGGCGTTGCTGGTGCCTTCCTCAATAACAGTAAAGGCTCCCTCGACGACGCCCGTGCCGGATGCCGTGTTGAAATCCGTGGCGCGAGTCAGGACCCAGTTAACCGATCCGCTGCCCACGGTCGTGACTGTGTAGATACCATTCTGCGCGGCTGTGGCCTGGTTCTTAACCAGAACGCGATCATTTGCACTCAAGGCCACGCCATCAATGGTAATCGCGCTCTTGGTGCCGGAGTTGGTAAGGGTTGCGCCGACGCTGANNGTCGACGCCGGATGATCCGTTCGAGTACGTGGCCGTCAGTGCTGCCGTTGTGGCAACGCGGGATGACGGACGGGCGTCAAGACCGGCTGTGATTGCACCGACAACGTTTTGAACGAAGGCGGTGGTGGCAAGTTTGGTTGAGCTGTCGCCGGAGGATTGTGTTGTTGCTGTAGACGATCCGAGAGCAGCGGTCGTCAATGTCGGCGAGGCATCGTAAACAAGCTTACCAGTGCCTGTGGCGCCGGTGGATGTCACACCTTCAAATGTTGTATGCCCCGTAACGCTTAGGGCGCCTGGTACGGTGATTGTGGAAGTGCTCGGGGTGCCCGTGCCGGTAGCCGTGATAACGCCGCCGATGTTCACGGTGTTGTCGCCGGAAGGAGCAGCTCCTATGCCAATGGCATTGGAATAAGCTGCGTTTATGCCGTAACCAATGTTGATGGAGCCAGTTCCGCAATTCGCGCCGTAGCCGAGAGAAACCCCTTGACCTGCCGCAACCGCCCCATATCCCACCACTACCCCGTTATTGGCAGTGCAGGATGTGCCCCCGGCACCGATAGCTACGTTAGAGCTTCCAGAAATCGCACTTGCGTTCCAGCCGATCACAACATTGGCGTTTTTATCTCCTCCTGTAACAGCGCCGTTACCGATAACCGAATTGTCAATACCAGTCGAGAACGTCGGTTTGGAGCCGAGAACAAGGTTTGAAGAGTCATTCAAGCCGTCAGAAAGACCGTTTATTGACAAAGTGTTCCCGCTGTCACTTACAGTCGTGCCGGTCGTGTCATTCCACAAGACGACGTTACCGACGACCGAAGATCCCGGTCCATTAACAACTCCCATGTTTCTTCTCCTATCTGTTTGTAGTTTTTTTAAACGCGTGTGTGATTTTTAATTCATGGCTGGTTAACGAAAAGTAAATATCCCCACACAGCCTGCGGAATTGTTGCGTGGATGTTTTTATTTCCAGACTTGACTTGTGGGTAGGTCGGCGGCGATCGGATTCTTGTCCCTGCCCTGCCCGCCTTTAGATTCGGCCAGGCAAAGGTGGCTACCCGATCCGGCGCCATCTCGACGGCCCTGAACTTCGACGGTACATTTTCTAAAACTATCGGGAACGTAGTATCTATTTTCGGCTGATATTACGGCTGGCCTGTCATTCTTTCGGGTTAGAAAATCTTTTCGTGCCGCTTGGTTCATTTTTCTCTCCTGCCTGCTGTTGCGAAACGTAAAACGCGTGTGTGGTTCTTAACGCCCGTCTGGTTAAGGAGAAGTTAAATTCCCCCACACAGGCTGTGGAATCTTTGCGTGGATCGTTTTAAATCGAGAGTTGACTTGCGGGCATTTCTTTGTCGGCCAGCAGATTCATTGAATAAAAAGTTGCGGGAGTAGCGGTGATCACTCATTCGGATAAATTTGTTGGCGGACATGCGCCCAAATGGCGCGACATTTATTGTCCGCGTTCCACGAAGAGCGCTGTGCCGATGCGGACATACGTGGCACCGAGAGCGATGGCTTGCTCGAAATCGGCGCTCATGCCCATGCTGAGGTCGGAAAGTCCGTGGCGTTGCGCCAGTTTTTTCAGAAGGGCAAAATGCGGCGCCGGCGGCTCATCGACGGGCGGGATGCACATCGGGCCGCGTATATCGAGACCGGCCTTGCGGCAATGATCGAGAAGGCGGGCAATCCGTCCGGCGTCACGCCGCCCTTCTGTTCCTCCTCGCCCGTGTTGACCTGAATGAAACACGGCAAGCTGCGGCTCTGTTTTTTCATTTCCTTAGCCAGCGCATCGGCCAGCGACGGGCGATCCACCGTCTCGATAACATCGAACAGCGCCACGGCGTCGCGGGCCTTGTTGGTCTGCAGCGGGCCGATNNGGATTCACTTCGCGCGGATCACGGCCATTGCCCGCGCAGGCGCGGGCGATTTTGTCACGGAGGGCGGCGATGTTGGCGGTGATTGTGTTCATTAGAGTACTTACCACTAGATGCGGAGTACGCGCTCAATCAATCGGCATAGGGGGAGTGGTC
>PMMJ01000073.1 GCA_003162255.1 Acidobacteriaceae bacterium | reverse complement strand
AACGAAGTCGACGAGTGCGCTGGAGTTGACGCCCTGATCACGAACCGCGTGTGGCGCAAACTCGGCCTCGACCCGGAGACTACTTTGCACGACGTCCGCTACGGCGAGGAGTACGAGAACCAGTTCGTTTGGACCCTTGAGATTTCCGGGGCCGTGCCCCCACAACACCTCGTCGACGGATACAGCGGAACGGTTAGCGAACGTCAACCTCCGATGTATTTCCCCTTAGGTGGAGGAACACTGAAAGGAATCAGCAAGCCTGGGGAAATTGTCTGGAGCCGGATCTCCGTGCAAAAAGATAAGCTCTGCGCCGATCTCGGAAGGGCAACGGTTGTCGATCTTCCCCACGCGGAAGTGGAAAGAAGATGGAATGACACCACACCGCAGTGGCCGATAATGAACGCTGTTCTGCACGGGGTGAGTAGAGACCAGTTCATGGGAAGGCACAAGGCCAACCACATTCAGNNGTCGCTTCGATGGTCGATTTCATCTCATCGCAATGGTCATCGCGGCCGGTTGCGATTTGGCCAGAAGCGGATTGCGTACACCAGACCGAAAAGCAACATTCCCACACCCCACCAGATTGCAATGTGCAGTTGGGGCATGGCCACTGCCGTGGCTGGGGGAGCATACAATCCGTAAATTCCAGAGGCTAGAATCAGCGCCCCGTAAATTGCCAGTAGCGCCCCAATAAAGAACCAAATCGAGATGAATTTTTTCTCCACGCCCACTCCTTACCAGAACCAGACATTCAATGCGATGAAGCCCACCGCGACCGCGGCAGCCCAAGTGATCGGACGTTTGAAGAATGAAAAATGACCGGCGGGAGCCAGGTCGGTGAGTCCGTAGACGAGGTTCACGAGTTCACGATCTGGCTTCGGCTTTGTCACCAGGCTGACGGCTACCGTCACCAACACATTTACGATGAGCGACCACATGGCGCGGTAAATGTTCTCAGCCATGTCTTTCGCATGCGGAGAGAAGGCGATGAGGCGGAGAGCCGACGGATCAAACTTCACCCACAGCCAGAGTGCGAATGAGGTCAGAATGCCAGCCAATAATCCCCAAAAACCCGCGGCCGGCGTCGTCCGCTTCCACAACATTCCCAAAATTACCGTGCCGAACATCGGGACAATGAAAAAGACAAAGACCGCCTGCGCGTACACGATGATGCTGGAGAAATTCATCACGAGATACGCTGTCCCAATACTTACGAACACTCCCAGCAACGAGCACCAGCGCCCCATAGACACATAATGCGAATCGGGCGCGTCCTTCCTAAATAGAGGCTTATAAATGTCGTAGGTTNNTTGCCCGCCATTCCGGACATGAAACCCGCAACCAGCGCTGTGATTCCAAGACCCAGCAGGCCGGGCCCACAATATCGCGCCAACATGAGCGGCAGAGCCTCGTTGTAGGTGTGCGCGCCGGCGACTCCCGCCTGGCTTTCCGGCACGAGATGGAACGGCAGAACGGCGAGCGCCAGAAGACCGGGCAGAATCACAATCAGCGGCACCATCATTTTGAAAAAAGCGCCGATGATCGTTCCCATTTGCGCGGAGCGCAGATCCTTCGCGGCCATCACACGCTGCACAACGAGGAAGTCCGTCGTCCAATAACCAAAGGAAATCGCAAGCCCCCACCCGAATACGAGTCCGGTCCAATGGACGCCCATGGGATTCGCAGTGAACGAACCTGTCGTCCTCCACAGGTGGATGAAATCCTGTCCTGGGAAATTCGTCTGGATGCGATGGACCATCCCCGCCCACCCTCCGGTTTCATAGAGTCCCACTACCGGGATGACAAGGCATCCAATCCAGATCAGGAAGAACTGCAGAACCTCATTGAAGATTGCCGAGAGTAGCCCACCCGCCATCACATAGACGGCGACCGTCAGCGACGATACCCAGATGCTGAANNGCCATCGAATACATATTGATGCCGCTCATCAGAATGGTCATGACGGCGAACGAAATTGCGGAGAGCGATCTCGCGCCTTCGCCATACCTGAGTTTCAGATAACCCGGGACCGAGTGCGTCTTGCAGATGTAGTAAAACGGCATCATCACCAGCGAAAGAAACAGAATCGCCGGGATCGCGCCAATCCAATAAGCATGCGCTATCAGAATTCCATATTGATAGGTTGCGGCGGCATAGCCCATCATCTCCAGCGAACCAAGATTTGCCGAGATGAAGCTCAGGCCAGCGACCCAAGCCGTCATCTCACGACCCGCCATAAAGAATTCTTCGCCCGTGTTGGTGAACTTCTTCAGGTAAAGCCCCAAAGCGATCACCAGCATGAAGTACACGACGATGATGACGAGATCGATGGAGCCAAGCGCCAACCGGCCGTTCGCCGCCTGGAGCAGCAACATTGCCGGCATTATCGACCGCTCCCGACCGACCGAACCAGCGGCAAGAGAACCCGGTCGAGTTCGTCATCGTCCCAATCCTTTAGCAAAACATTTCGGAAGAGTCCCCAGTGCTCTATCAGTTCCACGGTCTGGCCTTGACGCACCACTCCCAGCGGGCCGAGGGACTCAACTTCAAGGAACTCATTATTGGTGAAGGTCTCGAACGAGGCGCCAAAGTCAGGATAGGTCTTGGTAGGATCGGGACTGGTTCGTTTCACAAATGCTTCGTTGTTCAAAACATACGCCGCCCAGGTATCGGGATTAAACATGCCAAGCTTTTGCGCTTCCTTATTGTTCGGGTCCTGTCGCAGCATCAAATATTTACGCGTGAATTTCCAGCGTGGATCCGCGAAATTCGTATAGGCCCACATGGTCAATGGGTTTGTGGCTTCCAGATTCGCAGGATGATGGCCTCTGGGCGGGAATCCGGAGACTGCGGTGCCCCCTTGCGCCATCATGGTTAATGCCCACGGCGCAAACTCCAGCGAGAACAGGGAGCGATTGGTGATGCGATGGATAACGGTGACCGTCGTTTCCGAGGTCGCCATGCTCACTTCAATTTCTTTCTGCAGGCTCGTCAAAGGCTCAACTGGCGCTCGCGCGATGAGACCGTTTTCCGTGATATGAATTTCGACCGGAACATTGTCGGGCGCCCACGTCGCAACGGGGTCTTCAGGGGCCTTCCAGACTCGATCTCCGCCGCGCAACTGGAACTTCTCTTCTTTCGTGCCTCCCATTTGTTCCGGGTACTCTTTGAAGAGGTTCTGTCCTCCCAAGAAACCAAAGCGGATGACCCGCGGCCCAACGTCTCCAGTGACAATGATCTCGATTTTTCCGTTGCTCACCCGATAGCAGTTGGGCCAACCCTTATACTCGGTTTTTTCAACTTTCACGCTGGCAAATATAGTGGTCGTGACGAGTCCTGTGATGATGGGTAACAAAAGATAGCGGAGCATTTCACTCCTCGAGACATGGAAGTTGGCTATGATTGCACAAAGAACACAAAAATAGCGACGGAGGGCATTCGATCACTTGCTGTGTCAGGTTGTCAACGAAAAACTGAATCGTTTCTATTTATGTTCTATTGACTATCTTGGATTCCAACGTGGCACAAACTGCAAACAACACTTAATAAACAGTTTACATAAATCTATGTGAATAGAAATCAAATCTCGTATCGTTACGGTTCTATGATGCGGATCTATAGAACTTGGTCGGACAATTGATAGACTCGAAGCATCCACCTCACGGGAAGAGAATTCGAGGTCTCCACCGCGCAGGAAAGGAGACTCACCTTAGGACTCGCGTTGCCTCCGGGCCGGTGGCCGCGCGCCGGTTGACCGACTCCGAGATGCTGATAAGTTTCGGCAGGATACTTCCGGGATTCGAGTCCCCTAGTTTGCCCAACGCAAAGTATAGGTTGGAGTAAGTGGATAAAGTTTCTCGTAAGTCTGCCGTTCTGAATCCCTCGGTAGGAACATTCGATTGGGAGGGCAAATCTTGTCTTGGGCGAAGAACAACAAACTCTCTGAAGAGTTGGCCGTTTCGCTTTATGAAACGACGCTCGAAGGGCGCACCGGGGAGAGGCAGCAGAAGCTGATTTGCCTGCTCAGCTTGTTTCACGTG
>PMMJ01000183.1 GCA_003162255.1 Acidobacteriaceae bacterium | reverse complement strand
GCTGGAGACGCTGGCCGAGGCTGCGGCACCGCATGGAATTATTTTCGAATATGGCGCTCTTTCCGGTCAGCCTACGCCGTTCCCACTCTTCGCGGCGCTCTCCAAGTGGCTGACGATTCGAGGTTATACCCTAATGGAAATCACAAGCGTTCCCGAGAAACTTGCGCTTGCGAAGAAGTACGTTTATGACCGCTTACAGGACGGCCGCTTACGTCCGAGGCTGGCAAAAACATTCTCTTTTTCACAGACGGTGGATGCTTACAAGTACCTTGAGTCAAATGCGCAGGTTGGCAAGATTGTGATTACGGTTCCATAGGCTCTATGCAAGTGTGAAACCTGAGGCCCCCGCCGATGAGGTAAGTGAGCTTTCTGGTGTGACATGAACAAAGAACTAAACCGAGCACGGTCAACGTTAATCCACGTAAGTGCATGAAAAACCGAGAACTCATTTAAGTGATTTGCTTTGAGTACGCATTCCTCTTGCCAGGCAGAGCTTAGCGCAATAGTGCTGTAATCAGTTATCACTCGTTGACCCATCGCGAGTGTAGTGATGTTACGCCAGCGACCGTATCGTTCCGGT
Source organism: Acidobacteriaceae bacterium (assembly GCA_003162255.1). Lineage (GTDB taxonomy): Bacteria > Acidobacteriota > Terriglobia > Terriglobales > Acidobacteriaceae > Acidiflorens. The sequence goes on along the minus strand of PMMJ01000183.1, from coordinate 10,039 downwards.
ACAGTCTTAGCTTGCACGGGTAGTGGCGCAGTTTGCGAAANNAGGAAATATCTGAGACCGAAGGCATTGGTGATACTTCGTGTCGTTGGTGGTTCAGCCTCTTGTGGTCTGCATCGCCAAAGTGAGCCACTATGCTTGCACGAAGTTACTTGACAATCTGTCCCCCGAGTAGCAGGATTCCGGGCACACACCAACTTCCCAGGAGGACAACCATGATTGTCACAGCCGCACGTGCTCTCCTTTTGGCAGCTTTGCTGGCGCTCCCTCTGGCGGCAGCAGATGATGTCACGCGAAACAGCGAACCAAACAACTTTCCAAGAGCGCACAACGAATGGACAGTAGCCCAACTCCAGGCGGCGATGGCCGCCGGCACACTCACCTCGGAGGAACTGACCAAGGAATATATCGCTCGGATCATCGCGATCGATCAGAATGGTCCGGGGGTCAACGCGGTGATCGAGCTGAACCCCGACGCACTGGCGATAGCGCACAACGCCGACGTGCTGCGCAAGCACGGCATCGTGCTCGGGCCCCTGCACGGAATCCCAGTGCTGCTTAAGGGAAATGTCGACACCGGCGACAAGATGCAGACCACCGCGGGCTCGTTCGCGCTCTTCGGCAAGCCGGCGCTTATCGACTCCACGGTTGCCCAGAACCTGCGCGACGGTGGTGCGGTGATTCTCGGAAAAACCAACCTTTCGGAGTGGGCTAATTTCCGCTCCTTCGAGTCCATCAGCGGGTGGTCGGGCTGGGGCGGGCAAACGAACAATCCCTATGGCATCGATCGCAATCCCTGTGGCTCCAGTTCCGGCTCGGCTGCGGCGGCCTCGTCGAACTTCACGTCGGTGTCGTTTGGGACGGAGACCGATGGCAGCATCGTGTGCCCCGCCAACGCCAACGGCGTGGTCGGCCTCAAACCGACAGTGGGCCTCACCAGCCGCGCGGGCATCGTGCCGATCTCCCACACGCAAGACACTTTCGGCCCGCATGGGCGATACGTGGCCGATGTAGCGGTCGCCCTGGGGGTGGTGCAAAGCCGCACATACGACGGCCGCGATCCGGCGACCGGCGGCGTTCCCCTCGGATGGCAAGGCCGCTTCACTCGCCCAACCAACATTCCCACCGATTACACGCAATTCCTCAACCCCAACGGCCTGCAGGGCGCGCGCGTTGGCGTTACACGCGTCGGGCTAGGCGGCTTTGATCCCGACGTGCCTACGCCGCCGATCGTGCTCGCGCAGTTTGAAAACGCCATCACCGCCATTTCGAACGCTGGAGCCACGGTCATCGATCTCGACGCCGCCGGCTTTGTCTTTCCTGCCGCGAACAACGAGACCCTTGTACTGTGCTTCGATTTCCGTAACGATCTCCAGAAGTATTTTGCTACCCGTGTCGGTGTTCCGATGGCGCGCAAAACCCTGACCGATGCGATAACCTTCAATAACCACCACGCCGCCGAAGAGATGCCCTTCTTTAATCAGGATCTCTTCGAGTTCTGTAATTCCCTCGCCACCGGACCCGACGATCCCCAGCCCGCCTTCGGAGGCGTGACCTACAACCAGGCGCTCGCCCAGGATCAGAATCTTGGAGTCAATGGCATCGACCTCGCGCTGAGTCAGTTCAGTCTCGACGCCATCGTCAGCGCTACCGATAACCCGGCTTGGGCTACCGACCTGCTGTACGGCGATCACTTCATCTACGGCACGTCCAGCCTCGCCGCGCCCGAAGGTTATCCCATCATTCAGGTACCGGCGGGGATGACGTTTGGCGCGCCGCTCGGCATTAGCTTCTTCGGAACGGCGTTCAGCGAGCCCACGCTTATCAAGCTCGCTTCCGGGTTCGAGGCGGTCACGAAGATCCGTGCGCACAACCTGCCAACGTTCGCGCCGACAGTGCCGTTCAACCACATCGCCGGCACGACGTTGCTACCACCGAATCAGCGCAAGGCATTACAGGGGAACAGCGGAAGCCAAGTGATGTCGCCGTCCAATGCAAGCCCGCAGACAGGGAAAGAGGTCAAGCGTCCGCACCACTTGTGATTTTTGTCTGGGGTCGCTGACAATTAAGGAAATGCAACTTTGAAGTATGCGCAACTTGAGGATCATAGATGAGCCGCCCGATCTCTGGGCGGCTTTTTTTATCGCGCGAAATGCGGAAGCGCGACAGGGGCTGTTACCGGACGATTTGACTATCTGAAAGCTCAGTCCGGCTTGTCAGTGCTATAGGGATTTATCGTCAACCATCCTCCTAAGGGGCTTACAATTACACGGCTTTCGTTGACTTGCCGATCTTACCCACGTAAGATTTGCCCCTGATGATCGGCCAGACGGTCTCCCACTACCGCATCGTCGAAAAGCTTGGCGGCGGCGGGATGGGCGTCGTTTACAAGCTGAGGAGGCGAGTCGTGACCGGAGGTGGGATTTCTTTCCGGTGTGCTCACCTGCCTCGATGCGCTGCGCGATAAGCGCGTGCTCCGGACTGCGGATGCGGTCTGGCAATCTCTGAGAAATCGGCAGCGGCTTGAACTCGGCGGGAGCATACCCTGACCGTGGTCACGCTTAAGGCGTCATTCTTTTCCAAGCGCCACACATAGACTCACAAATTCCCTCGCGCAGGATGGACCATATCCATGAAGAAACTTTGCTTGCTCCTTTTTCTATTGGTGTTCACGACCGCTCACGCCAAGACGGAATTCGGCAAACTGCAAGGCGCTGAATTCCGCATTGACGTCCCGGACAATTGGAACCACGGCCTGGTCGTTTACTATCACGGCTACCGCACCGAGAACCACGGCCGGATTTTCGATCAGACCGAACCGCTCGAACCCACACTCGCGGTTTTCACCAAAGCCGGGTATGCGGTGATCCAGTCCGGATACTCGCAAGGAGGCATGGCCCTGGAGCAAGCCATCCCGGAAACGGAGGGACTGCGGAAGTATTTTATCGAGCATTACGGGAGCCCTTCAGAGACTTATGTGGCCGGCCATTCGATGGGCGGCGAGCTCACGATGATGACAATCGAGCAGTCGCCTGGGCCCTACGCAGGCGCGCTCGACCTCTGTGGAGCGGTTACCGATACGTTGTCGCGGATCGGCCGCCGATTCGATCTGCGAGTTCTTTTCGATTACTACTTTCCCGGGGTCCTCCCCGATCCGGCCAAGATTCCTGTCAGCTTCGAAGTGTCGGAAGACCTGGAGAAGAAAGTGTCCGCTTCATTGGAAGCCAATCCGCCGGCGGCATCGGTTCTTCGCAATTTCGTCGGACTCCACAACGACAAGGACCTCACGAGCCTGCTGTTGTTCGCGACGTGGGTGTTGAAGGATCTGGAACAGCGGGCGGGAGGTAATCCCTTCGATAACCGCAACACCATCTATACGGGAACTACCGACGATAATACCGTGAACGATCGCGTAAAACGCTATGCCGCAGATCCCGGCGCGCTGAGTTATATCCAGCGCTACTACACCCCCACAGGACACCTGACCCGGCCCATGCTGGCGATTCATACGACGTACGATCCTCTGGTGTCTCCCGCAGTTCCCAGCACGTACGCTCAATTGGCTCGGACCGCAGGCGCCGGAGACTTGTTCGTGGTGCAGTATGTTGAGCACGACGGCCACTGCAACATCACTCCCGAAGAGGTTGAGCGGGGATTTGCCGAACTGCGCCAGTGGACGGAGAAAGGGACCGTTCCTGTGCCGGGACGCTTGCAGTAAGCTCTCGTGGTGGAGAGGTGGAAGGCTCGGTAGTCAACGGGCAGCTTGGCGAGCAACCAACGGAAGACTCATCGGCTCGGCTCGACCATGGCTTCCCCGACCGCCAAGCAGCTTAGAAAATCGAGTCTTCCGTAACCTTTCCGATGCGCGACTCGACGTGTACTCTCAAATGTAACTACCCATCTAGTTCCTATCTATCTAAAGGACGCTCCTCCTCTATTATGTCTTCTTTTACGACTGGCCCACCGAATGTAGCTCCGCCCGCTCCCCGACCGGCCACTGCCGCCGCAACGGCCGCCGCCCCGGCCGCCGCGCCATTTTCGACTCCGGCGCTGCTGGCCGCGATGTTGAAGACGGCCGCGAAGATCAGCGACCTATTCTTTACTCCCGGCAAGCCGCCGCTGGTGGAAATTGATGGGAAGCTCACCCCGGCCGGAACGGCTCGTGTCCTCACCATTGACGACACCCGGCGCATCGCGTCCGATCTGATCGGCAACAACCAGCATGCCATTGAGAACCTGAAGGAAAGCGGCTCCTGCGATGTGTCCTACAGTATGCCCGGCGCCAATCGTTTTCGCGTCAACGTCTTCATGCAGAGGGGTACCTGTGCCGTCGTGATGCGTGTAATCCCAGCTAAGGTTCCCGACCTGGAATCGCTCAACTTGCCCGCCGAATTGAACAAGATTGTCGACCTGCGCAACGGAATCGTACTGGTCACTGGACCGACCGGCTCCGGCAAATCCTCGACCCTGGCCGCCATCATCGACAAGATCAATAAAGAGCAGTCCTATCACGTGCTCACCATCGAGGATCCCATAGAGTTCCTCCACGCCCACAAGAACTGCATCGTTCATCAGCGCGAATTGCACAGCGATACGCCCAGCTTCGCGCTCGCCCTAAGGGCCGCTCTCCNNAAAGTGATTCTGGTCGGCGAGATGCGCGACAAGGAAACCATAGAAATCGCCATGGAAGCCGCCGAAACCGGCCACCTCGTCCTCTCCACACTGCACACCATCGACGCCTCGAAGACAGTCGAGCGAATCGTGGGAGCTTTCCCGATGGCCGAGCAGCACACTCTCAGAAACCGCCTCGCGAAGAGCTTTCGTTACATCATTTCGCAGCGCCTCGTCCCGCGCAAGGACGGCACCGGCCGCATGGCCGTGATCGAGATATTGAAGTCCACTCTGCGCACTCGTGAATACGTCGAAAAAGGCGAAACCGACGGCAAGACCTTGCTCGACGCCATGCGCGTAGGCGAACAGGAGGGCATGCAGACCTTCGACGGCGACATCGAGAGACTGATCCGCAGTGGCGCCCTCGATATGGAAACCGGCCTAGCCTACGCCACCAACCCCGGCAATCTTCTACTCGACATGTCCGATCTAAGACTGGAAGCCGAGTCCGAGTCCGAGTCCGAGTCTGCCGATCCCCTGCTCGAAACCACCGAGAAGTAAATGATGGGAAGTAAATAGAGAGCGCATTTCTTGCAGACAACACCTCTGCAGACAACATCTCCTGCGCTGGGAAGCCATGCGTCTCCTCCGACTATTGCGTCCGGCCGTGACGAGAGTCATGTTGATTTATATGAATCAATATGCAAACATAGCAATATACGCATGCCAGAGTTATCTCAATTCACGGCCGAGTTTTTCAAAGCTTTGGCGCATCCGATGCGGGTCAGAATACTGGATGCTCTGCGCCTTGGCGAAGTCGGCGTCAATGAGCTCAGCGCGCGTCTTAAAGTTGAACAAAGTACGCTTTCTCAACAGCTTGCAGTCTTGCGAAAGAGCAGCATTGTAGTTGGTCGCAAGGAAGGCCAGAACGTCTACTACTCAGTGCCGGACCCAGCGATCTTTCGTCTGCTCGACGAAGCCCGGCAGGTCTTCAACAACCACTTGGTAGACATAAGGGATCTCCTTTCTCAACTTACCCCAGCGGGGGAAAAGTGAGCGACTCATTCGTCGTCCGGGACCACCCTGAGTCCCCGTGTTTGGAATTCACCGTTGGCCTGTGCCGATATTGCGGTCAGGCGGACCCCAAGTTCCAATGACGCAAGTTCTCTTCAGTTCGTTCCTTGTGGCAATGCTATCGGTCCCCGTCCTTACTCTGATCTCGTGCCGGTGGGCGAAGGCACGAGCCCTGCCAGCTGTACTGCTCATGGGATCGTTGGCGGTCGGGATCGCTGTCGCGACGACGGCGTTGTACGGCGGACAAAAGTTCGTGATTGATGTCTCGCAAGTGGCCTCGTTCTCTTTCGCACTCAGCGTGGACCGGCTCAGCGCGTTCTTTCTGTTGCTGATTTGCTCCGTTTCACTGCCGGTCATCCTGTTTTCGAGCTCCTACATTCCACGCCACTATTCCGGAGCGCGACGGCATTGGCTTTGGGCGGTCTTGCCTCTGTTTCTGATGTCGATGGTTGTGGTGGTAACCGCTTCCACGTTATTTGCGTTCCTGTTCGGGTGGGAACTGATGACCTTGTTCTCCGCCGGCCTCATTCTGATTGACGGCGACTCAGAGGAGCGGCGTCACAGCATTTTTGTCTATCTCCTTATGATGCATGCCGGCGCAGCGGCTGTCATTGGAGCTTTCCTGTTATTCCTGCCGCACGCCGGCAACTTCGCCGAAATGCGGGCGAGCGCAACATCGATGCCCCCAACCCTGCGCACGGCCGTGTTCTTGCTGGCGTTTGTAGGATTTGGAACAAAAGCCGGAATCGTCCCCCTCCATCTTTGGCTGCCCAGAGCCCATCCGATTGCGCCCAGTCCAGTATCAGCCTTGATGTCGGGCGTCATGCTGAAGACCGCGATCTACGGATTTGTCCGCTTCGCTTTTGATTTTCTCGGAGGCGGCCCAAGCTGGTGGGGATATTTGGTGCTATTAGCCGGCTGCGTGTCAGGCCTGCTGGGCGTACTGTACGCGATCGCGGAGCATGATCTAAAAAGGTTGCTGGCCTATCACAGCGTCGAAAACATTGGAATCATCTATCTTGGCCTGGGGGCGGCGCTGGTGTTTGCCGCCAACCATTCCCCCGTCTGGGCGGCGCTTGCCCTCACTGCTGCCCTGCTCCATTGCTTGAACCACGCCATCTTCAAGAGTCTCCTGTTTCTCGGAGCCGGAGCAATTTCTGACGCCGCGCAAACCGTCGATCTGGAAGAACTCGGTGGCTTGCTGAAACGAATGCCTCTGACCGGAACCGCGTTCCTGATTGCCTGTTGCTCCATCGTTGGGTTGCCATTGTTCAATGGTTTCGTGAGCGAATGGCTTACCTTCCGCAGTTTTCTGGCGGGCTCGGAAATGTCGAATTTCTCCGCAGCCATCATTCTGCCCCTGGCTGCAGGCGTACTGGCGCTCATCGGCGGATTGGCCGCCGCGTGTTTTGCGAAAGTGTATGGCGTTGCCTTCCTCGGACGTCCACGGAGTCGCGAGGCGGCAAGCGCCAACGAAGTTCCTCTGCCCATGCAGGCAGGCATGGGAGCCCTGGCGGCGGCGTGCGTCGCGATCGGAGTTTTCCCCGGCCTGGTGTTGCGCAGCCTGGGCAAATTAACCGCGGAACTTCTTCCCGGCGCTGAGTTGCCGCAAGCGGCAACTTCGCTCTCGGGAATACTTCCATGGATTGCGCTCTCCGCTCTGGTGCTGGTCGCCAGTATTGCCGCACTGAAACGAACGAAAAGGCTGACTGCTACCTGGGCCTGCGGACTGTCGGGCCTGAACGAGCGGATGCAGTACACCTCCACCGCTTTTTCAAAGCCGCTGCGAAAAGTATTCTCGCAGGTGTATAAAGCGGACCGAACCGTCGAAGTGGTTCCTGACGGAACGCCATATTTTCCGGTTTCGATCTCGTACCGCTCAGTCCGCACAACCTCTTTTGAAAGGTCTTTGTACCGTCCTGGCGTTGACGCGATCGTCGCCGCGGCGAACCGTTTGCGACAACTCCAGACCGGCAACATTCAGATCTACCTGCTCTATATCTTCGCTGCCCTGATCGCCCTGCTGGTGTTTATGAGGTTCGTATGACACTCGCGATGAATGTGGTGCAGGTATTGCTGCTAATTCTGATGGCGCCCCTGGTACGCGGTGTGATTGCGCGGCTCAAGGCCAGAATCCAGAACCGGCGCGGCGCCAGCGTGTGGAGGCCGTACTCCGATCTGTTAAAGCTCTTCCGCAAAGAGGACCTCGTCCCGCCTTCGGCGTCATTTGTCTTTCGGCTCGCCCCCATCGTCGTTTTCACTGCAACTCTGGTGGTCGCGGCGTTTGTTCCGCTGTTGCACGGTTCAGCGCTGCTGAACGCCACTGGCGATTTCGTGCTTCTCGTCTACCTGCTGGCGCTGGGGCGCTTCTTTCTGATGCTGGGAGCGATGGATGGTGGCAGTTCCTTTGGAGGCATGGGAGCCAGCCGGGAAGCCCTGGTTTCGACTTTAGCCGAAGCCCCATTCTTGTTGGCGCTCATGTCGGTGGCCATCGCGGCGCATACCAGCAGTATCGCTGGAATGGTGCGGTGGACGATGGGGCAAAACTTCTTTCAGTTCTCCGCGGTTCACGCCCTGGCGTTTGTGGCTATGGCCCTGGTCTCCATCGCAGAAACGGGACGGATGCCGGTGGACAATCCCACCACGCACCTGGAACTGACCATGATTCATGAGGCGATGGTGTTGGAGTACTCGGGACCCAGCCTCGCTCTGATCGAATGGGCCAGCGGAATCAAGCTCACTGTGGTCATGGCGTTGCTGATCGCCCTGTTCGCCCCCTGGGGAATGGCGAGCAGTCTTTCTCCGCTGGCAATCGCAATTGCGTCGCTGGTGCTGCTCCTGAAAATGACCGCACTGGTGGTGGCACTGGCGCTGGTGGAGAGTAGTGTCGCGAAATTGCGTATGTACCTGGTTCCAGATTTTCTCGGCGTGGCGTCGGCACTGGCGATCCTCGCCGTGGTTTTTACAGCGCTCATGAGGTGAACGATGGGTTTATTTGAGACAGCAGCGGCCAAAGCTCTGGCGTCGTCCGGGGTGTTCTTGTTCATGACTGTCCTGCTGATCGCGGCCGCCAAGCGGACTTCCACCTGCATCGCCTTGTTCAGCGTGCAATCGCTGGTCATAACCGCGCAGATCGTCGCGGCGTCCGGTATGCACCATTTGCGGGAAGGATTTGCGATCGCCGCCCTGGTGTTGATCGTCAAGGTGATCGCAATTCCGTATGCGCTCCATCGCATTGTCGAAGAACTGAAAGTGCCGCGCGACGTTTCTTCCTCAACCTCGTCTTCCCAATCGGTGTTCATTGCCGCCGGACTCATTCTTCTCTCCTTCTTTGCGGTGCGCCCCTATGCCGGCGTTCTCGGTGGCGACCAAGCCATGCTCGCAGCTTCGGTCGCATTAGTGCTGACCGGCGGGTTCCTCATGATCAGCCGTAAGAAGGCGCTGATGCAGGTGGTCGGCCTTCTGGTATTGGACAACGGCATCTTCCTGGCTGCTCTGACCACCACTTTTGGTATGCCGCTGGTTATTGAGATCGGAATTGTTTTTGATCTGCTGATGGGAGTCTTCCTGATGGGACTGTTTGTATTTCGAATCCGCGACACCTTCAACCATGCCGACGTCTCCAAGATGCGACGGTTGAGAGGCTGATGCATGGTTCTCCTTCTGACATTGTTCATACCGCTCGCTGGCGCGCTCTTCGTCTTCTCGTGCCNNCCACACATTGTTGTGCGCGCCGCACTGACTACAGGCGCCCTCGAACTGACCGCGATTGGTGTGACGGTGTACAGCATTCATTCCCGGGGCGTTCTAAATGCGGGACGCTATCTGCGTGCCGACGGACTCACTTCGTTCTTCCTTATCAATCTGGGCCTGATCTCAGCTCTCGTGCTCGTCTATTCGTCGGGATACTTCCGCCATGTTCTGGAAGGACGGTTCTCTTCCCTTCGTTGGTTTTATGGGCTGGTTTTCCTATTCCTGTTCACCATGGTCGCGGTCTACCTCTCGGCCAATCTCGGAATGATGTGGATATTCGTTGAGGCCACAACCCTCGCATCGGCTTTGCTGGTGGGCTTCTATAACACTGAAGGCGCAGTGGAGGCCGGCTGGAAGTATTTGATCGTCTGCACCGTGGGCATCGCCTTCGCGCTTTTCGGCACGATCGCTTTCTACCTGGCGGCAGTGAAAGGCGGAGTCAGCCCTCAATCGGCGCTCGATTGGGGCACCCTGATGGACGCCGCTCCCGGGTTAGTGGGCGGACGCGAACTGCTGAAACTGGCATTTGTCTTTGTGGCCGTGGGATACGGAACCAAGGTTGGCTTTGTCCCCATGCATAGCTGGCTGCCCGACGCCCACGCCG
>PMMJ01000059.1 GCA_003162255.1 Acidobacteriaceae bacterium | reverse complement strand
GATCAGCGTAGACGTGCCGGTGGTGAACCTCGATGTGCTGGTGACCACCAAGGACGGCCAGACTATCCCGGGGCTGAAGGAAGGAAATTTCAAGATTTTCGAAGATGGCGAGCCCCAGAAGATCGCGACCTTCAATCAGACCCAGGCTCCGATCACCGCAGTCCTTTTGATCGAATTCGCGGGGGCGAGAGCCTTTTCGGGAACTCAGGCCTATCACTACATGTATGACGCGCTCAACGCTTCTTATACCTTTGCCAGCACCCTAAAAAAGGATGATTGGGTCGCCGTGGTTTCCTACGACATGAAGCCGCAGATCCTGGTGGACTTCACGCAGGACAAGCGAGCCATCATGGGCGCGCTGAACATGCTGCGCATTCCGGGGTTCAGCGAACGTAACCTTTTCGACGCGCTCTTTGACACGCTCGACCGGATCGATCGCATCGAGGGAAAGAAATACATCATCCTGGTTTCCTCCGGAGCCGACACCTTCAGCAAACTCACCCTCGATCAGATTCTGAAGAAAGTTAAGTCCACCAAAGATGTAACCATCTACCCCATCAGCATCGGTTGGACATATCGAGAGATGGCGGACGCATCCGGCAGGGCAAGCGGAGCGAGGGAAGTTGCATGGCTCCAGAATGACAATCAGATGAATACCTTCGCCCGCCTCACCGGAGGCCGCGCCTACTTCCCGCGCTTCGAAGGCGANNCGCAACCAGTACAGCATCAGTTATCACCCCACTAACATCAAGCTCGACGGCACTTACCGAAAGCTGAAAGTCGAACTCCAGGCGCCGGACGGCGGTCCGCTGAAGGTTCGCGATCAGAAGGGCAAAGACGTGAAGGTCGTCGTCTATGCTCGCGAGGGGTACACGGCGAAGCACACGGTGGANNCATCCTGAGCAAAGCGAAGGATCCATGCATTTAGCCTGCATCAGCTGAATGCGGAGGTCCTTCGCTTCGCTCAGGATGACACCTAAGATTTTTCGCGAATTTTATCTGGGCGTTGCGCTCGCACTGCACGCATTCCCCGACTGATTTACAATCCCCAGTTCCCCCACAGGAGAGAGCGCCGTGATCCCACGCTATACCCGGCCTGAAATGGCTCGCATCTGGAGCGATGAAAATCGCTTCCGCACCTGGCTGGCGGTGGAAGTCGCCGCCACCGAAACGCTGGCCGCCGCCGGCATCGTGCCCAAGGAAGCCGCCAAGGCGATCCACGCGCGCGCCGGCTTCAATGTTGACCGCATCTTCCAGATTGAAGCCGAGGTCAAGCACGACGTCATTGCCTTCACCACGGCAGTGGCCGAAATCGTCGGCCCGCATGCCCGCTGGTTCCATTACGGCCTGACTTCGAACGATGTGGTCGATACGGCGCAGGCGTTGCTCATTCAGCAGGCCTCATCGCTGATAGCCGGCGATTTGGAGCGTCTGGCCGAGGTGCTCGAACGGCGCGCGTGGGAGTTCAAAGATACGCCGATGATTGGGCGGACTCACGGCATCCACGCGGAACCTATCACCTTTGGCTTCAAGATTGCCAACTGGTATTCGGAGACACAGCGCAACATCGCGCGTTTCGAGGCCGCCACCGAAGACTTGCGCGTGGGCAAGTTCTCGGGCGCGGTCGGGACGTTCGCCCACCTGACGCCGGAACTCGAAGAAAAGATGTGCGCGCGCCTGGGATTGAAGGCCGCCGCGGTATCGTCGCAGGTGATTCAGCGCGACCGCCATGCGCAGTACCTGGCAACGCTGGCCACGATCGCATCCACACTCGACAAAATTGCCACCGAAATACGCCACCTGCAGCGCACCGAAGTTCGCGAGGCCGAAGAATATTTCAGCGAAAAGCAGAAGGGCTCGTCGGCCATGCCGCACAAGCGCAATCCCGTCACCTGCGAACAGATCTCCGGACTGGCGCGCGTGGTGCGTTCGAACGCGCAGGCCGGATTCGAGAACGTCGCACTGTGGCACGAGCGCGATATTTCGCACTCCTCGGTCGAGCGCATCATCATCCCCGACTCGACCACGCTCGCCGACTACCTGCTGAACAAGACGGCAACCCTGATCGAGACCATGTTCGTTTATCCCGAGCGCATGCTGGCGAATCTCGAAAGCACGCGCGGCCTCGTCTTCAGCGGACAGTTGCTGCTGGATTTAGTCGAGAGCGGCGTTGCCCGCGAGGACGCATATCGACTGGTGCAGAGTCACGCCATGCGCGCGTGGAAAGAGGATTTAGATTTCCGCGAGTTGATTCTGAATGATCCCGAGATCAGCGGCAGAGTGCCGCGGGCGAAGATCGAGCGAGCCTTCGACCTGAAGCGGCAGCTCAAGAACATCGACAAGATTTTCGCGCGGGTATTTCCGACCAAGGCGGCCGTTAAGAAAAATGCTGCGTCGTCAAAGAAGAAAGTTCCCAAGCGGAAGAAATAGCCTGAGAGCCCGCGCGGCAATTCAAGTGTCGCCGCTCAGCATCTAATTTTGAGAAGTTATGGCATCGCTAAAGCGATGCCCTG
>PMMJ01000127.1 GCA_003162255.1 Acidobacteriaceae bacterium | reverse complement strand
TTCCAAGATGCAAGTTCAACGCTTAGCGCAGTAGTTCAAAACAGGGGCAAGTAACAGGAGATACGGTTGTATCTGTGCTGTTAGGAAAGGTGGTTGGTAGTGGTGGATGCAACCTGTATAGAGCACGAAGCTGCGCGTAATCGTGCTGATTGTGCCGATTGGCGGAGCGACGGAACGCTTGGTTGTGCACGGCGAGTAACAACAAAATCGTTGACAGAGCTGGCCCGTGCAGCCTATAAGTTGTTCCCGTCAGTCNNACAGCACTCCCCATCCCGCCACAGCGGGGACGGCATGATCGAAGGCGAGATCATGATCTACCACTACACAATTGCACGTCACGCCGCATCAATCTTGAGAGACGGCGTGATTCGCCCGGCGACGGCTTTTATACCGAAAGGTGAGCGGCCGATCGTCTGGTTTTCGGCGAACCCGACGTGGGAGGCGTCGGCGCAGAAGGCGGGACTGGTTAGCCGAGACGAAACCGAGCGGCAACTCGGGCCGCTCTATCGCTTCGGAGTAAGTCCCGAAACTGCGCCTTACAACTTCGAGCGGCTCGTATTTCTCGCTCAGATGGACCCCCGCACTGCCGTTCGTTTAAAAAGTGAAGGGATCGAGGTTGGCGCGAATCCTGACGAATGGTTCGGAACGTTCCGCCCGGTGGAGCGGGAGCGATGGCTGTCGGTCGAGGAACTCGTTAGCGGCGTGTGGAGCGCGAGTATGATGACACCGAAAGGATATGACCGTGCCACGATCGACTGACCCGTTAGTTATCTTCGGCGCGACAGTTCGCCGCCATCGCCTGCGCCGAAAATTATCAATCCACGCCCTCGACCCAGTAAGCACTGATTCTATTTGGCCGCCGCAAAAGTCTCAGGGACAGTGATCTTCTCTAGATTCTTCGGCAAAGTCAGCGGTCCATTGAGAGCTTCATAAGCCTCAATGTTAGCTCGTAAGAAATCGGCAACAATTTTAGCCTCAATCCAGGTCATGGCCACCTGAACGCGCTGCTCCACTACCACTGTGTCGTCTGAAATGTCGGCAACTTCTCCAATGAGTCAGATCGCATAACCCAAAGGCCGGTGGTTCAAATCCGCCCCCCGCAACCATGAACGCCACTGCCGAAATGCAGTGGCGTTCGCCTGTTTACTCAATGTTCAGTTCAGTGCGAGCCCGCCGACGAACATGCCCCATCCAGGTTCGGTGTTCGACAACGTCGTCAGGGAACTCATCGGACAAGGGAGGCTCGCCCCCCAGGAGAAGGGGTCAGTCTTCGGGACGGCAATCGGGAGATCCGCAGGGTTTATCAAAGGTCGAAAGTGTCGATTCCGAAAGTGTCGATGAGTTAATGGAGGAAGGCAACGCGTTCGAGGCAGGTATCGCATCGGGTTTCGAAGACTCCCGGGAGGAAAGCAACTTCGTTCGAGTTTGCCTACGCTACTGGAGGAGGTGCCCCGATTGGTATCTGCAATCCTCCTTGCTGGGTTCGCTGGGCACCAGACGGGAAGTTTCTCTATCTCTCCGTTTCGACTGGGTGGATGAACCTCCGTGCCGCCGTCGGACCTACATCTTGCCCACCCAGCAGAGAACCCTACTCCCTGACCTGCCAGGCTGGCGGCTTCCGCTCCGAAGCACAACTAGACGCTGTCCCCGGAGTTCGGGTAATCGAGGCGGCCGACATCGATCCCAATCCCACGCCCGATATCTACACGTTCTCTCGTGAGATCGTCCAGCGAAATCTCTACCGAGTTCCGCTTCGTTGAGCGGCGCGACAGCGCCAAAGCTCGTGTCGCCTACAAAGATTTTCTCAACCTCTGGAAAGACGCCGATCCTGACATCCCCATCCTGAAGGAAGCCCAAGGCGGAGTACGCGGAACTGCAATAGTGAAGTTGGGGACTCCGTTCCTTCTACACCGCTCAACTATAAAATTGACCAACGTCAACTGTTCATCTTAATCCGTCACCTTGTCGCAGCGTCAAACCGCTTATAATATGTGTCAACTTGGGGGCGTTCGGAGAAATCAACATGGCGGTTGCTCGGGCATCTTTTGCGGTTTTGCTTTTCACCTGCACCTTCGTTATGGGAGTCGGCACTCTTGAAGTCAGAGCCGCCGCTCAGGACATTCCTACGCCTCAACTCACACCGGGCACCGAGCGCAAGGCTACAGCGGCGGCGGATACTCCAGCCCAGCCCACGAAGCCACAGACGGTTGAGCTGACGGTACCGAAGGGGTCGCCCCTGCAGGTCGCATTGGATAAAGAAGTCCAGGTGAAGAAGGTGGGACAACCGATTCACGCTCGCGTTATGGAGCCGGTCTACGCCTTTGACCACATTGTCGTTCCGGTGGGCTCTGAAATCAGCGGCGAAGTGACGAAGATTGAATCAATCTCCGGGAGCAAGCGCACTTTGGCGGTGCTCAATGCGGATTTTTCGCCGCAGCGAAAAGTGGAAGTCAACTTCAATGAATTAGTGCTTGCGGATGGAAAGCGCCTCGCGCTGCATACCAGCGTCACTCCGGGTTCGGGCCAGGTCATAGACTTCGTGACGTCGGCGGATACAAAAGAGAAAAAAGCGGTAACGGACATGGCGTCCGAAAAGACCAAGGAAGCGAAAGAGCAGGCGCATCAGGAATGGGATAATGCGATGAAGCAACTGAAAACGCCGGGAAAAATCCAGCGTCTCAAACGCTATGGAGAAGCGCAATTGCCGGTGCATCGGCAGTACATTCCGGCGGGAACCGTGTACTTCGCCGAATTGGACGAACCGTTGAATTTCGGCACCGAGGTGATGACCGTCCCCATGGCCTCGTCGATCGGCAGCGCATTACCTCAAGGCAGCGTTGTGCGAGCGCGGCTGGTTACGCCATTGTCGTCCGCAGCCTCTCACCAGGGCGAGGAGGTGGAAGCGGTCCTTTCACAGCCATTGAAGGATGGAGACCGGCTCATCCTTCCTCAAGGGAGCCGGCTGAAGGGCACGGTCAAGCAGGCACAGCCAGCGGGTCGCATGAAAAAGAATGGGCAGTTGCGAATTGCATTCACGGAACTGGTTCCACCGGACGGCGTTGAACAGAAGGTTGTGTCTACGCTCGAGGGTGTGCAAGCCGGCAAGAATGCGAACGTGAAACTGGATTCCGAGGGCGGCGCGGAAGCGACCACTTCTAAATCGCGTTATCTCGGGACCGCCGTGTCGCTGGGGCTGGCCATGATGGCAACCCGAGCGGGCCAGGATCATGATGGCGACGCAGCGAGCCACAGCGGAGCCACAGGCGGCCTTGGCGGATTCAAGCTGGTGGGGATGGTCGTGGGTGCGGCGGCACAGTCCCGCGCCTTCGGTATGAGCATGGGGGCGTACGGTGCAGCGGTGTCGGTTTACACGCACTTCATGGCTCGAGGACGCGAAGTGGAGTTTCCGAAAAATACGGCGATGCAGATTGGTATTGGAACGCGTACAGCGGCTACGCCTCCGGCTGGAAAAGAGGCGGCACCAACAGCGATTCCCTTAGCGTCTGCGGCACGACCTCTCTCGCAGTAGTTCCGAATCCGGCAGTTGAGTACTTCGATCTTTCTTAAGCGTCCACTAGAGCCACTGCTGTTTCGGATGGCACGCTCATCGAAAGGACGAATCGACTCTCGCTGCAAACGTCGGTGGCTTCTACCACCAGGGAGCGAAGGCCGAGAGGCATCACGGACAAGAGGGCACACATATTACGAGGACCATCGCTAATGAGACGGCGTGCAGATCGCCGCACTAATAGAGCGTGAGGTTAGGCAAGACTTGCGTCTTTCACGTGGCACCGCAACAGATCGCAGGTTACTCTTTCGCAAAGGCTTGTTCGGGCATTCTAGCGCTGCCCCTGCAGAGCGTCATTCGCTCGAGGGGTAGTACTCTAAGGGAAAAACTTCGCCCCCCTCCACTCGTTCGCAGGCTGGACGGGCCGGGGCCCTAGGGTAGCGGGCTGGGCCGGCCACATCTCGCCCTACAAAAAATGTTCATGAAGTCGCTACGCCTGGACCGGTTAGCGCCCGCCGGGTGGCGAACAGGTGGACGGCGGGAGTGATGATCAGCGACAGAACCATCGACAGCAGGATGCCGCCGATCACGGCAATCGCCAGAGGTTTCAGCATTTGCGATCCCGCGCCCATGGCGAACGCGAGGGGCAGCATTCCGGCTACCGCAGCGAGCGCGGTCATGACGATCGGCCGCAACCGCCGGCGGCCTGCTTGAACGACCGACTCTTCCAGCGAGAGTCCGGCGGCTCGGAATTTTTGCTCGGCATCGAGCAGCAGAATACCGTTCTTGGCCACGATGCCAATCACCATGATCATCCCCATGAACGACGAGATGTTGAAAGTCGTGCGCGTGATGAACAGGGCGAGAAACACTCCGCAGATCGAGAGCACGGCCGACGTCAGAATCGCCAGCGGCGCGGCAAACGTCCGGAACTCGAACAGCAGAACAATGAAGACCAGCACCACCGCCAGTACGAGCACGAAGATGAGATCCCGAAACGATTTTTGTTGCACCTGGTAGGTCCCGCCGTATAACACCCGAATCGACGAAGGCAGATGCAACTGGTCCACGCTTTTCTTGACGCTGGCAACCCCCGTGCCCAGGTCGACGCCCTCCAGTCGCGCCGAGACCACCACATTCCGCAGTAGGTTCTCGCGATGGATTTCCGTCTGTCCGGGAAGCTCGGTCAGGGTGGCCAGCGATCCGAGCGTCGCCGTTTTGCCCGTCGAACTCACCAGCAGCGTGTCGCGCATGGCTTCTAGGGAAGCTCGATTCTCTTCCGGAAAGCGCACGCGCACGGTGTAAGTGCGATCATGGGTGACTACCGGAGTCGTCGACGGTTCCCCTTCCAGAATGGCTGCGGCGTCGGTCGCAACTTCCTCTGGGGTAAAACCGGCCCGCGACGCGATCGACGGGTCCACCTGAAACACCACAGCCGGCCCGCTGATGGTGTTATCGATTCCATTCAAGACATCGACCACGCCTTTATCTTTGGCGATCGCATCCGCAACTTTTGGTGCCCATTCCTCGAGCACCGCTGCATCTTGCGAGAACAATTTGATCTCGACCGGCTGCGGTTCTCCCGTCAGATCGCTAATCATGTCCTGCAGAACCTGGACGAATTCCACGTCAATGGCCGGTTCTTCCGTCTTGATTTTCGCGCGAACGTCGGCGATGACTTCTTCGATATCACGGCTGCGAGACAGCTTCAGCTTCACGGAGATGTCGCCGGTGTTGGCCTCGGTAACCGCCGCCAGTCCGAGTTGCAGTCCGGTTCGCCGGGAGGTGCTCTCGACCTCGGGAATATCGTGCAGGAGCTGTTCGAGGTGGCGAACCACTCGATTCGTCTCCGCCAAGGAACTGCCCGCCGGCATGATGTAGTCGAGAATGAAGCCGCCTTCGTCCATTTCCGGCAGAAGACCGGAGCCCGAAAACTGGTAGCACACGTAGGCGATCACGATCAGAGCCAGGCTGAATCCTGCCAGCCAACGCGGCCGCTCCAGGGCGCGGCGCAGCCAACGCTCGTGAAAGTTAATCACCTTGCGGAAAAAGCCGCTCAGCGAAGATTCTTCCGCTTCCATCAGACGCCGGATCGACTCCACCTCGGGCTCGGGAGCAATCTGGTCAAGGGCGTCTTCAGGGTCGTCCGATATGCCTGATGAATCGCCGGTGGACCTCTTGATCAGAAACTGGCTGAGCGCGGGCGTCCAGGTAAGTGCGAGCGCCAACGACGCGAGCAGCGCGACCGACATGGTGACGGCCAGGGCGCGGAAGAATGTTCCGGTCACGCCGGCGATGGAAACCAGCGGAAGGAAAACCACAATCGGAGTAATGGTCGAGCCGATCAGCGGAATGGTGATTTCGCCGAGCGCGCTGTGGATCGCCTGCAGCCGCGTCTGGCCCGCGTCGCGGTGCAGCACAATGTTCTCCACCACCACGATCGCGGTATCGATCACCAAGCCGACGGCCGCCGCCAGCCCGCCCAGCGTCATCAGGTTGAAACTCTCGCCCATCAACTTGAGCGCGATAAATGTCAACGCGATGGTCGCTGGGATCATCAGCCCCGCGACGACCGAAGTGCCCCAGTCGCGCAGAAAGACCACGAGGATGATGGAAGCCAGGATGAGCCCGATGAGAATGGCGTCGCGCACACTCGCGATCGATTGCTTCACGATGTCCGACTGGTCGNNGGCTGCCGGTTGATGCTCAGCAGGACCGCCGGCTTTCCGTTGGCCGACACCACCGTATAGAGAGGACGAACCGCAGGCTCCACTTTCGCGACGTCGCCCACCCGCACGGGCACGCCGGCGGCGGTTGTCTTGACGACGGTCGCCGCGATCTGTTGCGGGTCGCGCACCTGTCCGCTGATCAGCGCCAGGTAGAGCTGGTGGTTGCGCTCGAGCAGACCGGGAGAGTCAATCAGATTCGTGCGTTGTACCGCATCCAGCAGATCGGTAACCGTGACACTGGCCTGCAGGAGCCGGGCGGGCTCGGGAATGATGTGAAACTCTGGCTCCTGGCCGCCTTGCACAATCACGCTGGCCACGCCATCCAGTCGGTTGAGCCGGGGCTTGAGTTCGTACGTGGCCAGTTCCCAGAGCTGGGTCTGTGGCACCGTGTCGGAAGTCAGGCTATAGCCGAGAATCGGAAAGCTGGCGAAGGTCATGCGATGCGCTTCCACCTTCGCGCTCGCCGGCAGATCCCGTTGCGCGCCCGATAGCGCCGCGTTGACGTACTGCAAGGTCTGGAACATGTCCACGTTCCAGTCGAAAAACAGGTCGATTTCCGCCGATCCGCGGCTGGTAATGGAACGTACCTGCTGTAGTCCCGGCACGCTGTTGACCGCTTCTTCGAGCGGGCGCGTGACCGTGACCATCATCTGGTCGATGGGCATCACGCCGTTGTCGACGGCGATCAGTATGCGCGGAAAATTCGTGTCCGGAAAAACCGAAACCGGAATCGTGAACGCAACGTAGATTCCAACCAGCACCAGCGTGATGATCAAGACGAGGATGGAGCGGGAGTGGCGCGCAAACCAGTAAGGGGAGTCGCCGTTGGTTGCGGTCATCGAGCTACTTGGCATCCTTTTCGGTCCCTTTTCCCGCGGATGCCCCGTCGGGCGCGTGATCCGTTTTGTCAGACTCGGTGGCGGCTTCGACGCGAATCTTGGTATTGTCGGGCAGGCCATAGGCGCCGGAGGCGACTACGCGATCGCCTTCCACCAGGCCATCGAGAATCTGCACCTGCTCCCCCTGCCGGATTCCGGTCTTCACCGTCTTCTGGTGGGCCTTGTCGTCGGAGCCGGCCAGCATCACGTAGCTGCTTCCGTCGGGCGCTGTGAGGACGGCTAAGGCTGGGATGACCACCGAATTAGGCACGCTACGCGCCAGCATGGAAATCCGCACGGTCGTTCCGGGGCGCAGCCGTCCCTTCGGATTTTTCGCTTGTACCCAGACTTCGACCGTCGTGCTGTTGGGATCAAGCGCCGGGCTGACGACCGTCACTTTTCCTTCGATCGCGTCGTCTTCGCCGGAACCGCCGGCAATAACCACCGTAGCCTTGTCGCCCACCTTCAGCAATGCCGCCTGCTCTTGCGGAATGTGGGCACGCGCCACCACCGAACTGGTGTCCATGACGGTGAGCAGCGGCGTTCCCGCAGACGCCATTTCTCCCGGATACAAAGGACGGTCGGTAACCACCCCATTGATCGGACTGCGGATTTCCGAGTAGCTCAACTGCGCCTCGGCACCGAGATACTTGCCCTTAGCCGATTGCAGTTGGCCCTTGGCAGACTTGATTTCCTCCTGCTTGCCCCCAGCCATCAGCGCATCGAGGTGGTGCTGCGCAATTTCGTACTGAGTTCGCGTCTGGGCGATACTAACGGTAGCCTGATCGAGATCTTTGCGAGGCAGGGCGCCTTGCTTGTAAAGATCCTGACGGCTGTCGTAGAGCTTCTGTTCGGCATCCAGCGCCAGCTTCGCGGCCTGAGTGTCGCCCTGCGCCTTCTGAATCTCTTCCGGCAAAGTGGACGCGGTCGCGATCGAGTAGGTGGCCTGCGCCTGATCGTAGGCTCCCTGGTTGTCCTGAGCAGCGGCGGCCAGGTCGCGGCTTTCCAATTTAGCGAGCAACTGCCCTTCATGGACCTTGCTGCCGCGATTGACATAGAACGCCTTGACCGGCGCGCCGATCTTAGGAACGATGGCCGACTGCGCCAGCGGAAACAAAATGGCTTCCGCCGTCACCGTCTGTTCGATGGTCGCCTTTTTGACCGGAACCACCTGAACGCCGACCGTCGGCTCCGTCTGCTTTTCCCCGGAGCAGCCCAGCGCAGACACAAAAACAAGAACGATTGAGGCCAGTGAAACCAAGCGCCGAAGCCCCTGAGAGGTGCAGCCTCCTTCCCCACCAATCGATATGTGAAACACGCTTTAGAAACTCCCCGTCAGAGTTTGCAGGTTCGCGAAGGCGACCTGGAAACGAACCTGTCCATCATCATACGCATTGCGAGCCAGCGTCAGTGTATTTTGAGCATCCACCACTTCCAGCACCGTGGCCTCTCCCGCCTGGTAGCGCAAAGTAGTTAAACGTAAACTGTCGGAAGCAAGTTCCGCGGTTTGAGCCAGCGATTCGAGCTGCGTGCGCGACGCTTCGGCTTCATCGTAGAACGACCGCAGATCGGCCAGGAGCCGGCGTTGTGCGAAGCTCAACTCGACATGCGCCTGCTGCCGCCGCAAATCCGCCTGCTTGACCTTGCTGTAACCGGCTCCCCAGTTCCATATAGGCAGTTGCAGGGTCGCCGTCGCCGCGTACCCCAGGTTGCGAAATCCGTTTCGATCGCGCACGGCGAACTGATTGGCGTCAATGCCGTAAAAATAGTCCAAGCCCACTGAAGGCAGCATGGCCGTCCACGCCACTTTCACTTCCTGGTCAGTTTGCCGCAGAGAGGCAAGCGCAACCCGAAGTTCCGGATTGTTCTTCGTTGCCGCGGCCTGCACTTCGACGAAACCGGGCAACGGATCGGGCAGCCGCAGATCGTCGACAACCGAGAAATTCTGTTCGAAATCCGGGAACAGCAACACGGCGAGATCGAGATGGCTCTTGTTCATCTCCACCAGCGCATCCCTTAGTTCACGTTGTTGCTGCTGGTTTTGAATCTGCGCTTTGATGACATCGGAATGCGCCACTTCGCCGCCATTCTGCAGCTTTTGACTGATGCTCAGAAAGCGGTCCGCTTCGGACGCCGCCTTCTGCGCGGTTGCATATTTGCGCTGGGCCACGACGTAGCCGTAGTAAGCCTGGACCACGGTGACGACAAGGCCACGGGTTGCAATCTCGGATTTCGCGCGCGACAGGGCCTCGGCAGCTTCAACCCTGCGATACTCAGCCAACATTCCTGGCGAAAGCGCCTGATGGACGTTCCCCTGCGCGATGTACTCATGCACACCATTGTTGGCAATATAACGTCCCGCCGGAGCGGGCGTCTTGGAATTGGCAATAAAATTCCCCTGCGTGTAGTTGAACGCCATGTTGTAGTTGACGTTCGGCAGGAGTTGCGCGCGGCTCTGCACTGTGTCCTGGTGAGCCAACCCTAGTTCCGTGAGCGCCGCCCGGAACTGCGGATCGTTGGCTTTGGCGCGTGTCAACGAATCCTGCAGGGTTAGAACCAGCGGCGCTTGCCTAGAATTAGTATCCACCGTTACTGCGTTGGTCAGGACTTGTCCGTTGACCTCGGAAGAAGCCGCGGTTTGCGGCTGACCCCGTCCATACCCGGGAACGACCAGCAGCATTCCCAGCGATACGATCCTCGTTTGCCGCGCAAATCTTCGACACATTGTTCTGAACATTGGGCCTCCAACCAAAACTCCCAGCAGATAGTCTTAACTTGGGCCAAACCCGGCGATCAGCCTAGCAGCCCGTGGCAGAACTA
>PMMJ01000542.1 GCA_003162255.1 Acidobacteriaceae bacterium | reverse complement strand
GCAACGTGGGCCAGTTCCGCGTTCATCATGGCCAAGATTGCGCGTCGCACCGGGGCAGGGAACGCATACTCCGCGTGACCAAGCAGTGTGAAGTCCGAATGTAGGTGGTCGTGTGGTGACGGGCCTCTGGCCCTTCTTTTGTCGGAAGTGGCGAACCGCACTAGCGCCACATTGATTCCGTCCGCAGAAGTTCCGCTCATCACGCCAGCAACAATCATGCGCATTCCTTCTTATTGTCCGCGCGGGCTAGCCTAGCCAGCCGGATTTCTTCGCTGAACTCCCACAGTTGGCGCGTCAGCTTCTCAACTCGCACGGAAGTGGGAGCTGTGTGGCGCCCCCGCCCGCGTGCTTTTTTCGATTTGAACGCCAGCACGCGCCGTGCGGATTCCCGAACGCGCCGGGCAAATCTGCCGTCGCGCTCCGCCTCGCGCACCAGCGCTTCGTGCGCACGCAAAATGAAATCTTCGCGATGGCAGATCAGGCCAAGATCGCCCCCGGCGCGGATGTGCCCGATCATCACTTGTTCAATCGAGCCCGCTGCAAGTACGCCGCCCATCTCCAAATCGTCGGAGCAGATCAGGCCGCGGTAGCCAATCTTCTGGCGCAGAATGTCGGTGATCCACTTTTTCGAGAGCGATGCCGGAGTGCGTTCTTTTGTCACCGCCGGAAACGCGGCGTGGGAAACCATGAACATTGGCAGTTCGCGTCGGAGCTTGCGATAGGGAACCATATCCTCCTGCCACAGTTTGCGCAGCGGTTTTTCGACGTTGGAAAGTTCATGATGCGTATCGAGCGTGGCCTCGCCCAGTCCGGGAAAGTGTTTGCCGCAGCCGAGCACTCCGGCATCGCCCAGCCCGCGCAGGAACTCGCGCGCGTAGATAACCACCTGATTCGGATCGTCCGAAACCGCCCGCGAACTCATCACGGCCCGCGAAGCCTCGTAGGCCAAGTCGAGCACCGGAGCGAAATCCACGTTGATGCCCAGCGCGCGGCAGTTTTCGCCGATCACGCGTCCATGCTTGCGAAAGAGCGCTCGTCTGCCCGTGGCAAAAACTTCCGCGGGAGAAGGAGCCGAACCGATCACGTTGCGGAAACGGTCCACGGTGCCGCCTTCCAGGTCCACGCAAGTGAAAAGCGGTGTTGCCACGCACTTCTGACATTCGCGCAGAAGAGTATGCGTCTGCTCAGCTCCAGTGATGTTGCGGGCAAACAGAATAACGCCCGCCGGCTGAATCTTCGTGAGCAGGGAAGCGAGCCGCGGGGACATCTTGGTTCCGTCGAAGCCGATGATGAGGAGTTGGCCGATGTTCCGTTTGAAGTCGCGCATCTTTATGCCTGACTTAGTATCCTGCACCAAAACTCCAATTGCCGTCCCCGGCACCTGAAAACGCATTCATAGACCAGTCATTCAGGCGGCCGGTCCGTGGGCCTTGAAGGCGAAGGCAAAGAATGCAGCCACGCCAAGAAAGGCGAAGGCCACGAGATAATTCCACGCGAGTTTCTCCTTCAGAAAAAATATCGCGAATGCGATGAAGACGACGATGGTAATGACCTCTTGAATGATCTTGAGCTGGAATCCCGAAAAATGGACATAGCCGAGGC
This sequence comes from Acidobacteriaceae bacterium, assembly GCA_003162255.1. Taxonomy (GTDB): domain Bacteria; phylum Acidobacteriota; class Terriglobia; order Terriglobales; family Acidobacteriaceae; genus Acidiflorens. Next base: position 6,197 of record PMMJ01000542.1, on the reverse strand, counting down.
GATTTGCCGGCACGGCCAGGCAGTATTCCAACAGCGCAATCGACCACGAGACCAGGATCGCTTTCCAGAGAGGCCAGTTGTAACCGTATTTCAAATGTCCGTACCAGGCGAAGGTCATGAAAATGTTCGATGAAATCAGCAGAAGGATGGTGCTCATAGGGTCGGCGCTCCGTGAGTTGGATTCGGGAATTGTCGATCTCGTGTCTCGGGCATGAATAAGTAGAGTATGCCAAATGCGGTCGCGGCGACTGCGGCAAGAAAGAGAAATCCCGCATTGGAAGCGAAGTGATGCACGATGGAACCGGCGATGACCTGGCTCAGCGAAGCTCCGATGCCGACCGCAGTGCCGATGGCCCCGAGGGTAAAATTAAATCGGCCCGAGCCCTTGGTAAGGTCGGCGATCACGAGGACCGAGACAACGCCGAATATTGCCGCCGCTACACCATCGAGGATTTGGATCGCAACCAGCGCGCCCGTGTTCCTGGTGAGCGTGTAGAGTATGGCGCGAACCGGCAGCACTCCGAATGCGATGAGTAAGAGCGGCTTTCTGCCCCACAGCCCCGCCTTTCTCCCCGTCCAGGCAGCGAGGCAGGTGACGACTAGCTGCGTGGTCACCACGCATGCTGACATGAACATCATAGAGTTCCGGCCCTGACCTTTGGCCAGCATTTCTCCCAAGAGCGGCAGCATCGCGGCGTTGGCAAAGTGAAACATCACCGCGCAGACGAGGAAAATGAGCAGCGGCCGGTCCTCGAGCAGTTCGCGCGCTGCAACGGGCTTGCCGCCTTCTTGGCCTTCTTTCGCGCCCCGCGCGCGCCCGTAGTCGATTTCATCGGGGCGGATGATGAGAAGAGTGAGAATGGTCGGGAACGCAAGGACGAACACGAAGAAAAAGATGCCGCGATCGGAAAGGAAGTGACCCAGCAGGCCCATCGACACCGCGGCAACGACGTTGCCGGCCGAGTTGAAAGTCTGATTACGTCCCTGGCGGCGATCGAATAACTTGTGTCCCACGACCCCGAGCGAAACGGCGCAGATGGCCGGTCCAAAGATGCTGGAAGTGCCGCCAATCAGGATCTGGGCCGACATCACGGACCAAAAAGTTGGCATGAACGCAATCAGCAATGCCCCTGCCGCTAGAGCAACGACCCCTGCGGCAATCAAAGCACGTTTGGATTGCAGGCGGTCGACCATGGCGCCAGCCGGGGTTTGAGTCAGGATTCCGGCGATCCCGCCGACCATGAGTGCGAGCCCGACGCGCTCTTCGTCCCACTTATAGCCAGCCAGGTAAATCGCGAGGAATGGTCCGACTCCCGACTGAACGTCAGCGAGAAAAAAATTCAACCAGTCCAAACCGTGCAGCGTCCCAGCGGAAGGCGTTTTCGTATTTGCCACCTTCGATGCATCCGGGCGTACGAACTTAGAGGACGCGCTCATCAGTAGTTTCTTGCTCTGCTTCCAATTACGAATCTGCGGCAAATCTTTGCCGTGCTTGTCGATGCACCACTTGTGCTCGCTGAGCGAGTCTTGCATCTGCTGCTTCAAGTTGGCGTCCTTGGATCTCAAATGGGGCAGGCGATCCACCACGTCTTGCACGTAGGAACCTAGGGACAGACGGGATGTTCTCTGTTGCCTACACTCTGGGTCATCGGCCTGTTTTTCTCGGCGTACTCCGCGTCCCGGCGGTTAGATTTCTTTCTTCAACTCCGCCAGCAAGTTTAGCGCTTCGAGCGGTGTCAGACGGTTCAAATCTACTTCGCGCAGCTTTTCCAGCACGGGCTGCGACAGCGGGGTGAAGATGGTCAACTGCGTGGGACGCTCCGGCTCTGTTGAACTGCCTGGCGTCAGATGGCTCGAAAGCTGGCGCTCAGACGATTCATGCTCAGCCAGCACCTCGCGCGCTCGCACCACGACTTCGCTTGGCAATCCTGCCAGCTTGGCGACTTCGATTCCGTAGCTGCGGTCGGCGGCGCCCGGTTCGACGCGGCGCAGAAAAACTACGCTTCCGCCCGCCTCTTTGACGGACACGTGATAGTTCTTCACTCCACTCAATTGTTCCGCCAACTCGGTCAACTCGAAATAGTGCGTGGCAAATAATGTCTTGGCCCGTACGCGCGCATGGAGATATTCGATGGCGGCCCAGGCGATCGCCAAGCCGTCATAGGTGGAAGTGCCGCGCCCGACTTCGTCTAACAGGATCAAGGAACGTGCCGTCGCGGTGTGCAGAATCGCTGCGGTCTCCGTCATCTCGACCATGAACGTCGAGCGGCCCCGGGCCAGGTTGTCGCTTGCCCCTATGCGCGTGAAGACGCGGTCCACAATGCCCAGGCGCACGGCACGCGCTGGAACGAACGAGCCCATTTGCGCCATGATCACGATCAGCGCCGCCTGCCGCAGATAGGTGCTCTTGCCGCCCATGTTCGGGCCGGTAAGCACTATGATGTTCTGCGTCGAAGCATCCAGAAACAGATCGTTGGGGACGAAGCGCTCGCTCCCTGCCGCGAGTTCCTGCAGTTCGATTACCGGATGACGGCCCTCGACAACTTCCAGATCGAATGGCCGGGCGGGGACGCCCGGCGCTCCATCAGCGATGTCCGCGGTCTTCTCAGGTTCGTCGAAAGTTTGCTCGAACCGCGGCCGGCAGTAATTTCGCAGCGCCGCAATGTGCGCCAGGCAGCCCAGGACATCCACTTCCGCCAGGGCCAGCGCGGTTTGCCGGATGCGCTTAGCCTCGGCGGCAATGGCGGAACGCAATTCGGCAAACAGACGGCGCTCGATTTCGACAATCTTCTCCTGAGCATCGAGAATCTTCGACTCATATTCTTTCAGTTCGGGAGTGGTGAAGCGTTCGGCATTCACCAGCGTCTGCTTGCGCTCGTAGTCGGCGGGCGAGAGGTGCAGGTTCGCTTTCGAAATCTCGATGTAATAACCAAAAATGGAATTGAACTTTACCTTGAGCGAGCCGATTCCCGTGCGCTCGCGTTCACGCTGCTCCACTCGCACCAAGTACTGCTTCGAGTTGCGACTCAGGTCGCGGAGTTCGTCCAGATCTTTGTCGACGCCGGCGGCGATTACCCCGCCATCGCTCAGCGTGAGCGGAGGCTCTGGAACCAGCGTGCGATCGATCTTCTCCCGGAGGTCTTTGAGTTCGTCGATCGCGGCGTGCAGCGCGACTAGCCGCGCCGCCGTCAGTCGTTCTTTCGATAGTTCCCCCGATAGCTCCGCCAATACCGTTCGCACCTTGGGAATTCTTGCGAGCGATGCTGCCAGAGCCAGCACATCGCGTGGATTCGCGGTTTCCAGCGTGACCCGGCTCAGCAGACGTTCGAGGTCGAGAATTCCATCGAGCGCACGCCGCAGTTCTTCGCGCCGCACCGTATCTTTGACCTGCACTTCAACGGAATCCAGTCTGCCCTCGATCTCGGTCCGATCCAGCGACGGGCGCAGCATCCAGGTACGCAGCAAGCGCTTGCCCATCGGCGTGACGGTCGCGTCCATGCAACGGAACAGAGTCACTCCGGCATCGGTTCCCGCGAAGAGCGGTTCAATCAGCTCCAGGTTGCGCACGGTCACGGCATCGAGCACCAGGCAATTCTGGCGCTCGTAGAAGCCGATGCGGTCCACATGATCGAGCGTGCCGCGCTGCGTTGATCGGATGTAATAAAGGATCGCGCCCGCCGCCGAAGCCGCCGCCTGTTTGCCGGCCAGTCCAAAGCCCTCGAGCGAGAGCACGCCGAAGTGATTCTCCAGCAGCGGAATGGCGTGGTCGGGAGCGAAGATCCAGTCGTCCAAGGGAGTCTCGGCCCAGCCGCTGCCGGAAACTCGAGCGACGGGCGCAGTGCCGGTATGGTGAGTCGGAGCTTCGCGCTGGACGGGCGAGACGCCCGTCCCCACACGTGCACTGACGTGCGCAGACTGCTCCAGCAGCGGAGCTGAAGATCCATACAGCATTTCTTTTGGACGCAATTGTTCAAGTTCTTCTTGAATGCGGCGTCCAGCCGATTCTCCCGCGAACTCGGTCGCGCGAAACTCGCCGGTTGAAAGATCGAGCGCCGCAAAGCCGACGCGATCTCCGACCGTGGCCACCGCCGCCAGGAAGTTGTTTTCCTCGGCGTTGAGCGACGAATCCGCTGCCGTGCCCGGCGTGACCACGCGCGTCACCTCGCGGCGCACCAACTTCTTCGCCAGGCGCGGGTCTTCCACCTGTTCGCAAACCGCTACCTTGAACCCGCGCCGGATCAGCTTTGCGATATAGCCCTCGGCAGCGTGGTAGGGCACGCCACACATGGGGATGGCCACGCCTTTTTCTTTATTGCGCGAGGTCAGCGTGATCTGCAGTTCGCGGGCGGCCAGCACCGCGTCGTCGAAGAACAGCTCGTAGAAATCCCCGAGCCGGAAGAACAGCAGGGCGTTGGGATGCTCTTTCTTGATGGCGGCATACTGCCGCATCAGCGGCGTCGAGGGCTCGGACATGGGGGAATTGGTAATTGCTAAGTTGTAATTGGTAATTTTGTAATTTGCAATTCGCCGCTGAGCATCCCGGCAACCGGTGGAAAGGTTCTCAAATTACAAATCACCAATTGCAAATTACCAATTCTTTTGTTCTCCTTAGCCCATGGAACTTCGCAAAGATCCCATCACTCGTTCCTGGGTGATTACCGGCGACGATGTCATCGAACCCACTCCGCATTCCAAAGAATGCCGCTTTTGCGGTCCGTCCGCCAAGCCTGCCCAAGTCATCGCCAACCTGCCGGGCGTAAATGGCAGCGCATGGTCGGCGCGCTCCGTCGTCCATCCTAATGCGCTCTACCACATCGAAGGCGAGGCGGCGCGGCGCGGCGACGGGCTCTACGACCGCATGGGATCGGTCGGCGCGCATGAAGTACTGATCGAGAATCCGCGCCACGACGGGCATCTCTGGAATGCCAGCGACGTCGAAGTCGAACAATTCCTGCGTCTGGCCGCGCAACGAATTCAGGATTTGAAGCGCGACAGCCGGCTCAAGTACGTCAGCATTTTCAAGAATTACGGCGCCGCCGCCGGACAGGAATTCGACCATCCCACCTCGCAGCTGACCGCAACCACGTTCGTGCCGCGGCGCGTGCTCTACGAACTGCGGGCCGCACGCGACTATTTCGAGAGCAAGGAGCGCTGCGTCTTCTGCGATATTCTGGCGCAGGAAGAGCGGCAGAACCTGCGCATCGTTGAAATTCGCGGAGATTATGTGGCCTTCTGCCCCTATGCTCCGCGCGTGCCCTACGAAACCTGGATCATGCCTCGCAGCCATGAGTCTTCGTTCGAGCGCACTGGTTCATCGCGCGTAGGCAGCCTGACCGATCTGGCCGCGCTCCTGCGGCGCACCCTGCAACGTATACGCACGGTGACCGAGGCCTTCCACCTCGTGCTTCATACTTCGCCCAACAGCCAGCATCCGTCGGCCGTGCTCGGATATTGGAAGACTCTCGATGACGACTACCACTGGCACATCGAGATTCTGCCGATTCTCGAGGCCAAGGCCAGGTCGTACACGTTCAAGGAGATTTATTATTCTCCGGTGACGTCAGAGACGGCGGTGAAACGTTTGCGCGAGGCGAAGATATAGAAGCAGCCGCGAGCTTCGGGCTGCGAGCTTTGAGCAACCGATTCGTGTTCGCTCGCGGCCCGAAGCTCGTAGCTCGAAGCGACTCTATGACTATCCGCCGCCTCAAAACCTATACTGGATCACAAGGTTACGTTTACCAGTATTACTTCGTCGGGAAACGTCCTGCGGCGGTATCCGGTGCGAAAGGGTCCGATGCTAACGAGTACATCTTCGACGTTACCTCCGACCGCAAGCTGACTTACGCGGTCAGTATTTTTCTTCCGCACCAGATCGTCGCTGGCTGGGCCGAAGCCCACGGACGCCCCCTCGTCGATTCCGAGCAGTACGCCGCCGTCAAGATGCGGCTGTTCCGCGCCTTCGACGAATTGGAAGAAGTGCAGACGCAAGGCCGGCAGCTGCTGATCGACTTGCAGTCTTTGGAAGAGTCGCTGGCGACGTTGGGCGTGGAATAAATTCGCAGTGACCGTAGTAGCAGCCTCCTCGATCACTGGAGGTAATGCCGGATCACGTCAACGGGTAGTAGAACGCGAGGTCCTGGCATTCAAGCGATCTCGATCAATGACTTGCCTCGGGCCTAGCAGCCCGTGGTGCAAGT
>PMMJ01000412.1 GCA_003162255.1 Acidobacteriaceae bacterium | reverse complement strand
TAATCGACAATTTCAACATTCGCCGGACCGGGGGAGCGTTCTGGCCATTCGAAGCAAACACGCCACTGGTCGTTGACGCGGATGCTGTCTTGGCCTTTCCGGCTGCCCTTCAGGGCCTCGAACCTGTTTCCAGGCAAAACGGCAAGGTCGCTGAGCGTCAGGGCCGCTTCGAGCCGGTCCAGTTTCAGACGGGCGGCGCGTTCGATGCCCGAGAAGGCTTTGACACGTTTTCCCGCCGCGAAGGCGGCAGTTTCCTTGTCCCGGAAACTAACGATCATGAATGCAGTATAGTAAAAAATACGCCGTACGTCAAGCGTAACGCCCTGATGGTCCTGATGGTCGCGTGCCCGGAAGAGACTGCGTATTGCTCCAGCTCTATCACGGCGCAACAAACTGGAAACCATCGCGCGGCCAATGCGAGTCGGGAACTGTCCGGGGTATGCTTCAGCACCCGGAGCGTGCAGCATCGAATCTCGATCCAGCCGATCACTTAATCAAAGTGGGGCTTGGGACGCGGTTGGGCGCGCTGTGCAACCAGGTTGCACAAACTTGGGCCTCAGTGCCCTGTTCCACTCAAGAAGCAATGCCGGCGATGACGGGCGCATTGGTTGCAGCCAGGCTCGGTCAAAGACCGAATACAAATGGGGGATGGAAAGCGTTGCGCACACACTGATCATAGCGTCACATACTCGCCCTTGAGGGCTTTCCGGTTGATTACACCATTACGATCGAGGAGCGCCGCTCTCATGATCGAAAATCGTCTGCTCCACCAACTCTGAAATGATGTGGCCAATCAGGATGTGGCACTCCTGAATGCGCGCGGTTTCTGTTGATGGGACACAGATGCAGTGATCCGCCGCGTTCTTAAGTTCCCCTCCCGTGCAACCGGTCAACGCAACCGTGTGCACCCCCATGTTCTTGGCGACCGACACAGCGCGAACTACGTTGAGGGAGTTGCCGCTGGTCGAGATGCCGATCGCGACATCCCCAGGACGTGCCAAAGCTTCAATCTGTCGTGAGAAGACTCGATCAAAACCGTAGTCATTGCCGACCGCCGTCACACATGAAGTGTTTACAGACAGAGCCAACGCTGATAGGGCGGGCCGATCAAAGGCGAAGCGTCCCACAAACTCCGCAGCGATATGCTGTGCGTCCGCCGCGCTTCCGCCATTGCCAAACAGAAGTACCTTGTTCCCTTCTCGGAATGCGTCGACCAAGAGTTCGCTTACCTTGGCCACAACAGACACTACCTCCGGGCTTCTGAGCAGAAGCTCCTTGACAGCGATTGAAGCTTGGATCGATCGGCTCACGCGATGTTCGAAATTATTAGTATTTGTCATTCACTTTCCCCCACGTAAGCTGCGGATTGGAATGATCTAACGACTCCGTTCGCGAAGGAGCCGAAAGGCTGCCCCCGAACCACGGCCTCGTCAAGAGAATCGCAAAAGCTGAGCGCGCGCATAGTCCGCCGGAGTGCCTATGTCAATGAACATCCCATGCTGCTCCTGCGCATACATTCCTTGGTCGAGCAACCGCGGGAATACATTTCTTTCCAGGTAAGATGCAGAGCGCGGCGAGCGGAATCCACAAGAGTCGCTTGATCACAGTTGATCCTCGGGGAAAGGTAAGGATAAATCACGGCGGCGGGGATTGGACAGCGCAGGAGCGCCATTGGAAAGTCTGCGTTCTCTGATGCGGCACACCCACGCCGGTCGGTACTGCAGCTGCCCGCGCCGTTACCGGCACCGCTACCTCGATGGTTGGCAAGAGACCTGGTGACAAAGCCCAGGCTCTCGACCGAACCCCGCCACCATCCATTCGGAATCCTCCGGGCGGGTCCCAAGTCCTCGCGGGGTTATCTCAACGCGACGGTGGCGGGCGTGATCCAGCTGAATCGGGAAAGGGGCAGGCTCTCACAAATCAGTGAGAGTTGCGAAGGGGTTTTCGATACGCATACCTGCGATCGTCTGTCCCGCGTTCAGGTCTTCCGAGAGGATCCGATTGGCACCACTTTTGAGAGCAGACGCGACAATGAGAGCATCCCAGAATCCGATCTGGGATTCATCCTCGATTCTAAATGCAGTTGAGATTTCAGCAGGTGTGGTGTCGACGCACCAGATTGCGTAGCTGCTAACAACAAGGCGGGCCGATTCTTTCGATATCGGATGCGGAATCTTTCGCGTGACATTCACGTAGAATTCCTGCAGCACCTGCATGCTGAGAACGCCAGTCCGTTCGCTCCAAAGCTCATGGAGAACCATCTTCGCGGCTTCATGCTTTGCTTTGGCATCGACGTCGTGAGCGTAAATCAACACATTCGTATCGACAAATGTCCTATCGCTCATGCAATTCGTCCCGGCCCGCTCGGATTGTTCCGCCCATGTGAAATCCTTTGTCGAGAATCGCCCTAGCCTGCCGTTCGGCGCGGTTGTACGCTTCTTCGTCGCCAACGAGGAACTCGATCTCCTTGGCAAGGAGGCCACTGATCGAAGTTTCATGTCGGGCAGCGAGAATCTTGGCCTTCTTGAGCAGCTGCCGACTCAGACTTATCGTGACGTTCTGCTTCCCGCCATTCCGTGAAGTCGTCATGGTTGCCTCCCAGTTTCACGTAGAATACGTGTAGCACATATTTCACGTGGAGACAAAGGGAACTTTGGGAGTGCCTGGTCCCTAGGAGGCGACGTAGCCTTTCTCCCAGGAGTTGCTCAACTTAAAATGGGCCGTCCCGGCCCGCTTGGGATTCGGTTGGCCGTCACTGTGCAACCGGGTTGCACAAACTTGGGGCTCGGNNACCAATGCCAACGATGAAGGCCGTAGCCGTACTGGTTGCACCCAGGCGCAGGCAAAAGCCAAATACCTAGCGAGTGTGTTCCACTGATTGCAATACTCCCCTTATAGCGAACAAATGGCGAACTCAATATCTTCTTCACGCCGCGGATTGAAGTGGCCGGCCCTTGCGGTGAGCCGGGAGATCGGCTATGATAGAAGGTAGAAGATTGGTACAGATAGGTAGAAACACCATGAGCCTCAACGTCAAGGATCCGGAAGCCCACCGTCTCGCACAGGCGATCGCCCAAGCCACCGGCGAAACGATGACCCACACCGTCACAGAAGCTCTGCGGGAGCGCTATGAACGTCTCCAGAGGCGCAATCCCGAAATGCTCGCCACCGACATCCGGGCGATTGCCAAGCGCGCAGCCGCCCACATCAAAGGTCCGTATCTTGATCATGCTGAGCTCCTGTACGACGAACACGGCCTTCCCAAATGATCCTCGACTCTTCGCCGCTCGTCGCCATCCTAGCGGAGGAACCGGATGCCGAACTCTATATCCAAGCCATCAGCCTCGCCCCGCGCTGCCGTATATCCGCCGGGAATTTCATCGAACTCTCGATTGTCATCGAGAGTCAATTCGGCATGGAGGTCGCCCAGCAATGCGACGCACTGTTTCGCCGCATTGGCATTGTGATCGAACCCGTGACTGTCGAGCAGGCGCATCTCGCGCGCCAGGCCTTCCACGACTTCGGCAAGGGCCGCCACGTGGCAGGGCTGAATTTCGGTGACTGCTTCGCCTATGCGCTCGC